>OZ243107.1:2586600-2897400 GCA_965212245.1 Owenweeksia sp. | reverse complement strand
AACCTACCTGGATAAACTGGGCGTACACGTATGGTTAAATACGATGGTAAAAGCCTATGACGGTGATACGGTGACCACTAACAAAAAAAACCTTCCCGCTTCCACCCTTATCTGGGCAGCCGGGGTAAAGGGAACGCTTATTCATGGTATCCCGGATGATTCTGTTGAAAAAGGACGCTACCTGGTAAATGAATTCAATCAGCTAAAAGGTGTTGAAAATATATTTGCTTTAGGTGATGTAGCTGCTATGGTTACCGATGAAACTCCTAAAGGGCACCCTATGCTGGCGCAGGTAGCTATTCAGCAAGGCCTTAACCTGGCCAGGAATTTTGTGCGTTGGGCTAAAAATAAAGAGCCTATAGCTTTTGAATATAATGACCTGGGCACGATGGCCACTATAGGACGGAATAAAGCCGTTGCCGACTTAAACCGTCTTCATTTTGGTGGTTTTATGGGCTGGTTACTTTGGATGGTAGTACACCTGCGCGGCCTGGTGGGTTATAGAAACCGTTTAGTGGTGCTTATGAACTGGGTGATCAATTATTTCAGTTATGATAAGAAAATAAGGCTCATCATCCGCCCGGTAAAAAGACGATCCAATAAAGATTTGAAAGAAATAACGGATCATAACCGCGAAGCCATTGCAGCTAAGAATCTTGAATAAGGTATTTCCCTGACATTCCTAACCCGATAAAAATTTGTTATTTGCAGGTAATATAAATGATTGTTCTACTTGCTCAACCATCATTTATCAGACAGGAAACTCAGGAACTTTATGAAAAATCTGCAGGACGAAACGGCTCATGCCCTTGCACAGCTCATTCACTTTTTAGAGCTTATTCTCAATGAGGATTACAATCGGGATATAAAACTGCTTCACGGCAATAGTATTGGAAAGCACATTCGCCATATTATAGAGTTTTACGATACTCTTCTGGAATGCCACACGCAAGTGTTGAATTACGATTTACGTAAGCGAAGCTTTATACTGGAAAACAACAAAGCCAAAGCCATTGAACAACTGCAGAAAATAAGCAGTATCATTAACTCCATACAAAGTGATCGCAGCCTGTTTGTAGAGGGAGATTACAGTGAAACAGGCAATGACTGTAGCCGCAGTGCTTCTTCCCTCAGTCGTGAATTAGCCTATAACCTGGAACATATAGTACATCACATGGCTATTATTCGTATTGCTATCGAGTCCATTCGCCCGGGTATAGAGCTCTCTGAACAATTTGGTGTGGCACGCAGCACCTGGAGGAATATTCAGAAAAATTGCCAGGTTCAAAAAGTTTCCTGAATATGTGTACACTTACCTACATTCCGCTTGCAAACGGGTATATTTTCACACACAACCGGGATGAACGGCAAGACAGGCCTTCTTCTCAAACCATTATTCAAAAGACAAGAAGCCAGCAAACACTTTATTTTCCACAAGACCTGGAAGCTAAGGGCACCTGGATCGCATACTCCAACCGTAAGATATCGGCTTGCATTTTAAACGGGGGAAGCGAGCCCCATACCCGCAAAAGCTCGTATAGGAAAAGTCGTGGAGTAGTGGTTTTGGAGAGTTTTGACTTTGAAAACCCTGAGCATTTCTATAAGGAATATGACTTTGATGATATAGAACCCTTCACTCTCATTATCTGGCACCCCACGGGCTTGTTTAAGCTCATTCATAATGAACAAAACACCTTACTTCATGAGCTGGATATGCATCAAACACATATTTGGTCCAGTACCACACTATACACCGAAGAAGTACGCACTAAACGTGAAAAGTGGTTTGAAAACTGGCTTTCTCATAAACCCCGGTTAAGTCCTGAGAATATGACCCGTTTCCATTTGAGTGCCGGAGACGGAGATCAGGAAAATGATCTGGTTATGAGCCGTTGGGGAATACTCAAAACTGTGAGTCTCACTCAAATTTCGCACATATCCAATTCTACCCATATACTTTACCACGATTTTGTCCATGCCACTGAAGACAAAATGCATCTTCCCCACGATGAATCTCCGGGATCGTTTTAGAAGAATACGTATTCAACTGTTAAACTGGGAATATTGGCCCTGGAAAATTGTATATATCCCCTTATTAATCCAGTATTTTTGGAATAGTCTGCATTCCGGTTTAAGCTTTCCAACCGTTGTAAACCGACCCTATATGCGCTATGGTGGAATACTGGAAGAATCCAAATGGGACATGTATCTGAAAACTCCACAGAACTATATGCCTGCTACTTTACTTTTTAAGACTGGTACTTCTGCTGACCAACTGATTATAAGTCTCAAAGAGGCAGCAATAAATTTCCCCCTTATTGTTAAGCCAGACCGGGGTATGCGTGGGAAGGGTATTGAAATAATACATTCACTACAGGAACTAAGGCTATGGAAACCCAAACCCGGCTTTGATTTCATCCTTCAGCCCTTTCTTGATTATCCAAAAGAGATAGGTGCATTTTTGATTCAAGACCCTGAAACTGGAAAATGGAAAGTCAGTTCACTTATGGAACGTGAGTTTTTGCATGTAACCGGTGATGGGCAATCAAATCTGGAGCTGCTCATCCGAAAAAATGAACGCGCTTTTTTGCAACTGAAACGCTGGAAGCAAAACAAAACATATCCCCTGCAAAAAGTGGTAGAAGAGGACCGGGTTTTCAAACTGGGATCCATTGGGAATCACCGTTTGGGCACTTGCTTTAAAGATGCCAGCCATCATCTGGATGACACTCTTTCTGAAAGCCTGATTAAAATAGCTCAAAGCCTGCCAGGCTTTGAATATGGCCGCATGGATATTCGTTTTTGCAACTGGGAAGGACTGAAAGCTGGAAAAGACAGGGTGCTGATAGAAGTAAACGGAGCTAATTCCGAACCAGCCCATATTTATGATCCGCAGTACTCCCTTTTCTACGCCTGGAAGGTATTAATCCATCACTTTAAAGTGCAGCACCAACTGGCCCGCAAAAGGATCGAAAATGGTGAAAAACCGGTGTCCGTTCAACAAGCTCTGTCTCTGTTTCGGCAGTACAATCACACTATGAAGGATTTAGATTAAAATTTAAACAACTGTAAATCAGAGTTTAAAAATTTATTATAGTACTTTGTATTGCATAGTACTATCTTTTGTTTATATCTTTGTATAGCCAATACGGAGAATCCGTAAAGCAAGATCAACCGAAATAAACTACATGATGAAAAAATCAATTCTGATTCCTGTGATACTGGCCTTCATAATATTGGCAACCAGCCACAAGGTATTTGCACAGGATAAAGCCGGGTTCTCTGAAGTATTTGAAGAATACGCTCAACGCGACAATACCATCTCCTTCACCTTTACCAAAGAATTATTGGATGCGGTGGATATTGATGTGGAATGGGAAGAAAAGATCAGGAATGTAAGCGGTGATATTTACAGGATGCGTTTTATTGCATTTGATAAAAAAGATGAGTGCAACAAGATCCTCTCCCATCTTGATCAGGAAATAAAACGTTTAGGATATCCTGCAATCCCCTATAACTTTAATTATTCCAGTGATACCCACCAGTTCCGTATGTATGGCAAAAAGAATAACAACTACTACCGGCAGGTGCACCTGCTGATCAAAGATGATGATGGGCGCGCTTTCCTTATCTCGGTAGATGGTAAACTAAAAGTTATACAAGAGGCCTGAGCCTCCTGTTAAGATCTAACGAAAACAATTATGAATATAGAAAACACAAAGGCCCAGATGCGCAAAGGTGTGCTGGAGCTTTGCATCCTCGCTCTTCTGCAAAGGGAAGATGCTTACGCCTCAGACATTATAGAGCACCTGAAAAAGGCCAAAATGATTGTGGTAGAAGGTACATTGTACCCACTTCTTACCCGTCTTAAAAATGCTGACCTGCTTTCCTACCGTTGGGAAGAATCCAAATCAGGGCCGCCCCGCAAGTATTATTCACTTACGGATAAAGGCGAATCTGTTTTAACTGAATTACACACGACCTGGAACGACCTGGTGATGGCCGTTGAAAAAACCACAAAAAAACCAAATAGCAATGAATAAAACACTGAATATCAACCTTGGAGGCCTCATATTTCACATTGATGAAGATGCCTATCATATACTGGAGAGGTACCTGTCTACCTTAAAACAACAATTCTCTACAGCTGAAGGCGGAGAAGAAATTATCCGGGATATTGAAGTCCGCATAGCTGAACTTTTTCGTGAAGAAACTACCAAAGCCAAAGAAGTGATCTCTACCGCTGACGTAGAAAAAGTGATCTCTATAATGGGTAAACCGGAAGATTATCTTGACCCTGAAGAAGATGGAAACTCCAAAAGATCATTCGAAGACACGTATTACACACCCAAAAAACGCATCTTCCGCGATCCCGATGACCGTATCCTGGGTGGAGTGGCTTCAGGTTTAGCTGCCTATTTTAATATTGATCCGTTATGGATGCGTTTACTCATAGTGGTGCTTATTTTCAGTGGCTTTGGAATACTGTTCTATTTCATTTTATGGCTGGTGGTTCCCAAGGCGAACACTACAGCTGAAAAACTGCAAATGCGCGGTGAAACGGTCAATATTTCCAATATTGAAAAATCCATCCGCGATGAAATGGGTAGCCTGGGAAAGAACGTAAAGGATTTCACCCGTAAGGCCTCTGACTATGACTACGGTAAGCCTGCCCGTCATGCTGGTGATTTCCTTAGGGACGCAGGAGATTTTATAATCAACGCCCTTAAGCTTATCCTGCGTTTTGTATTAAAACTCATTGGCTTCTTCTTCATCTTTATTGGTTTCCTGGTGCTGTTCGCTCTGGTTGCCGCTTTATTTACGGGTGGTTTTCAGCTAATGGGTGACAGTTATGCCTTTGGTGATCTTTTTAAGTTCTTCTCACTGGTAACCGTCAGTGAAGCACACTACAACCTGCTCCTTATTGGGATTGCGCTGCTAGTACTGGCCCCCTTAACCCTTATCATTTATCTTGGAGTACGGATCATCTTTAAACTGGACCGTTTAACCAGTGGAGTGCGCAATGGGCTAATACTGGCCGCCATAATAGGCTTCATAATGGTTTTGGTAGCTGGTATCCGCATTGGTACTGAGTTTGACGACCGCTCTTTTTACACTACCGAAAGAGATATTACCAATGTTCCGGATCTTTTGAAACTGCACATCAATGAAGATGATGTGTACCGGATGTTTGAAGATGATGGTTTCTCAGCCGGCTGGATGCAGCTGGAGGAGGGTAATGCCTTCACCAAAGTATACTTTGATATTGCCGCATCACCCGATAGTATTCTCCATCTCAAAACCAAGGTTACAGCCCAGGGCGCAAACCGAAGGGTGGCACGTAACAATGCCGAAACAGTGCAGTATACTGTAACAGAACCTTCTTTTGATGTACTTGAATTTTCATCCTACTACCTCTTGCCGGAGAATACGCCCTTCCGCGATCAGGAAGTGTTTATCACCCTGTATTTGCCGGTGGGCAAGTCCGTATACCTGGGGCAAGACATGGTAGACATTATTTACGATATCAAAAATGTGGATAATGTATGGGACTTTGACATGATAGACCATACCTGGACGATGACAGAAAAAGGGTTGGAATGCTCAGATTGTTTAAAAACCCGCAAAAAGGAAGATTCCTTTCCGGAGGTCACTGAAGAGGAAAATACCGATACCGGTTTTCCTGAAAAAGATCAGGATACGGCCAATACCGGTGAACATTTGCAGATCTCTCAGGCTCAAAGTAAAACCATATACACCCTTGCCCTTACCGGAGGGCCGGTATATACCATTATCTAGTCCTCAACTCTTTCATTGCTTGTTTTTTTAAACAGCCTGCCGTTTCACGGTGGGCTGTTTTTATATTTGTGGCAAAACTGAGACCTTGCGTTACTTCTTTATTTTCCTTCTTTTAGGGTTAACCCTGATATCAAATGCGCAACCTCACTCCTATCAGGCTGAACTGGATCTCAATGATTCCAATCATACGTTAAGCGGTTCACAATACATCTCTTTTTACAATCAAAGCGGTGATACAGTAAAAGACCTTTATCTACACCTGCCTCCACGGTCATTGGAATGGAGAGGTTCTTTACTGCAAGAGCAATTCATTGCCTTTCAGGATGTAGACCTTTATTATGCTGATGAAAAAGAGAAAGGCTTTATCAATCTTTCTGAATTGGAAGTGAATGGTAAAGCATATCCGGCTTGTGATGATTGTGAGTTTGTACGCATCGTTCTTGACAGGCATTTAAAGCCTGGAGATTCGCTTACAATTAAAACCCGCTTTGAAATTCGTCTGCCGGATGCCCGTTTTAACGGTACTGGCTATGATGGTGAAGTATACCGCATCATTAATTGGCTGCCGCGTATGGCTATGCTGGACTCTGCCGGCTGGCAACTGAACCCCGTAACCTATCAGAATGACCTTTATCAAAGTTTTGATAACTATTATGTTTCGTTTACCCTTGATGAAGACCTGGTAGTAGTTAGCAACGCCAGGTTACAGGATAAAACTGAGCAGAACAAACTGGAACAGTTGCGTGCCCAGCCCTTCTTAAAAATGAATGGTGTACCCGGCCGGAAAAAAACGCTCAGATTTCATCATCCCGCTACAAGTTCATTGCAGTTCTATATTTCCCGAAACTTCTTTCTTTTTCCGGTAAATGATAGTGTTAATGTATACTCTACAAGTGATGACCCCTATATCCCATCTATCATGCGAAGCCTCAATCAACAGGTGAATGATTTCTTTGCTTCGCAAATTGGCGATGACTTTTCCCGCACCTATGATTTAGTTATACTGGATGATAAAGAAGGTGAGTTTCAAAGCGATGGTGTATTAAGCCTGGAATATCCATCCTCCAATTTTAAACTGGCTTCAGAACTGGCTCATGCCCGGGCAGAACAGCTCTTTCGCTACCAAATGGCCCCCAACGGTTTTAAAGATGTATGGCTGGCCAGGGGACTGCCCTATTTTTATAAATACGAGTTCATTAAAACCATTTATCCTGATAAAAAGTGGCTCCCTTTCAGTAATTCACTGGTAGGTCGCTTTTTTGAACTGGATGAATTTGATTACGATTTTCAAAACCAGTTACTTTTTCTTTTCCTGGCGCGTCAGGGGCTGGATCAGCCTATGGGCACCCCGGCTGATTCACTAAGCCGTTTGAATTATGAAGCTTCTGCACAAGGAAAAACTTACCTGGCTTTAAGCCACTTAAAAGAATATACCGGAGAACGGGCCTTTAACCGTGCCCTGCGTAAGTTCTACCTGGAAAACCGGGGAAAAAAGTCCGGGACCACAGCATTAAAGAAAAGCATAGCCTTTTACTTCTACGGTGACCTGGATTGGTTTTTCAATGACTTAGTAAAAAAAGCGTGTAAAAGCGACTACGCCATTCTTGCCACAGACCACTGCCCTACCGTAACCACCGCAACCATTAGCAATAAGGGTAGTTCACTTATGCCATTTTCCTTAAGCGGTATTAAGGATAATCAGGTAGTGATCACAGAATGGTTTGCGGGTCATACGGGTACCAAAACAGTGCAGATGTACCATGCTGATTTTGATAAAGTCATTGTAAACTACCATCAATCAGTTCCTGAGTTTACTCAAAAGAATAACAGCATACGTACGCATGGTCTTTTTAAAAAGGCTGAGCCCTTGCGCCTGCAATTTTTTACCAGTTTTGAAAACCCCCGGAAAACCCAGTTGTATTGGATGCCCACTGCTAACTACAACGCTTATGATCAATTATTGCTGGGTATTTCCCTTTACAACAGTAATACCTTTGTAGATAAGCCTTTTGAATATGTAATTGGACCTGAGTACTCCACCGGCACGGGGCAGATTACCGGCTACGGGAGTATGCTCTTTAACTTTACGCCACAAGGCGGGCCTTTCCACCGTATTTCCACCGGCCTTTTTGGCCGCTATTACCACTACGATGAGGACCTGGCTTATCTGAGACTTTCCCCATCCATTAGCTTTTATTTCCGCAGGAACTATGGTGAAAGTACAGTATTGCAAAAACTCCGTTTTCGGGGAGTAACCGTGGAGCGGGAATTACCCAACTTCTTTGAAGGCTTGCGCAATGAAATCAGTAACGCCAGTTACACCGTACTTACCGCAGACTATACTTATGAAGATATAAATGTATTGAACCCCATCACACTGAGAGCGGGTTTTCAATACGGTAATCAGTTTAGCAGCTTTACAGCCGAAGCTGATTTACGCTGGATGCTTCCCAATAAAAAGTGGCTGATATGGAGACATTTTGGTGGCGTTTTCCTCAACAATGAATTTTCAAAACAAGGTATCAATAACAATTATTATAGTTTAGGCTTAAGTGGCACGCAGGATTATCTTTTTGATTATTCCTTTATCGGTCGCTCGGATGAAAGCGGGATATGGAGCAGACAATTTTTTGTAACCGATGGAGGGTTTAAAAGTGAAACCAATGTTTTTGCAGATGATTACCTGCTTACCTCAGGACTTTCTGTACCAATATGGTGGGCTTTCGGAGTATTTGGCGACATAGGGTTAGTGGATGGAAACGGCCCGTATTGGGATTACGGTGTGCGTATAGCCCCGTTTACCGATTTCCTGGAGTTCTACTTGCCCTTCGCTAATCAGGATATAAGTTTCTTTAACCAGCCTGCCTATTTTGAAAATGTTCGTTTTGTATTGAATGCGGATTTTGGAAAAATACTGGAACGCATTCGAAGAGGTTATTATTAAAAATAAAAAAGCGCAGCCAGGGGCCGCGCTTTTCTTTCCTTGTTATGCCTGATAAATCAGGGCAAAAGGACCGTGTCAATTACGTGAATAACACCATTGCTTTGCATAACATCTGCAATAGTAACAGTGGCCACATTACCCTGAGCATCTTTAATCATTACCTTATCGCCTTTGGTCATAAGTGTCAGTTCTTCACCCTGAACCGTTTTCACTACGGCTTCGCCTTTACCTTTTTTAATGGCGGCCATTACTTCCTTAGCGCTCCATTTACCGGCTACCACATGATATGTCAATACTGCTTTAAGTTTCTCCTTATTTTCAGGCTTCAATAAAGTTTTTACCGTTCCTTCCGGTAACTTTTCAAACGCATCATTAGTAGGAGCAAATACGGTAAACGGCCCATCTCCTTTAAGCGTTTCAACCAAACCAGCAGCTTTTACCGCTGCTACCAAAGTGGTGTGATCTTTTGAATTAACTGCATTTTCAACTATATTTTTTTCAGGGCTCATTTCTGCTCCTCCTACCATTGGGTTTTTCTGAGCAAACAGACCACTCGTCATTAAAAGTGCAAGCACTGCGGTTCCCAATAAATTTCTTTTAATTGATTTCATACTATTCAGGTGTTTTAAAAATGTTATACTTCAAGTACGAATCTTATTACACCTTCAGATTGATAAGCCGCGTATAAAATATCGTGACACACATAAGACCCTAATAGCCAGCTCCTTTAATTTTGAGGGCTTATTTATTTTCATTCACGGTAGCAAAGTCTTACTGCAAGCTGCCTCCGTCAATTTTTGGCTACATTTGCAAATCTTCTTTTTTACATTATCCTATAGACTATGAGTGAGACAAGCACACAGGAAGAAAAACTGACTTTAGAGGAATTTAAGGCGGACGTAAAACAAGATTATGCCCTGGCTATAGAAAGCCGTGAGGCAAGCCTTATTGGCCGCAGGGAAGTTCTTACCGGAAAGGCCAAATTCGGAATTTTTGGCGATGGTAAGGAAGTAGCCCAAATAGCCTGGGCCAAAGTATTCAAAAACGGAGATTTCCGTTCCGGTTATTACCGTGACCAAACTTTTATGATGGCTATTGGCGAATTAACCACCCAACAGCTTTTTGCCAGCTTATATGCAGATACCAGGCTTGAAAACGAGCCGGCCTCTGCAGGACGCCAGATGAATGGCCACTTTGCCACTCGCAGCCTGGATGAAAATGGCAACTGGAAAGATCTTACCGAACAAAAAAATTCATCTGCTGATATATCTCCCACCGCAGGCCAGATGCCCCGGCTACTTGGACTGGCACAAGCCTCTAAGGTGTACCGCAACAATAAAGATCTGCAGGATCAGACACGGTTTTCCAAAAAAGGAGATGAAATAGCCTGGGGAACTATTGGAAATGCCTCCACCAGCGAAGGGCTGTTTTTTGAAACTTTTAATGCCGCAGGTGTTTTACAAGTACCCATGGTTATCTCTGTTTGGGATGATGATTATGGTATTTCCGTACACAGTAAATATCAAACCACCAAAGAAAACATCTCAGAGATATTAAAGGGCTTTCAGCGTACTGATGATCAGGCTGGTTTTGAAATTATCCGCGTGAAGGGCTGGGATTACCGTGCTTTAATAGAGGCGTATGAAAAAGCTGAAAAAATTGCGCGTGAAGAACATGTTCCGGTAATGGTGCATGTTCGTGAACTTACACAACCGCAAGGCCACTCTACTTCCGGGTCTCATGAACGTTATAAAAATAAAGCACGCCTCAACTGGGAGCAGGATTTTGATTGCATTCGTAAAATGCGTGAATGGATCATTCAACATGAACTCTTTACCGAAGAGGAGCTGGATGAAATAGAAAAAGACGCTAAAAAAATTGCCCGTACGGCTAAGGCCAATGCCTGGCAGGAATTCCTGAAACCTATTAAAGCAGAACTTAATGAGGTGGCCGGCTTACTGGAAGAATTAGCCAGTGCCTCTGCCAATCCTGATCGATTAAATAAACTGGCCTCCGGTTTACGATCTGATATAGATCCACTCCGCAAAGATGCTGTTTCAGCAGCCCGTGAAGCACTACGTTACCTTACACAATCAGAGGCTCCACAAAAAGAAACACTTAAAGAGTGGCTGCAAAACTCAGCCTCTGAAAATAAAGATCGTTACAACGACTTTCTCACCAGCCAATCTGGCCAAAGTCCTTTACAAATTGAAGGTGTAGATGCATCTTACAATGAAAGCTCTGAGGATGTGGATGCCCGTATCATTTTACGCGAAAACTTTGATCGTATTCTGGCCGAACATTCCAACGTACTCATCTTTGGCGAGGATAGTGGTAAGATTGGAGATGTAAACCAAGGGCTGGAAGGTTTGCAGGACAAACATGGAGAAGATCGTGTATTTGATACCGGTATCCGTGAAGCTACTATTTTAGGACAAGGTATTGGTATGGCCATGCGTGGCTTACGCCCTATTGCTGAAATCCAATACCTGGATTACCTGCTCTACGCTTTGCAGATCATGAGTGATGACCTCGCTACGGTTCAATACCGCACCAAGGGCGGACAAAAAGCTCCGGTAATTATCCGTACACGCGGACACCGGCTGGAAGGTATCTGGCACAGCGGTTCCCCAATGGGCACTATTATCAATTCAGTGCGTGGTATACACGTACTGGTACCCCGTAATATGACAAAGGCAGCCGGCTTTTACAATACTATGCTGGATTCTGATGATCCTGCTCTTATTATAGAATGCCTGAACGGGTACCGCTTAAAGGAAAAGCTACCGGCTAACCTGAGTGAGCTGCGCACTCCGCTGGGTGTAACCGAAACCATCCGCGAAGGAGCGGATCTTACGCTGGTTACCTACGGCAGTAATTGCCGCCTGGCTATGGAAGCTGCAGAAAAACTGCTGGACTTCGGTATTTCCATTGAGGTAATTGATATTCAATCCCTGCTCCCTTTTGATTTAGATCATCAGATTGTAGAAAGTGTAAAGAAAACCAACCGCCTGATGGTGTTGGATGAAGATGTGCCTGGCGGAGCCAGTGCATTTATACTGCAACAGGTACTGGAAGAACAAAACGGCTATCTATACCTGGATAGCAAACCCACTACCCTTACTGCAAAAGCTCACCGCCCGGCCTATGGTACAGATGGTGATTACTTCAGTAAGCCTTCCGTAGATGACATTTTTGAGGCGGTTTATTCTATTATGAACGAAGCAGAACCGGCACAGTACCCGGCTCTTTATTAAAAATATTCCCATTAAAACACAAAAGAAAACCAGTCCGAGGCTCCATAAAAACCTGGTAGCTGCCGTAATGGAAGCGCTGGAAACCTCCTTCGGCAAAAACTACTATGTAGATAAAGTGCTGGAAAGATTATTGAAATCCAACCGGCAATGGGGTGCCCGAGACCGTGCTTTTATTGCAGAAACCACCTATGAAATGGTACGCTGGTGGCGCTATCTCTGGGAACTTTATGGAAAAGAACCCAGCCTTAAGCGCAGAGAGCTATACCGCCTTTTCGGAATATGGTGGCTTAGTAAAGGGCATGAATTACCAGAAGACTGGAAGAGCCTGGAAGCCATGGAAGATTTTGATGTGGAACGGGCTAAAGCTCATCTGCCTAAAGACGTTGGTGTACAGCAGTCCTTCCCTATATGGTTTAACGAGCTGGCCAAAAATGAATTGGGTAAAGAATGGCCTAAGTTAGCCGCAGAACTTAACCGTCCGGCTGAACTGATCATTAGAGCCAATACCTTGAAAACCAATCGTGATGTACTAAAAAGCGTATTGAAGGAAGAAGGCATAAAAACCCATTCCTTTGGTAAAAATGAAGTAGGTCTTATAATTGAAGAGCGTCAGAATACTTTCCGAAACCCCAGTTTCCAAAAAGGTTTATTTGAAGTTCAGGATGGTGGCTCACAGCTTATTGCGCCTTACCTACAGGTAAAACCCGGCATGCGGGTAATTGATGCCTGTGCCGGGGCCGGAGGTAAATCTTTACACCTGGCAGCTCTGATGGAGAACAAGGGTTCCATCATTTCCATGGATGTGGAAGGCTGGAAACTCAACGAACTGAAGAAGCGGGCTAAACGAAATGGCGCTCATAATATTGAGACCCGGCTTATTGATTCTACTAAAGTGATCAAGCGCCTGCAGGGCGCTGCTGATCGTTTACTACTGGATGTCCCTTGCTCAGGCACCGGGGTGATCAAGCGTAATCCGGATACCAAATGGAAATTACAACCCGAACATCTGGAGCGGGTTCAGCGAATGCAACGGGATATCATTAATGATTATTCTAAAATGCTGAAGACCGGGGGCTTAATGATATATGCTACCTGTTCCATACTACGTGCTGAGAATGAAACGCAGGTAGAACAATTCCTGGAATCCCATTCTGATTTTGAATTGATAGACCAACAACGGGTAAACCCTTCTGCTGAAACCGATGGTTTCTTTATGGCCCTTATCAGGAAAAATACGTAAGCATGAAAACCACGGAAAGTGACAGCCTGCACCATAATCTTGAAAAAATGCCGGTTGAAGACCTGTTGCGTCATATCAACGCAGAAGATCATAAAGTTCCGGTAGCTGTGGAAAAGCAGATACCAGCCATTAAAGCGCTGGTAGAAAGCATCGTCTCCAAAATGAAAAACGGTGGACGCCTCTTCTATATCGGGGCCGGTACCAGTGGCCGTTTAGGTATTCTGGATGCCTCCGAGCTTCCACCCACTTTTGGCGCAAACCCCAATTGGGTAACCGGACTGATGGCCGGTGGCGATGTGGCTATACGCAAAGCAGTAGAATTTGCTGAAGACGACCGTACACAGGCCTGGAAAGACCTTAAAGATCATGGTATTGCTGAGAACGATGTGGTGATTGGTATTGCGGCTTCGGGCAGCACTCCTTATGTGATAGGAGGACTGGAAGATTGCAGGCGTAAAGGCATCATTACGGCTTGTATTACCTGTAATAATGAAGCTGAAGTAATCCGCGTTTCTGATTTTCCCGTAGTGGTAGTAGTGGGGCCGGAGTTTGTTACGGGAAGCACCCGCATGAAAGCCGGGACTGCTCAAAAGCTGGTGCTCAATATGATCTCTACATCTGTAATGATACAACTGGGCCGGGTAAAGGATAATAAAATGGTGGATATGCAACTCACCAATACCAAACTGGTGGAACGCGGCACCCGTATGATCATGAGTGAACTTAAGATCAATGCTGCCGAAGCTGAGGCTTTGCTTAAAAAAGAAGGCAGTGTGCGCAAAGCCATAGAAAACTTTCACAAATAATTAGAATTCCCGGCAACCCTTTTTTCATTTCTTTATCTAATCCATATGAGCAAAAAGGTACATTTAAGTTATGCCTGCCCGGTTTCATGGGACCAGATGCTGACTACCGGAGAAAAAGAACGCCATTGCCAAATGTGTCAAAAACACATCCGGGATTTTACTAAGGATGACGAACCCGATGTTTCCGGAGTTGAATGCGGCCGTTTTGCTTTACACCAGGTCGGGTCCATATCCGGTAAGTTCCAGTTAGGCGCAGGTACATTGGCTGCTTTTTCGCTGGCGGCCTTACTGGGAATAACTCCGGGTCAATCTTTTGCACAAGCTACAGATACCATTCAGAACGAAATATTCAAGGGCAGTTATAACCTGTATGGTACCCTTTCAGATAAAGAAACAGGTCAAACCCTGCCCTTTGCAAATGTACTGGTGCGGGAGCCGAACGGGCCTCTGATTAACGGCACCACTACTGATCATGAGGGTAATTTTAGTCTCAGGCTCTATGGCGATCAATTAAACAAGGGTAACCTTATAGTTGAAGTTACCTATATAGGTTATGAAAAAATGGTACTCAGCTCTCTTGAATTTGATCCTGACAAGCGCACCAAGATATTAGAGATTAAAATGGAAATGAGTGATGAGCCATTAGAACAGGTAGATATAATTTACGTGACCACAGGCCTGATAGATAAAAGAACTCCTGATACCGAAAATGATTCAACCCATACCGGGAAATAGCCATACTAAAGCACCTGCCTGGTTTTTAACCACTTCTTTATATCTTCAAAACACTCAGGAATAACACCATGTCCCATAGGGTATTCACAGTACTGGTGTTCCACATTGAGCTTTTCCAGTATTTTAACAGATTGCCGCGCCCATTCTACGGGTAATACGTCATCTTGTATACCATGGCTCACAAAAAAAACAAGCTCCTGAAGTTCTGCGGGGTTAAACTGATCTGGTGTGATCTCTTTAAGAATATAACCACTTAAAGCCAATACACCTTTAAAGTTCATTGGTGAGCGCATGGCTACAGCATAACTCAATATACAGCCTTGGCTAAATCCCATTAACCAGGTGTTTTCAGGATCACCTCCGTAAGCCTCCTGCACCTCCTTCACAAAAGTTTCAATGCGCTTCACACTTTCTTTAGCCTGGGGAATGTTACTCATTTTCCCCTCACCGAGTTGTTCAAAGTTAATCTCATACCAGGCAAAACCTCCCCAGGGTAATTGATGCGGAGCACGGGCACTCACTATTAGGAATTTTTGGTTGAGCATAGGCGCCATGGAAAATAAATCCTGTTCATTACTCCCAAAGCCATGGAGCATTATCAATAATGGCGGTTTCTCATTACTCTGTTGAGGAGCCAGTACTTCATGCACCAGGCTCAGGTTTTTCTTCTGCATCAGCGGATCTTATCTTTAAAATAACTTCCTATATAAGTGGCGTGTGGATTACCCTCCCCAAATTCAATGTACTTTTTCAGGGCATAAGCATTACTGGAGAAAGCAATGTCATCCCAGGGAATTTCATCAGGATGAAAGAATTTAATTTCCGTGCTTTCTTCGGTAAGGTGGTAATGTGAATCTTCCATTTCCGCCAAAAAAATAAGATATACCTGGTTGGCATGCGGAAGGTTGTATACCATATGAAGAGGGCCTAACTTAACAGTAGCTCCGGTTTCCTCATACACTTCACGTTTGGCTCCCTGCTGAACAGTCTCTTCATTTTCCAAAAAACCACAAGGGAGATTCCAGTAGCCCTTACGGGGCTCAATTCCTCTGCGGGCCAGCATGATACTACCATCTTTCACTATAAGACAGCCCACCACCATATTGGGGTTTTTATAATGAATAGTATTACAGGATGTACATACATAGCGGGGTAAATGATCACCCTGCGGGATACGATAATCCAATATATCATGTCCACATGCGCTGCAATAATTCACTTACTTAAGTTTATCGGTGTTTCACAAAACTAAAAAAGGTTTACCTCCACAGGAAGTAAACCCTCTTATTTTAATATGGTAATGTTTTAAAACTGGTAACGGATGGAAAATCCAAGGTCCAGGTCAAAATCATCACCGTAATACTCATTGATCAATTCAATCTCAGGATTAAGGTCCAAAGCCAATTGGATGGGCACTCCTAATTCTCTGAAAGAATATTCAATACCTATATCTCCATCCAACGTAAGAAATACGGTTTCGTAATCATCATCATCGTAAAAAGGATCATTTCTCCTGGGCCAGTCATCATCATAGTCCACAAAGCCTACACCTGCTCCCAAACCAACAAACCAGTTGAAACCACCCTCAATATTAAATACCCAATGGTACAAACCGGTAAACTTAAAAGCATCTATATAACGGCTATCGCGAAAGCCAAGGTCCAACTCCAAACGGTTGTTGTCACCAAGAGCACGTTGATATGAAATTTCAGGCCCTATGCCATCATCGCCTTCTAAGCGTACACCTATGGCATTTTGTGATATATTCTGGGCCAATGCAGCCGGAGCAGCTACTGCTATCGTAAACAGCGCAGCAAGAATTAATTTTTTCATGGTAATAGTGTTATTTGTTTATGCGCTATTAACCTTGAATATTATTTAATGTTCAGTTAATCCTGTTACTCTTGAGTGTGTTTTTATGCGTGCACCTAATTTATGGAGTAATGAATACAAACCAAAATATGTGCGATTGAGATAAATACTATCCCGAGGTCCCCTTGCCGCTTTAGCCTTCCTCAGCATCTTGTCGTTCTGATACACTTGACTAAGGGCATAAATACGTGCGAAGTACTGATCATCTGCAAAGTTAAATTCATCGGCAAAAAAAGGCTGTGCCAAAAGGTTGTGCACCTCAAAATATACTTTTTTAAAATGCTCTACTTCCTCGCTCCTGTCTGCTTTCAATAAAAAGTCAAGTTTAAAAAGTAACTCTTCAAAAGCCCTGTCATTATTAGTTACTTCGGGGATCATTAATTGGAAATAATCCGAATAAAATTCGTGACTGAACTCTTTAATGCATCCAAAATCTATAACGCCAATGGTACCATCTGCTCGGAACAAAAAATTACCAGGATGCGGATCTGCATGCACCTGCTTTAATTCATGAATCTGGAAATCATAAAAATCCCATAGTATCTGACCCAATTGATTCCGTAGCTCCTGTGACGGTTCATCTTTTAAAAATTCATCCAGGTGTTTTCCTTCCAGCCAATCCATGGTAAGGATACGTCCTGCCGAATATTCAGGGTAATAGGCAGGGAATTCCAAACCTTGAATAGATGAACAAGCTTTGGAAATGGTCTGTGAGCGTATCAATTCCAATTCATAATCCGTCTCTTCCATAAGCCGGGCTTCTACCTCTGCCAGGTAATGTTCCATTTCAGAAGAACTGATATTAAGCATGGTACTCACTAAAGGCCTGATAATCCGTAAATCGGATGAAATGCTGTCCGCCACACCCGGGTATTGCACTTTTACCGCCAGTTTTTTTCCATCTTTTTCGGCACGGTGCACTTGGCCAATAGAAGCTGCGGCCACCGCATTTTTAGAAAAAGAATCAAAAAGGGTTTGTGGAGCTTTACCCAGCTGACTCTTAAAAGTCTTTACCACCAATGGGTATGAAAGAGGCGGGGCAGAATACTGTGCCTGGGTAAATTTATCCGTATATGCTTTTGGCAATACTCCCTCATCCATGCTCATCATCTGAGCAATTTTAAGGGCACTACCCTTTAGTTTACTTAATGTGTTGTATATGTCTTCTGCATTTTCACGCTGCAGACCATCGGTATCATCTGTGCCCAGCAGGCGTTTACTGTAGTACTTAAGGTAATTGCCACCTACTTTGGCTCCGGTTTTTAAAAAATTCCCGGTGCGACTGATGCGCGAAGTAGGAATATGATCTTGTTCTTTCATCTAACGATCCTGAAACAAAAATTTCCCGAAATCAAAGGCACTGTCCAAAGCATTCTTTTCCATAAGATCAAACCCAAAGCGCACCGATTTTTCAATAGCGGCATCGGTACGTTCAAAACCGTGGCTGCCATCTTTACGCCAGAAGTTCAGTAAGAACATAAATTGCAGCCACAAGATATTATCATACGCATTGGTAACTCTGAGGCGCTGGGCAATTTCGCCTTTTCGTATTCCTTCATTTATCAGTTCTGCTGCCCAAAGTTTAAAGTCTTTTTTCATCTCAGAAAGATGTTGAGAATCTCTTTTAAGCAATGAAACGGAGTCTTTAAAACTAAGCAGCGCAAAACTACGGTGTGGTTTAAGGGCTTCAAAAAAGGCGTAAAAGAAGGTGAGCAGCTTTTCTTTGGCTTCGTAAGCGGTGTAACCTTCTTCAGCTTTTACTTCTTCGGCCACATTGTGGAAAAGCTCCTTCCAAAAAGAGGCCGCCACCTGCTCAAAGGTATTGAAGTGTTCATAAAACACATCTTCAGTAATACCCAGTTCCTTGCAAAAAGCAAATATGCTGGGAGGTTCAGTGCCATGCATGAGTATATGTTCCTTGTAGGCCTTAATGATCTTATCTTTTATATCCATTTTGGAACTTACGTCAGGGCTTACAGTATTTGAATCCATAACATTATGATTTATTTGCCTAGTGTAACGTCAAAACAGGCAGTGGTGTTTCTTAAAAGGCTGTTAAATCTCAACTATTTACACATTTTCCTGTTACCCTGTTAAATGTCGTACTTAAAATCAAAACCCATGAAATCTTCAATTTTACCTTTTACAATCAGTTTAGCCTTTATGGTTATTCTAAGTCTTGCTACTGTAAGCACTTTTGGCTTTGCCTTAAATGAAATTTCGGTCATCTCTTTTGAACAAAATGAAGACGATAAGACTGAGATCAACGCCAAGGAACTTCCTAAAGAAGTGAAAATGGATATACTTGATAACTATCACGCAGCGGAAATAATTAAGGCGTATAAAACTACCAACGGTGGAAAGCACACTGGTTACATGGTTGAGATTAAAAAAGGACCTAAAGAATGGACCGTTACGTATGATAAGAACGGAAATCCGGAGAATAAGATCAATCCTATCAATTGAAGCCATCCCCAACGTATTGG
This sequence comes from Owenweeksia sp., assembly GCA_965212245.1. Classification (GTDB taxonomy): domain Bacteria; phylum Bacteroidota; class Bacteroidia; order Flavobacteriales; family Schleiferiaceae; genus CAKZNE01. Next base: position 2,878,261 of record OZ243107.1, on the reverse strand, counting down.
GGAATTCTTCCACGTTTCTTTTTTGCCGATATTTTCTTAAAATCCTTATTGTGAGAGTTTTAACTCCAAAGAAGTATTCCGGCACATTATTCACACTATAAAAGTTATGAAAATGAATAGTCAAATAACATTTAAATTTCAATTTGTTGCTTTCATGGTTCTTGCACTTTCGCTAACCAGTGTTCAGAACCTGAAAGCACAGGAGAAGAAGGAATCTACCCCGGCCGCCACACAGGTGATTGATCAGGAAAAAGATCGCAGAGTAGATATACCCTCTGAAAATCTTCCCGAAACTATTTCAGAAGATCTTTTAGATAATTACAAGGATGCTCAAATCATTAAATCCTGGAAATGGGTAAATGATGAAGGAAAAATTGTAAAGTATGAGGTTCAACTGGATAAGCAAGGTCAGGACTTACGCCTGAAATATGATACGGAAGGTAAACCAATGACTTTGCGAAAAGAAAAAAAATAAGGATTATACATAGCAGTTTAGTTTTTAGTTGTTCGAGTTGAGTAGAAGCCATTGTGTTAAAAGCGCAATGGCTTCATTCCTTATAGCAGGCCCCAATAGTAAAAAAGCTAATTTTGGATAGGAATTTTTGGAAATAAAAACACGATGACCAACAATACAAGCCTCAAGAAAATTTTGGTGGTGGATGATGATACCACTTTTTTACTGATGCTAAAATCGTTTTTGGAAAAAAAGGGTTTTGAAACGGAAACGGTATCTACTGCAGAAAAAGGCCTGGCTACACTTCAAAAGAAAAGTTACGATCTTATCCTTTCAGATTACCGTATGCCCGGTATGGATGGTATTGAAATGCTGAGTACCATGCATAAAGAAGGTATCCATACGCCACTGATCTTACTCACCAGCTATGGAGATATTAAACTGGCAGTAAAAGCCATGAAATTTGGGGCCGCAGATTATCTTACTAAGCCCGTTAACCCGGAAGAGCTTTTAGAATTGGTGAAATCAGTACTTAAAAAACCGGTAGCAAAGCTCAACGAAAACAAACCTCAGTCTGCAGCTCTCTCTTCTTCCCTTCACAGCACCGGCAATACCAGGATGATAGCCGGTAAAAATGATTTTGTAGCTGGTAAAAGCGCCTCCACACGTAAGGTAAATGAATATGTGGAACTGGTGGGCCCCACCGGGATGAGTGTATTGATACAAGGTGAAAGCGGAACCGGAAAAGAATATGTGGCGCGGCAGATCCACGAGCATAGTAAACGCAAGGGACAAGCCTTTGTAGCCATCGATTGTGGTGCTCTTTCACGAGAACTGGCAGCCAGTGAACTATTTGGCCATGTGAAAGGCAGTTTTACGGGAGCCAATAATGACAAACCCGGTCAGTTTGAATATGCCAATGGGGGTACTTTATTTTTAGATGAAATAGGTAACCTGGGTTATGAAATACAAGTGCAGCTTTTGCGTGCATTACAGGAAAAAGTGGTGCGCAGAGTGGGTGGCCGTGAAGACATTCCGGTTGATGTGCGCCTGGTAGCTGCTACTAATGAAAACCTTCAGGATGCCATTGAAGAAAAAGACTTCAGGGAAGATCTTTATCACCGCTTGAATGAGTTTAAAATTGAAATTAGCCCCCTGAGAGTACGTACGGAAGAGATCGCACAGTTTGCTCATCATTTTTTAGACCAGGCCAACACAGAACTGGAAAAAGAAGTGAATGGTTTTGACGAACAAACTATGGAATTTTTAAAGGCTTATGCATGGCCCGGTAACCTTAGAGAACTCAAAAATGTAATTAAGCGTTCTGTACTTCTTACCAAAGGTGATACGGTATTAAGTGAAGCCTTACCGGGCGAAGTGATCCATTATCAGCATGGTGAAAAAAACTTTAAGAGCCTTAAAGACTCAAAAGACCTGAAACAACTGGAAGGTGCTTTAGAGCGCCAGAAAATAATGGAGGCCCTGGAGCAGGTGCGTTACAACAAAACCAAGGCGGCTAAACTCCTTAATATAGATCGGAAAACATTGTATAATAAGATCAAGGTATATGACCTCAAGGTTTAATCCGGATTCCCGAGAGCACTAATCTCTGCCCTGAGAGTTTCAAATATCTCTTCAGACAGGGATCGTGTTTTACGTATGTGTTCCTGCACCAGTTTTTTAGGCTGGTTGGCATCTACTAATTTTTCCAGTTCTATTAAGTGTCTCATTACAGCCGTGGCTTCCAACTGGCCAAAGGTATTTTTCATTTTATGGGCTGTGTCTCCTACTCTGGCGTAATCACCTTTTTTAAAGTAATCCTCCAAAAGATCCAGGCTTTCTTCATTACTTTCAATAAATGATTCCAGAAATTGCATTAATAAAGCCTCATCCTGGTTGGCAAAGGTTTTGAAGTTAGTAAGGCTATACACATTTTTTAAGGTTTCACCTTCCCCGCTTATGTGATTACTTTGTCCGGCAAAACCCGCTAATAAGGTAGCAATTTCAAATTCCTTAAACGGTTTTAAAAGAGTGGCATCCAGCATTTTCATGAGATTTTCAGGCGCCTTTTTCACCATCGCATTGGCGGTACACAATACAATTTTCGCATCCCGGTTCAACCCTTCTTCCGTTCTTATTTTTTCAATAAGCTCCCAGCCCCCCATACCCGGCATTTGCAGATCTACCAGAATATAATCGTATCGTTTTTCTGCTGCCTGACGGAGACCTTCTTCACCGTTATAAACAGATGAAATATCAAGGTTCCACCGTTCAAAAGCAGGTTTTAACAATATGTGGTTCATGGTATCATCATCAATTAATAACAACGACTTGCCACTGAGGTCTATTTCCACCGCTTCAGGATTAAATTTACTACTGTATTCATCCGTTTCAGCAGGCTCATAATCCAGTACAAACGTAAAAATGGCTCCTTCTCCAGGATCACTTTGCACAAAGATTTTACCGCCTTGCAACTCTACCAGTTTTCGGCTTATAGTAAGCCCCAGCCCTGTGCCACCAAACTTACGGGCTATGGTGTTATCCTCCTGACTGAAATCGTCAAATATGCTTTGTTGCTTGTTCTTATCAATTCCCTTGCCCGTATCTTCTACTTCAAAACGAAGCCGGTAATTTTCGGTGCTCAGAGGTTCTTTATAGGCACTGATCTTCACAAAACCGGTATCCGTAAACTTTACTCCGTTGCCCGCCAGGTTGATAAGAATTTGCTTTAAACGGGCCGGATCTCCTTTAAGGATGGTTTCTTTAAGGGCCGGATCAATATAACTGCGCAACTCTATACCCTTATTACGAGCCTGATGGCTTAAAGTATGCAGACTATCGTGAATTACATCCTTTACCTTAAAACCAATGCTTTCCAGCCGCAGCTTACCCGACTCTATTTTTGAAAAGTCCAGTATATCATTCACCAGGATCAGCAGATGGTCGCTACTTCGCCTGACGTTCTGCAATTTTTCTTTTTGAGCGGGCTCAAGTTCAGTTTCATTCAATTGTTCTGAAAAACCGATTATGGAATTGAGCGGAGTACGAATCTCGTGGCTCATATTGGCCAGGAATTCTTCTTTTACGTTGGCCAGACGCTCTGCTTCACCTTTAGCCACGGCCAACTTGTTTTTCAAATCACGTTCCCGTAAAATATCATTGATCACCAGATAAACCAATAGCATGGCCAGCAACCCACCGCACAAAGCAAATATGATCACACTCCTAAAAGAAGAGCGTGCAATGTTTAACGCCTCAGCCTTGTTGCGGTTGGCATTAAAACGTTCCAGCTGATTGATCTTTAATATGATGGTGCGCAGCTTATCAATAACTCTGAAGTCCTTGGCCAGCAAATCCTTCTCCTGGCGGGTAAGCCGGGCCTCCTGAAGTTGCCGCATCTGCTCGGCTTCTGCCAGGGCCACTTTTACCGAACTGATCAGAGTATCTACTTTTTCAAAATAGGAGCTGTCGTAACTGATCACTTTTTCCCGGGTAACCTGGTTCCTTACCGAGTCTTTTTTAGCTTTCTCGTCTTTACTGCTAAACAAGCGCCCCAGCCATGACTTCTTTTCTTCTTCACTCTTCTTTTTGGATACCGGCTGAGTCACCGTAGTAGTTATCACCTCCTGCTTGGGCATTAATAAACTATCCGATAAAATAGTACTATCCGTTTGTGAAAGTAAGCGTATGGCATCGCGTGTCCGTTTATCATAACGTCCCCGTTTCTTTACATTGATCAATTCTTCAAAACTGCGCATCTTCAACTTGAAAAGCCCTCTCAAAGTATCTACCTCTCTGCGGTAATTAGTTCCGGCACTTTGAACATACAATTGATCAATATCCTGTTGTGTCATGCCGGCCTTTTCCAGGTATCGGGAAAGATCATCAGGATCATTGGTAAGGGAGTAGGTGCGTGAATGGCCTTCCAGCTCACTCAGGTCGGCCAGGATCTTTTCCGAGAGCCCTTCATCCCCTGACTTTTCAGATAGGGAGTCTACCGCCCCGGTAAACTCACTGTAACTCTGAAAGCTATAAAAACTAATAGCTCCGAGAACGCCCAGCGTAATAATGAGAATTACAATTACCTTGGTTATGGTATTACCGGATTTTTCCTTGTTCATTCAGTGGATCAAAAAACAAAAGTAAGATTTATCCGTCTTTCCAAAACCAGATATGAGTACCTTCCGTATCATACTCCGTTCCCATGAAAAAAGTGGAGAAAACTATCTTCACAATCGCAAAAGACTGGATAGAACAGGTAAGCTATGTGTAATATTGGCTATTTTGGCGCTTTTATTCAGCGGGAATGAGCTCTGTTTTAGTTGACCTTTATAAATTGAAGAATCGCCACTCGGGTTTAGGTGAGTTCAGTTTTCAATTTCACAAGCATCTTACCGGGGCTGGTACCCAAAATCTGGATATTACTTTTCTACAAGCTCGTAAGGCTGTGGTTCAAACTACCGGAGTACACACTTACCGATCTGTTTCATTACAAAAGCGTTATGCTCCGGGCCTCACGCGGAATTTTAATTTATGGCACAGCTTACATCAATTCCCATCACATAAGCCTAATGGTAAAACCCCCTGGCTGCTTACCATTCATGACCTCAACTTTCTGACTGAAAAAAAGGAGGGTAAAGCACAGCGTTATCTCAAACAGCTTCAGAAAAATGTGGATCGGGCTGATTGCATCAGCACCATATCTCACTATACAGCCGGTCAGCTAAAAGAACATCTGGATCTTAAGGGAAAAGAGCCAGTGGTGATCCATAATGGTGTAGAACTTCAAATCTTTCCGGATGCCACCCTCCCGGAATACGCCAGTGGCCAGGCCTATTTTTTTTCGATTGGTATTTTTTCAGCTAAAAAGAACTTCAAGGTATTACTCCCTTTACTTGAGCATTTTCCGGAACATAAACTGATTATTGCCGGTAATCATGAAACCGGTTACGGTACAGAAGTGAAAAGACTCATACAGGACCTGAAGCTACAGGAAAAAGTGATTTTGCCGGGACGTATTTCCAATGATACCAAGTATGCCCTTTACAAAAATTGCCGGGCTTTCCTTTTTCCTTCATTGGCGGAAGGTTTCGGCCTTCCGGTTATTGAAGCCATGCTGGCGGGGGCTCCCGTCTTTTTAAGTACCTTCTCCAGTTTGCCGGAAATTGGTGGCAAGCATGCTTTTTACTGGAATAAGCTGGAAGCTGAAGCCATGGCTTCAGAGCTAAAAAAACAACTGAGCCTTTTTGAAAACGACCTGTCTCACCAGAAAAAGCTTCTTCAGAATTATGCACAACAGTTTAGCTGGCCACATTGTATAGAAGCTTACCTGCATTTGTATCGCTCTATTTTAAGTTAGGCAAAACAAGAAGCAAACCTGGTGGTTAGAAGCACTTAACTCCTAGCCTTATCTATGTCAGAGCTTATAGATTTTATTGTGCCGGCCGGCATTGCGCTGATCATGTTTGGTATTGGAGTAAATATTAAGGTCTCTGATTTTACCAGGGTATTCAGGAAACCAAAAGCCATTATTACTGGCCTTATTCTGCAAATGATCCTTTTACCGGTCATTGCTTTTGCATTGGTTTGGTTCTGGCCTATTGACAATGTGTATAAAACCGGCTTCATACTTATTGCTGCCTGCCCGGGTGGAACCGCCTCTAATCTGGTTACATTTCTGCTACGTGGACGCATAGCACTTTCCGTTTCACTTACAGCTTTTAATAGTCTGCTGATTTTGTTTACTATTCCTTTTATTGTAAACCTGGCTACAGATGTATTTACAGGTAGCCAACAAGGCATCAATCTTTCTTTTGGTGAAATATTCCTGAATATGGTCGGCACGGTAGTCCTTCCCGTATTGGCGGGCATGTTCCTTAATGAAAAAGGGCCTCAAAAATGGGTGAAAGCTATGAAAGGGCCTTTGCGCTATGTTTTGATGGGCATACTGGTATTGATTTTTATACTGGTCTCCCTCTCTGAAGATGGAGGGCGCAGCTTTAATTTAAAGGAAGATTATATGCTCCTGTTTCCCGGCATACTGTTGAATTTTATCACCATGATGGTGGGCTATTTTGTAGCCGCTTATATGGGCATTTCTCACCGGGGGCGTTACACCATTGCTATTGAAATGGGACTACAAAACAGTGCATTGGCTATTTTTATTGCTTCCTCATTATTGGAAAATGATAAGATGGCATTAGTAGCCGTCCTGTATAGCTCTACTTCATTTATTACTACCTGGCTACTGGCTTATGTCTTAAAGCAAAGGCACCCAGAGCCTGATGAGGATTGAGCTATTGTGAACCTTATAAGCTTTTGTTGACTTTATGAAGTATGGGGTATGAAGCATATGTAACAATTGCCGTGGTGGTGATAGCCTTTGTGCTCTTCGCTACTGAATATTTTACAGTAGACCATATTGCATTAAGTATAATCGGAGTATTGGTAGTAAGCGGTGTATTAACCCCTGAAGAAGGTGTGGGGGGCTTCGCTAATACGGCTACTATAACGGTGGCCGCTATGTTTATACTCAGTAATTGCCTTATCCAAACCGGCATTGTAGAAGGTATAGCTCCATTAATGACCCGCCTTATGCGGGCTGGTTATCATACGGCTTTACTAGGTATTATGAGTGTGGTGGGAAGCATATCAGCCTTTATCAACAATACTCCGGTGGTGGCTACCTTTATTCCAATAATTTCAAATGCTTCACAAAAAACCAAGACTCCTTCTTCTAAGTATCTTATTCCCCTTTCATTTGGTGCCATACTAGGTGGCACCTGCACTCTTATAGGTACCAGCACAAACCTGTTGGTAAGTGGTATTGCCGCAGATAATGGCCTGAAACCCTTTTCTATGTTTCTCATGGCCCCGCTGGGTTTGATATTTTTTATTGCAGGCATTACTTATATGCTGGTGGTGGGTAAAAAACTTACGCCTTCCAATAAAGAAGTACGTGATCTGCGTAATGAAGCAGAAATCAAGAATTACACAACTGAAATAAGGGTTACCACAGAACGAAATGCACAGGATGAAGAATTAACCATCCGGAATATCTTTAAAAAAGATGGTTCAGAAGTAGTGGTCCTGCAGGTTTTTCGGGAAAACCGAATCTATAAAAGCCCTACCAAAGAGTTTGAGCTACGGAAGGATGATATTCTTCTGGTGCAGGGCGATATGGATAAAATGAAGAGTATCCTTCAAAATGAGGCATTGAGTCTTACTGAAGCGCTTAGCGACAAACATTTTCCGGAGGAGGAAACCACCCTGGTGGAGATTGTGATCCTTCCCAATTCTGAGCTATCGGAGAAATCCCTCAATTCCAAAGAGTTTTTTCAGAAGTACAATTCAAAAGTACTTGCCATCCGGCAGAGAGGCAAACAGCGCTTTGAAAACCTGGATCGTATTTTTCTCAGAGCCGGAGACATATTGCTTTTACAGACTAATGAAAAAGGGTATCAAATGCTTTCCAACGCTATGGGATCCTGGCAAACACCCTTTCTTTCCATGCGTGAAACCGGATTGAAGAAAGTTCAAAAAGGCCGTTTGGCTTTGGTAGGTGCCACTATTGCCCTGGCTATAATACTGGCTACTCTTGATATTATACCTATTATGGTCGGTGCCCTTTGTGCTATTGCGATATTGTTATTTTTCAAGGTAACTACTATGAGTGAGGCCTATAAATCAATTGACTGGAAAGTGATCATTTTACTGGCCGGAGCCCTTAGCCTGGGAGAAGCTATGAATAAGAGTGGCGTATCTCAGCAAATAGCTGATTTATTGATCCATAATATAGGTAGCCATTTTGGGCCCATTGCGGTTATATCAGCTCTATACCTTACCACTTCACTGCTCACTGAAATAATGTCCAATAATGCTGCAGCCGCACTGCTTGCCCCTATTGCCATATCTATTGCAGCCACTATGGGTGTGGATGCCGTTCCTTTCTTACTGTCTATAGCTTTTGCAGGAAGTGCCAGTTTTATGACCCCCATTGGTTATCAAACCAATACAATGGTGTACAGTGCTGGTAATTATAAGTTCCGTGATTTTACCAGAATCGGTACGCCTCTGAATATTCTTCTTTGGATAATGGCCACTTTCCTCATCCCGGTTTTTTACCCTTTGTAATCCGAAAACATCAGGGCTTACCGTGTAAAAGACTTAAACTGAAAAGACTTAGAAGGACTGCGTAACATTTCATTTCCGGTTAATTCAGGTGGGGAAACAATTAGCTGATATGTGCTACCCTTATATAATGGTATGGGAAATTTACCTGAAACGTTCCAGGTCATTCAATCATTCAATAAAACAAACTGATACCTATCTAATCTTCCTTTACTCCTTTGGTAGATATATGTTGTAAATCAATACTGTTATAGAATTTTTGAAGCTTGCGTTTTAATACAACATAACGGATGATACCGTAGAAGATGAGAATGAAACTGATGGCAAAAGATGTATATCCCAACCATTTTAAATGATTAAACTCCTTTAACTGCAACAAGGCTATACCACCCAGAATAAGGTATAAGCTGGTACGGATGTAGGCAAACAGGGTTCGCTCATTGGCCAGTGTGGTTCGCTCCAGGGCCAGAAAATCACGAAGAATGATATTCTCCTTAGTATCAAAGGGACGGACAATACGGGTTTTCCGCAATCGCCTGAAACCTTTTTTTAAGATTTGTTTACCCATAATTTTAAATAACCGTAAACAAGGTCCTGAGGTTCAAATGTTCACAGGAGCTGCCTGAAAAAGAAAAAGCCCCTCCTTTAGAGGGAGAGGCTTTCAAATACATTTTTCAATGGCTTAGAACATCTTCATTTCATCCAATACGTCCATTACTTCACGTACATGGCCGGCTGATTCGTTCAACAGCGCTTTTTCTTCATCGTTAAGATCCAGTTCAATGATCTCTTCTATACCATCCTTACCTAACTTAACAGGTACACCCAGGTAAATATCATTAAGACCGTACTCTCCTTCCAACCATGCGCAGCATGGGAAAATACGTTTCTGATCACGAACAATAGCTTCTACCATTTGAGCCGCAGCGGTACCTGGAGCGTACCAGGCTGAGGTACCCATGAGGTTTACCAGCTCGCCACCACCTTTCTTAGTGCGCTCAATAATGGCATCCAGTTTATCTTTGGCTACCAGTTCAGTTACAGGAATACCACTTACGGTGGTATAACGGGGTAAAGGTACCATCGTATCACCATGACCTCCCATTAGCACCGCCTGAATATCTTTAGGTGAACAATTAAGTTCAAGGGCCAGGAAAGAGCGGTAACGGGCAGTATCCAGGATACCAGCCATACCAATCACTTTATTCTTGTTTTTCTTACCTCTGGCCAGGTAAGCGGTATAACACATCACATCAAGTGGGTTGGATACCACAATAATAATAGCTTCAGGAGAATGCTCTATCACATTCTCAGTAACCATTTTCACAATCTTGGCGTTGGTATTGATCAGGTCATCACGGCTCATACCCGGTTTGCGCGGTAAACCTGAGGTGATAACCACCACATCAGAATCAGCCGTTTTGGAATAATCATTAGTAGAACCGGTGATACGGGTATCATAAAGACTGATAGGTGAGGTTTCCCACATATCCAGCGACTTACCTTCGGCAAGACCTTCTTTAATGTCCACTAATACCACTTCATTAGCTAATTCCTGGCGTGCACAAGCATCGGCACAGGTGGCGCCTACGTTACCGGCACCTACTACGGTGATTTTCATTCTTGTATGTCAATTTTAATTGTTGAAATCATTTGGGCGTCCAAAGGTATAACTCCTAAGCCAAACCTGATAATGAATATGTTGTTATTCAGCAGAAAATAGCCGCTTTGGTGTAAAGTCTGTTTATTTTTGAGTGAGGCGCCACTTATTTTGAGTTAACCGATCATAAGGCGTCCTACATTTTTATTACATTTAATACACCAAATCAAACAATAACCAAACCTCTAAATTATGCTATTCGGATCTGACTTCCTGGATATCGTGATCGGTCTGATCATGGTCTATCTTCTCTTAAGCTTATTGGTTTCCAGCCTCAATGAACTGATCATGTCAGTGTTCACTTCTAAGCGGGGTGAAGTGTTACACACCGCCATCCGAACCATGCTCAGCGATAATTTTGACGCTGGAAATTCAACCAAAAAACAGCAAAAACTGGATGAGCAAAATAAAACGACCCAAACGGGCTCCGCTGATTTAGGTATTAAGTTCTACCAGCATCCACTCATTCAGAAGTTTGCTAAAACCAAACCCCAGAAAGGCAGTAGTGCCAGTCTTAACCGCCCCTCCTATCTCAATAAAGCCAACTTTTCTAAAATACTGCTGGATATACTGGACGACCCTAATACGATAAACCGGAACTTTAATGATGTGGCGGAGCGCATAAAACAAGAGGTGCCGGAAGGCCCCACCCGTACGGCTCTTCTCACCTTTGTAAAGGAAGCACAGGGTGATGTAACCAAGTTGGATCAGCTGCTGCAACAATGGTATGATGATATGATGCAAAGGGCTTCCGGCTGGTATAAGCGGCATGTGCAAAAAGTATTACTGGTATTGGGCCTGGTGATTAGCGTGCTTATTGACGCTGACACATTCAGCATTGCTGATAAACTGGCCAATGATCCTGAAGCACGGCAACAGATGGTTAATCTGGCCGACAGTTATATTGAATCACAATCCAATATAGATACTGAAGCTAATAAAGAAAATTCCATTTCCCCTGTTTTGAAAGATTCTGCAAGTAATGCTGTTTCACAAACGTTGACTAAGGCCGGTCCGGAAAAATTAAGCCCGCGTACCCAGTCTCGTATTGATTCCATTCGTGGTGTAGTGCATGAACTGGTAACCGATGAGCTTTTTGAAGCCCGCTCCATACTTGGAATGGGATGGGATGTGCCTCAATACCAGCATTTCATTGCTAAAAAGAAAAGTGAAAAAATAAGCTTCAAAGAGCGAATAACAACTTTATGGAATTACATGGTACTATCCTTAAAGACTATTGCCAGCCAGGTTTCCATTCAGAAAATTATAGGATGGTTGGTTACGGCCCTTGCCATTACCTTAGGTGCTCCATTTTGGTTTGACATGTTGAAAAAGGTGGTCAACATCCGCAATACGGGAAGCAAGCCCGAAGACACCCCGGCAAAGCAGAATACTTAAGCACTTAACATATGCCCCATAAGGCCAAGGGCAAATCCTAATACGGCTCCCAAAGTAGGTGCCCAGTGCTTTTCAAGGCGGGCTTGCGGAGCAATATCCTGGAAAGTAAGAAATAATATTCCGCCTGAGCTGAATACCATAAGCACACCTAAAACAGCTTTTTGATCAGCCAGAACGGTGGCCCAAAAAAAGCACTAAGGGGTCCCAGCAAGGCCAAAGCCATAAAGGCCAGTAATAATTTAACTTTAGCATTAAAACCCTCCGGCAGGTTTTGTATGGCTATAAGAAATGCCAGTAACATACCGTCAACCAAAGCTGCTCCCAATGCCACGGCCTCCGGCACAAAATACAGCAACATAGCCATTAGCTGAGCTGTTGATCCTTTCTTTTTAGATAGCTTATAGTCTATTATACAGAAGAATACCCCCACCCCCTATAAATGCCATACAGGCCGCAATTACAGATATGTGACGAATACCTTCAGGTACCAGCACCAGGCTTACAGCGGACAGTAAGGCTCCTCCACCAAAGGCAATAATACTGTGTCGCCATTCCTCATTGAGCCAGCGTGGATATATTTCGCTAATAGCCCCTAAAAAGCCCCAACTGGAATAGCGGCTTCTGCTATGAGTGATAATAATATGATTTCCTGGATCTGCTACGTATCCATTCTTCAAAATTGCTAAAAATGCGGCAGCTTTCCGGCTATAGGGTTATTGAAGCTTACTCTGAGGAGCAGGTGGTAACAGAATAACATCTTTTGAATATAGCTGCATGGCGTTTTTACCAACCCGTTTGGTATCATAATAAGTTAAGGCTCCTGCAGATACGGATCCTACCACGGGGATTATGCGTCCAGCCCATCGCGAAGCCTGGTTATGCGCAATTTTTACTCCTAATTTATGAATAAGGTCGGTGAGGTTTTTTTTACCATAGTGTTTTACCAGGTAACGGCCGCCCTGCTGAACCACCAGTTCTTTTACCAGCCCCACTCCCACCTGCCGGAACATACACCAGAGCATTTGTTCGCGGGTAAGTAAACTATTCTTCCCGTAGGCCGCGGCCACATTACTGATCATTTGGGCCTGAATACGCCATACGGTCATTACATCCGGAATTACCGATAAAACACCCACTACACCACCAGGAACCGATAATGCGGCTGACACCGAACTGCTTTTGATAGATGATTGCCGGATGAGCCCTTTTACAAATACTTCATCTGAGGGTTTACCCTTAAGCCTGGGTTCGGGGATATGGGTTATTACGTCATAAAGACGATCAACAATAAGATCAGCGGTATACTGCGGTTTTTTCACAAAAATCAAATGTGCAAATAATGTTCCTAAATATATTCTTCTTCCGGATTCAGGAAATCCGAAGTCCGTTATCCGCCAGTCCCATACCGGTTAATAAAGTTACCTCACCATTTTCTCCTACCGCTCCCAGAACTAAACAGTTGCTCATAAAGTCAGCGATTTGCTTGGGAGGAAAATTAACGACAGCCGCCACCTGTTTCCCCAGGATGTCTTGTGGCTTATATAATGTAGCGATTTGGGCAGAAGTCTTGCGTATGCCCAGCGGACCAAAATCTATAACCAATTTATAAGCAGGCTTGCGGGCTTTGGGAAATTCATCAACCTGAACCACGGTGCCCAATCGAATCTCCACCTTTTCAAAATCAGACCAATTAATCATTGTATAGGAAGTGGTTCAGGTAAACGGGTATGAGATACCACCCAAAGTACATGCTGATTATTCCCACCAATGGTTGAGACAGTGAATACCATCAGGCCCCGTTTATCAAACCCCAGGGGTGGCTGTTCTTCAATCTCTATCATTCTTATGTATCTGCGCTCACGGTTAGAACGGTATTTCCTGCGTACATGGCTCATTACGTCCTGATCGATCTGTGCTTTGTATTTCTTGTAGAACGCATTCAAATCATAAAAGGTCTTGTTTTTGAGATTGACATTACGGATGTGAACTCTTCTCTTATTTTTCCGGGGGTCACAACAATCTTCTTCATCCACATAAAAAGCCAGACACATTTTATCGTTCGGTTCCCAATACAAAATTTCAGAGAATAATCTGATCTTATGTGTATTCCAGTTTTCACAGGTTTTATATAATGAATCCTCCGGTGGGTACTCGTGAATACCGGCCGGTCTGAGTTTTTCAGAAAGATCCTTTAACACGGCCTCACGTACCCATTTAGGAACTTCCTTTTTGATGTCCACCTTTACCTCAAGGTCATTGCACACCGTTGCGCCTCCCGATTGATCTATTCCTTTAAAATAGGTAACAGTATATGAAGTATCACCGCGTTCACTCTGCGCCAGTGCTGTGCAAAGCATACTCAGTATGCTCAAAACCGTTAATAGCTTTTTCATAATCAATAGGCTGTTTTTCCTTGCATATCCAACTCAGGAACCTCCTCCAACTCCCATTCCGAAAACGGGGCTATCCTGAACTTATAGTCAAATAATTCCCTGCCAATATAAAAACTTACCCAAAATGTATTGTGAAAGCCAAACACTTTCGGGTCAATCCGTTCCACTCGGGTGGAGCTTTGTTTATCCAGGTGCTCCATAAAATGACGGAGTGTAGATGTCTTGCGTCCACTGCCATCCTCATGCTCAGAAGCATTGGACACCACCATTATATTTTCAATATCAGTCGGTTTATTATTGATAATGTATACGTAAAAGTCACTCTCACCCTTTTCATCTACACGCTTACCTACGGCTACCTTAATGTCTGTAACTTCGGGAAAATGGATATCTTTTTTCATAACTGGTCTTCTTTGGGCAAAGCTACTATACCATGAATTAAATAGCATGTGATCCCTTACGTTTAAATCTATTCCTAAATTCGCATTCCTAATAAAATGTGAGCTTCATGCAGCAAAAAATAGTACTCCTCGGATCAGGTGAATTAGGTAAAGAGTTGGTTATCGCCCTAAAAAGACTAGGCGAATACGTAGTGGCTTGTGATAGTTATGCCGGAGCACCCGCCATGCAGGTAGCCGATGAATTTGAAGTTATTAATATGCTTGATGGAGATCAACTGAATGCTGTTATTGAAAAGCACCAGCCTAAACTGGTGGTACCAGAGGTAGAAAGTATCCGTACCGAGCGCTTTTACGATTTTGAAGAACAGGGCATTACTGTAGTACCCAGTGCCAAAGCCGCTAATTATACCATGAACCGTAAGCTTATACGGGATTTGGCTGCTAAAAAACTAGGCTTACGTACGGCTAAGTATGAATATGCTGATAACCTGAAAGACTTTAAAGATGCAGTAAGCAAGATTGGCATGCCCTGCGTTATAAAACCACTGATGTCTTCATCCGGTAAAGGACAATCGGTTATTAAAACAGAGGCAGATATTGATAAGAGCTGGCACTATGCGCTAAGCGGCAGCCGTGGCGATTTGCAGGAAGTGATTATTGAAGAATTTGTGAATTTTCATACCGAGATAACCCTATTAACCGTAACCCAAAATAACGGGCCTACCCTGTATTGCCCACCTATTGGACACAGGCAGGAAAGAGGCGATTACCAGGAAAGCTGGCAGCCCTGCCCTGTTTTGGATAAAGATCTTAAGAATGCCCAGGAAATGTCAGCTAAGGTTACCGAAGCTTTGGGTGGTGCTGGTATATGGGGCATTGAGTTTTTTATTGGAAAGGAGGGTGTATACTTTTCAGAACTCTCACCTCGTCCGCATGATACAGGTATGGTAACCCTGGCCGGCACGCAAAACCTCAGTGAATTTGAATTACACGCCCGCGCCATTCTGGGTTTCCCCATACCCGAAGTGAAATTGGAACGTGCAGGGGTTTCAGCCGTAATTCTGGCACAGGGAGAAAGCACCTCCACACCGGTTTTTTCGGGTGTGGAAAAGGCTCTTGTTTATTCGAATTCCGATATTCGGCTTTTTGGTAAACCTTCTACCCGGGCCTACCGCAGGATGGGTGTAGCCTTGACCTATGCTAACGCAGAAGCAGATATTGAAAACCTGAAGATCAAGGCTATTGAAATAGCTTCCTGTATACAAGTCGTGTAGTTATTGGACTACATCTATCATTATTTTTTAGTATTATTGAATAACATTTAAAATTCTACTACTATGAAAAAAATGATTTTCAGCTGCTTTCTGCTAATTGCAGGAGCGGCAACTGCGCTTGCGCAATCCAGTCCCTTAACCGTAACCAACAACACTAATTGTGCTTTTGAAATTGAGTTATTCAATACAGAAGATGGTTGTGGAGCTTCCTGTAGTGTAACTATTTGTATTCCTCCCGGGCCTGGAACAATGCAAGTTGTAAATCCATGTAACCCTGACTGGTTCTGGGACAGGGCCATTGTAACGCCCACTATTGATGCCTGCACGCCATGTGGATCTCCCTCTGTAGGTGTGGCTTCTCCCAACCCTACCAACTGTCTGGGTTTGCCTAATTCGGACAACGGTATTCACTGTGCCGGATGCGGACCGTATATGGTAGTGTTCTCCAGCCCTACCAACCTCGATCTGTTTTAATGATCCAAAAAAAAGAAGGGCAGCCGCTGGCTGCCCTTTTTGTATTATTACTAATGCATCAATTATTTACCTTCCGCAAAAGCTATAATCTTTTCATCAAGCGGGGAAGTACCGGAAGGATAATAAGCCATCCACTCCCCGTTTTCATTCACTAAGAATTTATTGAAATTCCATTGCACTTCCACATCCTCTTTTCCATTCATGTTTTTGGAAGTAAGCCACTTGTATAACGGATGTTGACCTGACCCTTTAACCGGTGTCTTGGCCATCATAGGAAAACTTACCCCATAATTTTGCTGACAAAACTGCGCTATTTCATCATTGCTTCCAGGCTCCTGTCCACCAAAATCATTTGAAGGAAACCCTATGATCTGGAAGTTCTCCCCACCGTACGTTTCATATAGTTCCTGTAGCTGACTATACTGTGACGTATATCCACATTCACTGGCCGTATTTACCACCAATACCCGTTTTCCTTTCAGTTGAGAGAAATCGTAGTTTTCGCCACCCAATGTTTGGGACTGATAATCATGGAGGGTTTTCATTTTTTCTTTTTCAGAGGTTAGATCCGTTTCAGAAGCCAGTTGTATCTTTTCTTCCGGTTGTTGCTGGCAACTCGCTGCAAAGGCAAGGATTGTTATTATGCCTATTCTTTTAATCATTTTCATGGGTTTTAATAACGATGGGCCCAAAGATCGTAAGAAAGTTCACAAAAGCCTTTACCCCGCTTCTTAATAACGTGGAAGCTTATAATTCAACAGAAATAACCTTAACTTTTTGAAAACTTAATTTATACACTATTCCATTTACAGAATAACCTCTTCTCATAATGTGATTCTTAGTTCATTACTATCTAAAAATTAGTTAATTACACCAATAAGATGTATCATTGTTTGAAACCAAAATTATGTCAACCATGAAGAAAATCATTCTTAGTTTTATGGCAATTTTCGCCATTTGCACAGCAGCTATGGCTCAATCTGCTCCTCTAAGCGTTACCAATAATACCGGTTGTGCTTTTCTGGTACAACTGGTTAATTCTGATGACGCTTGTGATCAAATGTGTGCTACCAGTGCCATTTGTATACCGCCTGGTACTACTGTAATTAATCCTTGTAATGCTAACTGGTATTGGGATAGAGCCCTTATCACACCTACCACAGATGATTGCCAGGATTGCGCGAACGGGACTATTTTTGTAGCTGCCCCTAATCCTACTAATTGTTTAGGATTAAGCACCAGAGTGAGGAGTAATCATTGTGCCTGTGGACCATACCGAGCCATTTTTGTAAGTCCTACGAGTCTTACCCTCAATTAAGTCTCTACAATTTAAATTGAATATAAGTTATAGAAGGGTCAGCTCCCGGGCTGATCCTTTCTTATTTTTGTGCCCGTGCTATCGCAAATACTGGAAATAGTTAAACTCAATATTACCCTGGAGTGGCGTCAGCGCCAAAGCATCCTGGCGGTTCTCTTATATGTATTAACCACCACCTATTTATGCTATTTGGTATTTAACGGTCTCATATCTTCTGAAACCTGGAACGCCTTATACTGGATAGTCCTCATTTTTGCAGCGGTTCAGGCGGCATTCCGTAGTTTTCAAAATGAAGCTGACCGGAGATTTCTACTGTATTTTAGCCTTGTAAAACCGCAGGTGCTGATCATTGGAAAAACCATTTATAATTTCTTTTACCTTTTAGTGATTGGTCTTTTCACTTTCCTTTTATTCCTTTTTTTACTTGGAAATATTGTAGCAGACCCTACTGCCTTTATCGTACTATTGGTATTGGGCAGTGCCGGCTTTGCCTGTATACTTACTTTTGTTTCGGGCCTGGCAGCCAAGGCAGGCGATAATCCTGCCCTGCCCGCTATATTAAGCATCCCACTTCTTTACCCTCAGGTGTTGGCTTTGAGCCGAACCAGTATTAGAGCACTTACCGGATTTTCATGGACGGTTAACGGCCCGGTTTTATTGGTATTACTCTTACTGGCACTGGTATCTTTACTATTGTCTTATCTCTTATTTGCGTACCTTTGGCGCGACTAAAATGAAGCTATGAAAACACACTGGTGGAAGGCTTTAGGCGTAGTTTTTGTTCTTTACGCTATCGTTTTCGGGTTTTTAGGCCCGGTGCCCCGATTACCTATTCTCAATGAAACGATCAGGGTATTGTATTTCCATGTTACTTTGTGGTTTGCCATGATTATCCTCATGACGGCTTCATTGTCATACAGTATTGGTTACCTGCGTAATAACTCCCCTTTGAGAGATCTTAAAGCCAGAGAAGGTGCTGTAACAGGAATGTTTCTGGCTACCCTGGGTTTACTTACCGGAAGCCTGTGGGCACGGTTTACCTGGGGAGCATTTTGGGTAAATGATCCCAAGCTTAATGGTACAGCCGTAACCATGCTTATTTATCTGGCCTACTTTGTGCTGCGCGGTTCAGTGGAAGATCCACAAAAAAAGGCACGTCTGGCTGCCGTTTATAATATTTTTGCTTTTGTAATGATGATCGTTTTTATAGGTATCCTTCCGCGGTTGACAGATAGTCTGCACCCCGGAAACGGTGGAAACCCCGGTTTTTCCGGTTACGATCTGAACAGTGATATGCGCATGATCTTTTACCCTGCTGTTATTGGCTGGACGCTAATTGGCGTATGGATCATGAACATTAAAATACGCTACACAAAACTTATCTGGAAACAAAATGAACATCTTGACTAAAATTAAAAACCAGTTCTTACTGCTGGTCACTCTATTGATAAGCTACGGGTTACAGGCACAGGGAAATGATGTTGAAATGGCCGATATAATGCGCAGTAACGGCAAGATTTATGTGGTAGTTGCTGTACTGGCCATCGTATTTATTGGTATAGTGATCTACCTCATCAGCATTGACCGGAAGCTTAACAAACTGGAGAAAAATCAATAGACATGAAACGCACGCACATCCTTATTATAATAATAATTGCCGTGGCTATAGGAGCTATTATGGCCACTATTAATGATGCTTCAACCTACGTTGGCTTTGCAGAAGCCAATGCCAACCCCAATACCAATTATACGGTAATCGGATATCTGGACCAGGATGAGCCCATGGATTATGACGCCCGGGCCAACCGCTTTGAGTTTGGTGCTGTAGATAAGGAGGGCATGCGTAAAAAAGTAGTGTACCGCCAGCCTAAACCCCAGGATTTTGAACGTAGTGAAGAGATCACCATGAAAGGGTATAGCACAGACAGTGCTTTTATAGCCCAGGAAATCCTAATGAAATGCCCTTCCAAATACAATGAAACCAACGGGTTGGAAGGATACCAAACTTACGACTAGATGGAATATATCGGAGAACACCTCTTACCCGGCCAGGCCGGGCGTTTTTTTGTGAGCCTTGCGCTTGTGTCTGCTCTTATCAGTGCTATAGCCTATTATCTCTTTTATTCTAAAAAAGACGAGTCGTACCACAAGCTGGCGCGCACATCTTTCCTTATACATACCGGAAGTATTTTTGCTGTGGTTGGTTGCCTCTTCTACCTCATGTTGGCGCACTATTTTGAGTATGATTATGTGTGGAAGCACTCCTCACTTGATCTGCCGGGTAAATATATTTTCAGTGCTTTTTGGGAAGGTCAGGAAGGCAGCTTCTTACTCTGGATGTTCTGGCATGTGGTTCTGGGAACCATACTGATGTATACAGCTAAAAAATGGGAAGGCCCGGCTATGATCGTATTTGCATTGGTCCAGGCATTTCTGGCCAGTATGGTGTTAGGCGTGTATTTGGGTGATGTGAAAATAGGTAGCAGTCCCTTTATTCTGATGCGTAATACGCCTGATAACCTGGGTTTACCCTGGACGCAGGTAACCGATTACCTGGATAAGTTCCCGGCCTTTATGGACGGAAGCGGTCTGAACCCTTTGCTCCAGAATTACTGGATGACTATTCACCCACCAATACTCTTCCTGGGTTTTGCCTCTACCCTCACTCCCTTTGCTCTGGCTATTGCTGGTTTATTTACCCGCGATTACGGTGGCTGGGTAAAAGCAGCCCTCCCCTGGAGTTTCTTCAGCGTAATGATCCTGGGTACCGGAATCCTGATGGGTGGTGCATGGGCTTATGAGGCTCTGAGTTTTGGTGGTTTCTGGGCCTGGGACCCGGTTGAAAATTCATCACTGGTACCCTGGATAACTATGACGGGGGCAGCACACCTTTTATTGGTATACCGCAATCGGAAATCCGGTTTGCATTGGGCCTTTTTCATGGTCATCACTACTTTTCTTTTGATCCTGTACTCTACTTTCCTAACCCGCAGTGGTGTGTTGGGAGATGCCTCAGTGCATGCCTTTGTAGATTTAGGATTAAGCGGGCAACTGCTTATCTACCTCCTTTTCTTTGTGATTCTTTCCCTGGCCATTTACATTTATCATTTCCGAAGTATACCTTCCAGTGAAAAAGAAGATCAACTGAGTTCCAAGGAATTCTGGATGTTTATTGGTAGTCTGGTATTGTTTATCTCTGCTTTCCAAATCATATTCAGCACATCCATACCGGTTATAAATCAGGTTTTTGGACCAGAAGGATTTTTATCCATTTCGGATAAAAAACTAGCTCCTCCATTAAAACCCATTGAGCACTACAACAGCTTTCAGGTGCCTTTTGCCATTGTAATTACATTACTTATTGGTGTGGCCCAATGGCTTAACTATAAACACACCAAAGGCAAGACCTTCATGAAGCGTTCTGTACGCTCGATTTTAATAGCTCTTGTGGCTACAGGCCTTTTGAGTTACAGTTTCGATTTTTGGAAAGAACCCCTTTATCTCATTCTTCTTTTTGCCTCATTATTTGCCATTTTTACTAACGTAGATTATTGGCTGATACTGGGTAAAGGTAAAATGTCTTTTACCGGCAGTTCTATAGCTCACATAGGCTTTGGTTTGATCATAGCCGGAGCCTTGATCTCCAACGCTAAGAAAAAGATCATCAGCAATACTGATGTCTTTCTGTCAGAGGATATGCCTTCCAATGAGAACGCCTTGCTGGAACTCAAGGATTCAACCCGCCTGGGGAATTATGTAGCGGTGTGGAATGGTATGCGGGAAGAAACAAATAAGCAGTTTTACGATGTAACTTATTACAGTCGTTTGGATAGTAATAAGCTAAAAGAAGAGTTTAAGCTGAGTCCTTTCCTGCAGATGTCGGACAATATGGGCCCCACACCAAACCCCTCTACCCAGCATTTCTGGAATCGTGATATCTATACGCACGTTACGTATTCTTCCTATTTGGAACCCACTACAGATGATGGGTACCGCAGTGAAATGGAAGTTGAACTGGCCAGGGGTGATACGGCTATTTACCAGGATCATTTTATAATTATGGATAGTCTGCGTGTAAATGCATCCTACCATGAGGAAACAAAACAACTGGAGACTTTGCTCCTTACCGTAAAGCTAAAGGTGTTAAATGTTTTTGGAGAGGAGTTTATAGCTGAGCCGGTTTACATATTGGAAGGCAATGCCCTGTCCTACCGTGACGCTTTCCTGGATGATCAGAAATTTAAATTCCGCCTGGAAGATATCAATACGGAAACCAATAAGATAGTTCTCAAATCATGGACTCTGGCTGATCATGAAGAAAAACCTTTCATAGTAATGAAAGCCATCGTTTTCCCTATGATCAATTTGCTATGGGCCGGTTGTATACTCATGGCTATTGGTTCCGGAATTGCCGTATGGCAAAGAATTAAGTCGTAACACTTAATTTTTTTGAGCTACCTCTTCTCCGGACACATACTTTTCGGCTAAAAGCAAAGCTTCATAAGCATTTACAATGCCGCCCGTACGTGATAGTTCTGAAAAGCGGGTCTTCTCCTTATCACCTTCTTTATTAGGCTGGTACACCTTTTTCTTTCCGAAATCTGTTGCTGATGCCATTAATATCTCCTTAAGCTGTACAGCCGAAAGTTCAGGATAGTAAGACCACACCAGTGCGGCTACTCCGGATACTACCGGACAGGAGAAACTGGTACCATTAGTTACATCATAACCATTATTGGGCTTGGTGGAAACCACATTTACACCTGGTGCAAACAAGTCTACCTCCTTGCTGCCATAACATGAAAATGTACCCACCATTTTCTTACCTTTTTTACGATCATTGGCCCCTACCACCATCCAGTTCTGTATGGTATCAGCTGCACCGTAATACTTAATCGGAAAATGTGGCACAGTGTCCAGGTTGTCACTGGAGTTACCAGCGGCATGTACGATTAATACATTTTTAGAAGCTGCATACTTCAAAGCCTCATCCACTAAGTGTTTTTGAGGTGAATAATCTTTACCAAAACTCATGTTAATTACATTGGCTCCATTGTTCACGGCATATATAATAGAAAGGGCTACATCACGGTCGTATTCATCACCATCGGGTACCGTACGCAGCGCCATAATTTCTACGTTAGAAGCAATACCATCAATACCTATCGCATTATCACGGCCAGCAGCGATGATACCTGAAACCATAGTACCGTGCTTCGCACGTGTACCTTTCACATCCGGATTTCCATGAGGGTTATTTAAGGTTGTAAGATCATCATTAATGATAGAACGCGGATCAAAGGACAGGTTAAGATGATGATTTAAGGCGGCTTCCATATGCTTCTTTTCATTTTTCATATCCGCGTAGGAGAACCCATTTTCTAATATATAGATCAGAAATCCTTTGGCCTGTAACACCTCTCTTTCCTGGCTGCGT
The DNA here is from genome assembly GCA_965212245.1 of Owenweeksia sp. Classification (GTDB taxonomy): domain Bacteria; phylum Bacteroidota; class Bacteroidia; order Flavobacteriales; family Schleiferiaceae; genus CAKZNE01. Next base: position 2,855,322 of record OZ243107.1, on the reverse strand, counting down.
ACACCGTACACATCTTTAAGGGTAAGGTTCGTTTTCTGATCCAGATGTTTTTTAATGATGTCCTCATAACGATTAAAACGCTCTTCAAACCCCATGAAGTTTTTATAGTTCTCACGTATTCTATCGAGTTTCTCCTCGTATAGGGCCTGACATTGTTTATATTCACGGTAAGCTGTATGAAGCGAATCCGGCACTTCTGATATGTTGGTTACACCTTCAAACCATGGAGCTCTGTCACGCAGTATGCGCACAAACTCGTAATTACCGTATACGATGTTTTCTCCTTTTGAATTACCGAGAAAGTTCCAGCCGTGCAGGTCATCCACAAAACCATTGGAATCATCATCTATTCCATTATCCGGAATTTCATTTTTATTGATCCATATCCGGCCTTTCAGGTCCTCATGATCAATATCCACCCCTCCGTCAATAACGGCCACTACTATCTTTTTTTCAGGAGTTCTATCATTCAGAAGCTCCTTATACGCACGATTTACTGCTGCTCCCAATACTTTGTCCTCATCAGGGTCCTGATTATACCAGTTTACATAATCTTCATCAATAGAATCTCCCGGATTATCAATGAAAGACCATGAAATAGAAGGGATAGCAATGAGAATACCCAGCAAAAAACCGGGTGTAAAAAAACTCTTCATAAAAGGGTTGTAAAAAAGGTTAACGTTTAAAGACAGGTTGCAAATATAAAGAACGACTTCCTAACCTCAGGGGCCGTCTAAGGGATTTCGGATCAGCGTAATAGCCGATTTATAAATTACCTCTCCATCATTATGAAGGATGTAATAATACGTTCCATCCGGCAGCGCATTTAAACCATAATCCACACCCTCCCAATCGTTCTGATATTTTTGTACAGACCATATTTCACTTCCCCAGCGGTTGTAAATGATTAGTGAAAATTCGTTATCCGGGTTGATATCCTTGAGGTCAAACACATCATTACGGCCGTCTCCGTTTGGTGAAAAGAAATTGATGGGCCCTACCGCTTCTCCACTCAGCACATACACCCAAGCTGAGTCCAGACCTTCACAGCCATATTCATCTATAGCACGCACATAGAATTTTACGGTATCCACTTCCTGCATTCTGGCGCGGGTAATGGCTGTAATACGGCTACTCAATTCCACCTCAGTATCAGCATACCAATAGTATTCCTTACCTCCGCTTGCCCGCAGGGTGGCCCACTTACCCACGCTAACGGTTTGATCAGGCCCCGCATCAACATTCGCGCTTAAATAACTGATCTCAATAGAATCGCGTTTGGTGTATTCACACGGGCCAACATTTACCGTAAGACTTATATAGTGCTTTCCTGGTACCGACCAACTTTGGATAGGCGGATCTCGCTGGGTATATACAGGAAATGCTGCTGTGCTGTCAAATTCCCATAAATAGGACGTTCCCGGTGGAAAACCGGTTAAGGGCCGGATATCCACTTCCTGAGCTTCAAAGCAGGTACGGCCCGTCCAGAAAAAATCAGGAAGATTGGGTTCCGTAACATTGAATACATATTCCGTAGTATCTCCACAAGGGCTTCCGGGGTCCGCTATTAGTGTAACCCGATAAGGACCTGCACCCGGGAAAGTGAAAGTTGGTTTTTGAGCGGTAGAGGTATCTCCTGTGGCACCTGGTACACCAAAATCCCATAGTACATCCGGTGATGTTCCTTCTGAGGTGAACCTTATCGTGAGGCCATCGCATAAAATTGTAGGGTCTTCTATGGGAGTAACCATATCACTCACCACCGTTTTGATGCATTGGGTAACGTTAAACTGATAATCCAGACGTACCGTACTTTGTCTGCGCCCCTGCCGGTAGTCACTGATACAAATACCCACTACATAGGTGCCTACCATATTGGGCGTTCCGGATAAAATACCCGTTTGCGTATCTATAGTAAAAGCAGGCAAAGCAGGAAGTGGATTGGTACTGGTATAAGGTGCTAAAAAAGGTATTTCACGATAGGGCGGAGGGCAGGGTGGAATAGGAATAGTCCTGTCTAAAGAACAAGAGTTTGGATCACCTGCCACATTACCTCCTCTTAAAATTTCACACAACTCAAAGTATAACGAATCCCCATCCAGATCACGCACTTCTACCGGTACTGCCAACGGTTGTCCCATACACAGTACAATAGGAGGCACATTAAGGATAAAAGGAGAACTATTGCAGGTAGTGTCGTTACTGGGTATCTGCACGGTATAGGTGCTACCCTGGCTTTGGGGCAATCCTATATTCTCAATAATCCCATTCCGGCAACACCTTTGCCAGGTTAATACATATCCTCCCTGGCGAGGAGGCAGGGTTACCGTATCGATATAATCCAGATATTCTGTACAGAGGCCCGGGGGCGGGGTAACACAGGGGTTACCAACCGAATCGGGCACCTGTGTACGGCCGGTGCCACTTATTGAAAGTTGCCTTAACAGGTCTGTACCATCATTATATATGGCTATCGTTACAAATTCATCAAACTGAGCTCCGTTATTGGCACAATCCCGGTAAACCCGTAAACGGACCTGATACTTATTGTTGCCCAGGCATTCATACGATATATCCCCTCCTACTAAATGAGCCGCTGACAATTGAACACCTGAAAGGCATAGCAGTATTAAAACAGTGATCTTTTGAATAATATGCATGAAAGATATAATTCTACTCATTCGTTTCAAGCGAGTTAAGGCAACTTATTGCAATAAACCAAAATTATAATTGGCAAGGTACACGCAATTAGGCAACGTTTCACGGCAGCTTTCCTATTTTTGGCTGATGCTTACGCTCCAACATATAACTATTATCGGAAATGGTAAGGTAGGCCAGTTCATGGAACGAAATCTTTCGTCCAGGTTCCAGGTAACATTGGTATCCAGAGATGGTAAAACAGGCCATGCCTTTCCACAGGCATTAGCTGACCTTATTCATAAAACCAGCCTGGTATTACTATGTGTAAGTGACCAAGCCATTAAAGAAGTTAGTGAGCAAATCCCTCATGGTAAAATACGTATAGTGCATGTTTCAGGTGCCACGCCTCTGGAAGCTTTATCAGATAAGCATCCACACCGTGGTATATGGTACCCGCTAATGAGCTTTACTCCAGATCAATACCCCGATATTAAATCCATACCTTTTTGCCTGGAAGCTACGGATGAGGATACCTTTAAACTATTGAAAGAACTCACCCTGGCTGTGGGTGCCCGCTTTCATAAGGTAGATTCTGAACAACGTAAAGTAGTACACCTGGCCGCTGTTCTGGCTCAGAATTTTTCCAATCATTTGTACGAGCTGGCTTTTGAAGAAATGAAAAAGGCCCATCTGGACTTTGACTTGTTAAAACCCTTGCTTTTACAAAGTATAAACCGCCTGAATTATAATAGCCCTGCGGATATGCAAACCGGGCCAGCTGTTCGCAAGGATGAACTGACTATTGCCCGCCACGAAAAAATGATCACAAACCCGCTTACGCTGGAAATTTACCGGCTAATGACCCAAAGCATACAACAAAAACATGACCCGAAATTATAAAGAACTCCTGCATACCATACGTGCCTTTGTATTTGATATGGACGGGGTACTTACCAACGGAGTATTCCAAATGGGAGTGGATGGGCGACCCATCCGTAACTTTAACAGCAAGGATGGCTACGCTATTCAATTAGCCATAAAAAAGGGCTATACGGTAGCTATTATCTCCGGAGGGCATTGTATAAATGCAAAGACGGGATTTCAGCGTATGGGTCTTACTGACATTTACATGAAAGCCAGCAATAAAATGGACGCCTGGAAAGATTTCCTGGCGGTATATGAACATGCCCATCTTAAACCGGAAAACATCCTTTATATGGGAGATGATATTCCGGATTACCAGGTAATGCAACAGGCAGGTGTGTCTGCTGCTCCCGCTGATGCTGCTTCTGAGATTAAGGCCATTGCACATTACGTTTCACCCAAAAAAGGTGGTGAAGCTTGTGTACGTGATGTAATAGAACAAACGTTAAAGCTTCAGGATAACTGGATGCTTGAAGATGATTTTAACTGGTAATTTATGGCTCTCTTAAAATTGATACGATGGCCCAATCTGCTAATGATAGCTTTGGTGCAATACCTGATACGGTTTGTTATTACAGAGAGTCTCGGTATTCCACACGTATTAAATCACCTGGAGTATTTCTATGGTGTGGTGTGCAGTATAAGTCTGGCCGCTGGCGGGTATGTGGTGAATGATCTGTATGACCTGCATGTAGATGAAGAAAACAAACCCGGACGGGTAACGATAGGCAAAAATTTTCCTGACTCCGTAGCCTGGCAAATTTACTTTGGCCTCAACATTCTTGCTCTTTTTACGGGTTACCTGGTAGCTAAAGCAGCTGGTATGCCCGGCCTTTGGATGCTACCACTTATAGCTATTGCCCTTCTTTACTTTTACTCGGTTGATCTAAAAAAGAGAGCCGTTATTGGCAATGTGCTGGTATCTCTCCTTACTGCTTTACCCGTGGCTCTGGTAGCTTTATTTGATCTTATACCGGCTGTAACAGATCAAAACCGGGAAATTGTACGTTCCGCTACTGAGGTAGTAGGCGCCTACGCCCTTTTCGCCTTTTGGAGTAACCTGATACGTGAAATGATAAAGGATGCTGAAGATATTAAAGGCGATGCCCGGCAGGGTTACCGCACACTGGCCGTGCTTTTAGGTTCAGGACAAATGCGTTATATAATTGTGATCCTGATTTTGGTGATGCTCAGCTTTACAGGCTTCTATAATGTCTACCTCTTTTCAGACGATCAGATATCCGCCCTCTACATTTTACTCTTTGTAAACTTCCCTTTGCTCTACCTCATCCTACTGGTTTTTAAGGCAAAGACAGCCGCAGATTTTAAAAAAGCCAGTACCTGGAGTAAAGTTATTATGCTTACCGGTATTTTATCTATGGTAGTGTTTACCTTATCCTTAAAATTACAGTGGTAATGCAGATGATACCGCACGGAAAAAAGCTGGTGCTCGCCTCTAGATCACCCCGCAGGCAGGAATTACTTCGCCAGATGGGGCTTGAGTTCAGTATTAGAAACCAGTCTATAGAAGAAACCTATCCCGAAGAACTCGAAGGCTCCGCTATTGCAGAATACCTGGCCTCTCAAAAAGCAAATGCGCTTCAACATACACTTCACTCTGATGAAATACTGCTTACTTCAGATACTGTAGTTTGGTGTAACGGCCAATCGCTTGAAAAAGCTGCTGATGCAGAAAAAGCCCTGGAGATGTTACAAAAGCTCTCAGGACGTTCACATGAAGTGATTACAGCCGTGTGTTTGCAGTCAACAGATTTTAAGGAAGTGTTCAGCGATACTGTAAAAGTATACTTCAGAGAGCTTACCGATACGGACATGAAGTATTATATCAGTTCCTACCGACCTTATGATAAAGCCGGGGCTTATGGTATACAGGAGTGGATAGGCATGACAGGTATAACGGCTATTGAAGGCTCTTTTTTTACCGTTATGGGTTTGCCCACTCATTTGATCTATGAGCGCCTGCCAAAGTTCGCAAGTCGTTAAATCTTCGTAAACTTAAGCCGTAAAACCGGCCTTATGAAGAAAGAATCCTCTTTATGGATTGCCCTTATTCCCGTTATTTTTCTGGTAGTGCTTCTCAGCATAAATGTTATTTGGGTGTATGGTGACGATGCCTTATCCGGGTCCAACCAATTTATACTCCTGTTATCAGGAGCAGTAGCTGCGGTTATTGGCCTTACCCAGGGGTTTAAGTGGGAAAATATTCTGTCCGGTATTGAAAAAAGTGTAACCAGTACTACCAATGCTATTCTTATTCTTTTAATGATCGGTGCCCTGGCAGGCTCATGGATGATCAGCGGAATTGTTCCGGCTATGATCTATTACGGCTTGCAGATATTAAACCCGGAGATCTTTTTACCGGCTGCAGCCATTATCTGTGCTTTGGTGAGCCTGGCTACCGGTAGCAGCTGGAGCACCTCTGCTACCGTGGGTATTGCCCTTATCGGTATAGGTAAAGCTATCGGTATTTCCGAAGCCATGGTGGCGGGCGCAGTAATTTCCGGTGCTTATTTCGGAGATAAAATATCGCCTCTGTCCGATACTACTAACCTAGCACCGGCTATGGCCGGCACCGACTTATTTACCCATATCCGGTATATGTTGCTTACCACCGTTCCTTCTTTTGTTATAGCCCTGATCATTTTTATTATAATCGGGTTAAGGCTGGACTCAGGTGGAAATGTAGAGGATATCACTCCCCTGCTGAACGAATTGGATAGTATCTTTAATCTTACGCCCTGGCTATTTTTGGTTCCTGCACTGGTTATTTTTTTAATTATTCGAAAAGTACCCGCACTCCCCGCTATACTGATAGGCTCTCTGGCCGGAGCATTGTTCGCTTTTATTTTTCAGGGCGATCTGCTTATCTCCCTCAGTGAAAACAATGTGCTGAATCTTAGCACTTCCTATAAACTTATTATGGACGCGCTTACAGTAAGCATTACTATTGATGCAGAACATCCGATACTGGCAGAGTTACTGAACTCAGGAGGCATGGCAGGTATGCTTGGAACCATCTGGCTTATTATTTCCGCTATGGTGTTTGGTGGTGTTATGGAGGCCTGTGGTTTCTTGGAAGTGATCAGTAGGGCATTATTGAAAATGGCACATAAAACAGCCTCTCTTATTGCTACCACCATGGGTACTTGTTTACTGATCAATGTAACTGCTTCAGATCAATACCTGGCTATAGTGGTGCCCGGACGTATGTATGCCGATGCCTATCGCAAACGTGGATTAGCACCTGAAAACCTCAGTCGTACCCTGGAAGACAGCGGAACGGTAACTTCGGTCCTGGTTCCCTGGAATACCTGTGGTGCATACCAAAGCGGAGTATTGGGTGTCAATACGCTGGCTTATTTACCTTATGCCTTCTTCAATATTCTCAGTCCCTTCATGACGCTGATCTTCGCAATATTCAATATCCGTATCCGAAGACTCATTCAAACGCAGCGTTAAATCCATTGACTAAAGATTTCGGGAGGTTAACTAAAGATAGTGGTCTGTTTACTAAAAACATCATATTTACAACCATCAGTAAATCAATTAATTGAAGGCTTATCCCTATCTTCACATAACCAATTAACCAGATCTCTTTAGGTTAGGGATCCAAGGAAATGCAGTTGCTCAAAAGGCTGTTTACATCCAGGCCAGTTCTGCTTCACCAAGGCGAGCTGGTCTGTTTTGAAACAAAACGTTTACTCTACTCTGTCAAAACCTTTAGAAAGGCCTGTGTCTTTCGGAGGTTTTGATATTTTCAGGGTTTCTCTTCAGCTTTACTTTTCATGACCCCTTTAAGATCCAACAGGTTCAGAGCATTACCCCGGAGGCCTGAAATGGTTTTGGGGTAAAAGCGTAATACCTGATCGTAATAAAGCGGTACTACAGGAGCCTCAGCTATTACCAGGCTATCCATACGCTGGTAAAGGCGGATGCGCAAACTATCATTGGTTTGCGATGCAGCTTCCCGGTACCACCTATCATACTGCTCATTTTTAAAATGTGTGTAGTTGGGGCCATTAGGTGCCCAATTTTTGGAATAGAAGAGGGAAAGATAATTTTCGGCATCCGGATAATCACCTATCCAGCTTGCCCTGAAAAAAGGCACTTTTGAAGTGGCCATGGCCTGCCGTAGTGTAGAGGGTGGGGTTACCTCCACTTGCAACCTGATCCCTAAAGAGCTAAGCTCCCCCTGTATGTACTCACAGAGATCTAAGTAAGATGAGTTGGTTTGCAGCGTTATTTCCGGCAGCCCCTGTCCTTTGGGGTAGCCTGCCTCTTTTAGCAGCTCTGCTGCCTTTTCAGGCTGGTAACTATAACCTGGAATCCGATCCGGATTATAGGTTATAAGTCCTTTGGGGATCATGCCTGCCTCAGCAGGGGTACCTATATTATTCCTGAGGTACCGCATCATCTTTTTACGATCAAAACCATAATTGATAGCCTGACGTACTTTTTGATTTAGCAATACTTTTTGAGCAGAATTGCCTTCTGAAGAATCTACCAAAAAAGCCAGGTATTCCGTATTTAAATAGGGTTGACGGTATACTTCGAAACGATCCTGATATTTGGCTTGTAATTTTCCGCTAAAAGTGAGGAGTTCATCTTTATAAGACGCATCAATACCAGATACCAGGTCCAGGCGGCCTTTTACAAACTCAAGAAAAGCAGATTGCTTGTCCGGAATAAAGGTAATAGCTACTGATTCCAGGTAAGGCAACTTAGTACCAGCACTATCTTGTTCAAAATAATCCGTATTCCTGCGAAGTACCAGCTTTTCATTTTCTACCCATATCTTAAAATGAAAAGGACCTGTACCCACGGGGTGCTCCCTGAAGCGGGTACCATAATATTCTACCGCCTCCCTGGGGATTACGGAACAATACTTCATAGACAGCAGACCTAAAAAAGGGGGAAAAGCTTGAGATAATTGCACCACAAAGGTGGTATCATCAGGGGCTTTGAAACTCTCCACCTTCTGAAAAACCCAGCTGCCCGGAGCAGCCAGTTCTTTAGAGCGCAAACGCTCAAAACTGTATAAAAAATCTTTAGCCGTTACAACTCTATCTTGTGGATCTTTAAAACAGTCATCACCGTGAAAGCGTACATCCTTACGAAGGTGAAATGTGTAGGTTTTACCACTATCACTTAATTCCCATTTTTTTGCAATACACGCCTGCACCCGAAGATCATTATCCATCTGCACCAATCCATTAAACAGTTGGTTAACAGCCCATATATTAGCCTGGTTACGCGAAAAAGCGGGGTCAAGCGATGTAATTCCAGCTGATTCATTGTATCGGAAAATCAATGAATCATTATACGCAACCGGTGTAGAGCAAGCAGCTAAAAAGAATATACTTAAAAGGACAAGAATGAAACGCATAGGGACAAACTTACTTAGAAATCGTTTGAGATAGGCCACAGAATATACTCCGGGCTAAAGCGGACAAAAAGGAAGACATCTATAAAGAGATTAACAACTGTTCAGGCTCCCACCAAAACATCAGAATACTGATCCCTGTTTTTAGTCATTACAGCCTTTGCAAAAGGGCATATGGGTAAAATTTTCAGATCATTATTCCGGGCATGCTGCACGGCTGCATTTACTAATTTACGTGAAGCACCGGTGCCCTGTAAGTGGTGATTTACCTCCGTATGCTGGATAACCATACGCCCAGAACCGAAGAGTATATACTGCATATACCCGGCTTTTTCTTCCTTTTGTTCAATCACAAATTCGCCTCCGTTATCTTTAGGTATATGTTTGATTTCCATGTTTATAAAAGGTTCAAAGCGGCTATTTTGTTAACAATGGTTTGTGCCATTTTTTTATTGGAATCGTAGGACCAGCCCGCTATGTGAGGACTTAGAATAACCTTATCGGATTCCAGCAGATATCTGAAATCTTCTGGTATATTTCCACTAAACATATTCTCAAAAGAGCTTTTCTCGTACTCCAACACATCCAGGCAAGCTCCTTTTATTTTTCCGGATTGAAGTCCCCTGATAAGTGCAGAGGTGTGAACTATTTTTCCCCGGGCTGTATTAATGATGTATACCGGCTTTTGGAGTTTATCCACAAAATCATCGTTCAGGTAACCAATGGTTTCTCCATTTTGCGGAAGGTGAAAGCTAATAACATCTGCTTCAGCTGCTATTCTTTCCAGAGAGCTTTCTTCCACTTCAGCATCTCCAAAATTATGGAGGTATTTATCATAAGCCAGTATGCGTACGTCAAAACCCTTAAGCTTAGCGGCAAAAGCCGAACCCATATAACCATAGCCAATAATACCTATGGTTTTTCCATCCAGCTCATGACCACGGTTCGCCTCACGTTTCCACAAGCCCTTTCTAACTTCTGCATCCGCTATACGCAGGTTGTTTAAAAGCATCAAAAGCATACCCAGGGCATGTTCCGCTACCGCGTTACGATTGCCTTCAGGTGCGTTTAAAAGCTTTATTCCCATGCTTTCCGCTGTAGCTTTATCAATATTTTCCATACCGGCTCCTACTCTGCCAATAAAACGTAAGGTCTTTGCCTTTTTCAAAAAATCAGCATTGAGCGGAAAACGACTTCGAATAATCATACCTGTAAATTCAGGTATTTGGTCTTTCAGTTCATCCACAGGACTCTGGTAATCTTCCATTACTTCATAGCCCAGTTCCTTAAGTCCGGTATGTAGTATTGGATCAACAGTATCAACTATCAATACCTTCATTGTCCGTTTTTGGGAGGAATGGTGCTGGGCCCTTCACGTTCTGCACGGTAGTGGGGCGACATAATTTCTACATCGTTCTTGGTGAAAATATCCTGTATCAAAGCATGGAGATCAGAATAGATCATAGCCTGCTTAGAAGGTTCTTTGGTATAGGCATTAACTTGGTAGGACACATAAAAATCATCCAGGCTGGTTTGCAGCACAAAAGGCTTGGGGTTACTTTCCACAAAAGGAGTACAACAAGCGGCTTCCACCAGCATTTCATGCACTTTCCGCCAGGGTACATCATAACCAATGGTTACCGTGCTGTGAACAATAAGCCCCTGCTGCTCACCCGAAAGGCTATAGTTAATACTGTTGTTGTTCAATACCGTACTGTTAGGCACCGTAATCATTTCATTTTTGATAGTACGCACGCGTGTTACCAGCAGGTTTTTCTCCACTACATCACCGGAACTTTCACCAATCTTTACACGATCACCAATCTTATACGGCCGCATATAGGTAATTACGAGGCCGGCAATAATATTAGAAATAGCTGAAGACGAACCTAATGAAATAAGCAGACCCAGAAATACGGAAACCCCTTTAAACACTTCGCTTTCTGAACCTGGAATATAGGGCCAGATCAAAACCAGCATAAAAATGTAAAGCAAAAAATTTACAATGCGGGCGGTAGGTATGGCCCAATCGGGATAAAAATTCTGAAGAGCCAGTTTACCTTCTTCAATTTCGCGGGCCAAAAACTTTACCCCCCTAGTAATATAACGCACTACAAATACTATTATAGCGATAGCAAACAGATTGGGAATATAATTGATAATGGCCGTTACAAAACCTTTAAGCGGGTCAAGTATATAGGCAAAAAGTGTTTTGGCAATTCCCTCTGTCCAGGGAAATATGCTGAAGATAATAGGCAATGTGAGGTAAAAGAGAAATACCAGGAACAGTATCCTCACAATATTATTAATGATCAGTACAATACTGGTGAGCCGGTCTTCTGTAATAAACTCATAATTACGGAAGGTAATACCCTTGAGATATACCCCTTTAAGCCTTTGAATACGGATAGCCAGAAATTTAAAAAGCCGGTTTACATAACGAAAGATGAATCCACTTAGAAGAATCACCACCAACGCCAATCCTATTTGAATGAGCAGTCTTTTAATGTCTAATCCGGAAACAACTACACGACATTTATTGGTAAGCAGGTTTAAATACTCTTGTGCAGTTTGCTTCTGTGATTTCCCGTACCAGCGGGCATCCAAAGGGCTGATATTCATCACAAACTCGCTGCCGTAAAAGATCTGGTAATAGCGATCATTTAGTGCCAGATTCAGGCTATCCGCCTCAAAGTCTTCACGGTTGATGAGTTCGTCTATTTTTTGGGAAGCTAAACGAGCCCTGACGGTAGGTGTATATCCATCAATCCGGTCATATAGATAAAACAGTGTATCCTTATCCAACACCACACCTTTGCGGTTGAGGTATTGGTTGGAATCCAGCGGTTCATCGTTAAACTCTTCCGCTTGTTCGGCTTGTTCAGTCTGGGGTTTATCCTGCGCCTGAACCACATCCAGACTCAGAAAAAGTGCCAACACGGCAAATAGTATTCTTTTCAATTTATCCATTAGTTAAAATACGCCATACCCATAAATAAGCTTTGAGCCTTTGATTGTTCTACGGAAGCAGGATCAAATATATAAGTTCCGTGGTTTTCGCTAACCCAGTCAAATTGCGGGGTATAATTGAATGTATAATGAAGATTGTTAAATGTATTAAGGCCCAGGTTAACTTCCACAGGTTGGCTACTGCCTAGAGGTTGTACAAACAAGCTGCAGGTGGCCCCACTATACTGAGCTAAAGCTATACTACCACAGCAGGTTAGAGTGAGAAACGGTACTGTTTTAACCATAAAACTCAAGCAGATTAACAGCAAGATAATGCTATTTCCTATATGTCAAGCAAGGCATAACCAATAGTAAAGTAAATAAAAAGGCCCAGTATATCATTCATGGTGGTGATAAACGGACCAGTAGCCAGTGCGGGGTCAATTTTATAGCGATTTAGTATAAGCGGTACAAAAGTACCTACCAATGCAGCTACTATAATAACGGCTAAAAGAGAAATGGCCACTGTCATACATAAACGAACTTCGTAACCCAGGAAGAGACCGGCTCCAATAATCAGTATTCCACAAATAAGCCCGTTTACCAGAGCTACACCTATTTCTTTTAAAAGACGGTTCCCGACATTTCCCATTACTGCTTTACTGGCCAGGGCCTGCACCACAATAGCGGAGGATTGAACGCCTACATTTCCGCCCATCGCAGCAATTAAAGGAATAAAAAAAGCCATTTTTGGCAAGGCACTTAAAGCTCCTTCAAAACGGCCAATTACGGATGCCGCCATGATTCCGCCAAAAAGACCAATCAACAACCAGGGTAAACGTGCTTTAGTAATGGTCCATATATTATCATCCGATTCTACTTCATCGGTAAGTCCGGAAGCCAGGTTATAATCTTCCTTGGCTTCTTCACGTATAACGTCCACTACATCATCAATGGTAATGCGTCCCAATAAATGCCCGAGGGCATCTACCACCGGCATAACCACCAGGTCATATTTTTGCATGGTATTGGCTACATCTTCCGCATCCGCAGCTGCTTCCACACTTTGTAACTTGTGGTTAAATACTTCAGCAATAGGGGTTTTAAGAGAAGTAGTCAACAATTTTTTAAGGGATAAGGTGCCGAGGAGCATATTGTGATCATCCACCACATAAATAGAATGAACGTGCTCTATATTCTCGGCCTGCTGCCGCATCTCTTTCACACATTGCATTACTTTCCAGTTCTTATTTACCTTAATCAGCTCTTTCCCCATAAGAGCCCCTGCCGTATTTTCAGGGTAAATAAGAAGGTCGGCAATATCTTTAGCCTGCCCGGGATCTTCAATATTATTGAGAACTTCTCTCCTTTTTTCATCGGAAAGTTCGTTGATCAGGTCAGCCGCATCATCAGAGTCCAGATTTTCCACCAGCTCATGGGCTATTTCCATACCCGTATACTCTAGCAATATTTTGGCCCGGAGATCTTCATCCAGTTCTACCAGAACCTCGGCAGCTTTTTCCTCGTCAATCTCCTGCACCAGTTGCTTTCCTGAATCCAGGGACAGCTGGTCTACGATCTCAGCAATATCGGCCGGGTGCATATCCTCAATAGACTCGAGGTGAGCTTCAAGCTTGCCATTCTGGATATCATCTTCCAGGCTCTCTAAATAATCGGGTTTCAGTTCAAAGCTCATGGGTGGAAATGCTTTTGGTAATATGTATAAACCCTTGAAGATCTAACTGTTCCGGCCGAAGCTTTAACAGTTCTTCATCAACGTTTTCAAGACTCAAATTAAGCGATTTGAGACCATTCCTCAAAGTCTTTCGTCTTTGGTTAAATGTAGCTTTTACCACCCGTTTAAAGAGCGATTCATCACACCCCAGCTGGTAATTTTCTTTACGCTTCAGACGGATTACTCCTGAGCGAACCTTTGGGGGTGGGTTAAACACTTCTGGTTCTACGGTAAACAAATATTCACGTTCATAATAAGCAGCGGTAAGCACACTTAATATACCGTATGTTTTTGAGCCCGGATCAGCGGTAATACGCTCGGCCACCTCCTTCTGGAACATTCCTCCAAATTCCGGCACAAGATGCCTGTTTTCCAAAACTTTAAATACAATCTGGCTGGAAATATTATAAGGGAAATTTCCTATTACAGAAAAGGAGGTTCCAAATACATCTTCGAGAGAAAGACGTAAAAAATCTCCGGGAATAATATGCTTATGTAAAGCTGGAAAATTTTCATCCAGATATTCTACAGACTCACGGTCTATCTCCACTACAAAAAGCTCCTTATCGTCCCGCAGTAAAAATTGAGTAAGCACTCCCATACCAGGACCAATTTCAACTACCTTTTCGTAGCCTTCACCTGATAATATTCCGGCAATTTTCTCCGCTACAGATTCATCTTTGAGAAAATGTTGCCCCAAGTGTTTTTTAGGTCTGATCATAAGCGTGTATTGGTAGCAAATTAACGTTTTTCAAATGGTTGAGAACGCAAAGGAATTGTTATGTTAAAGGTTTATAGTACCGGTGACCTGGTCTTGATAACCCTTTGATATCCAAACTCTAAAATCATAACGAAAGCCGGTTAACACAGCTACGGCATAAATACGGATCAAAAATGGATACCGCTGCGGATGGATTAAAGCCAAACATCCCTCTATTTTTACTTTTATCCAACAAGGGGAACCTCTTTCCCCATAGCGCATGCAGTTGCACTTTGAGTTGGTAAATGGTGTTAAGGCAGGGCCAGGATCGTATTAAAACGGACTGGCCCTTGTCTTTTTAGAGCTTCAGGAGACCGGCTCTTCTAAGCAATGCTTTAGGATCGGGTTCTTTACCCCGGAATTCTTTATATAATTCTTTGGGATGCCGTGTGCCTCCAGCTGATAAAAGTCCTTTGAACTTACCGGCTACCTCCTCATTAAAAATGCCTTTTTCCTGGAAGTATTCAAAAGCATCAGCATCCAGCACTTCAGCCCATTTGTAGCTGTAATACCCGGCCGAGTAACCTCCCTGAAATATATGCGAAAAGCTACAAGACGTATTGCTCGTATCAATCCATGGTAAGAGTTCTGTCCCTGCAAGTACCGTTTGCTCATAGACACCTACATCATCTATTTCCCGGGGGTCCGTAGCATGCCAGGCCATATCCAATGTAGCCAGCCCGATTTGCCGAACCGTAGCATAGCCCTCCATAAAAGAAGAACTTTGCCTTAACTTTTCCACCATGGTTGCCGGTATTGGCTGACCGGTTTGGTAGTGGTAGGCAAAAATATCGAGACACTCCTTTTGATAACACCAGTTTTCCATAACCTGCGAAGGCAGTTCTACAAAATCCCAGTACACATTAGTACCACTTAAACTGGCATAATTACCATTGGCCAACATTCCGTGCAGGGCATGCCCGAATTCATGAAACAACGTAAGCACTTCGTTAAAAGTGAGCAGGGAAGGCTTGGTGCGCGTAGGCTTTGAAAAATTACATACTATACTTATATGTGGCCTGATATCCACCCCATTTACTTTCTTCTGACTGCGGTAAGAAGTCATCCAGGCACCATTTCGCTTCCCTTGTCTGGGAAAGAAGTCTGCATAAAAGACAGCCTGATGGTTACCCTTTTCATCCAATACCTCATACGTAGTTACATCCGGGTGGTATTTCTGAATATCATTTCTTTCACTAAAGGAAATTCCATACAGCTTATTGGCTACCTCAAAGGCGCCTCGGATAACGTCCTCCAGCTTAAAATAAGGCTTCAATGTTTCATCATCTATTCCAAAACGCTGCTGCTTGAATTTTTCACTGTAAAAAGAAAGATCCCATTTCATGAGTTCTTTTATACCATCCTGTTCATTGGCGTATTGAGTAAGCTCTTCCACTTCCTTTTGGCCAGCCGGACGTGCAGCCTTCAGAAGATCATTTAAGAAATGTTTTACCTTTTCAGGCGCTTCGGCCATCCGTTCCTGCAGAATGTATTCTGCATGGTTTTCAAAACCTAAAAGTTGTGCACGTTCAAAGCGTAAGTGTGCTATTTTTAATACGATCTCACGATTATCTCTTTCTTCCGAATGAAAAGCACGGCTTCCAAAAGCTTTTACCATTTTTTCACGCAAATCTCTACGGGCAGAATAAGTAATAAAAGGCACATAGCTGGGATATTGCAGGTTAAAGATCCATTTACCTTCCATCCCTTTCTCCCGGGCCGTTTCTTCCGCAGCTTCCTTTACACTCTCCGGAAGCCCATCCAGGTCTTTTTCATCCAGAACCAGCTCAAAGGCATTGGTTTCACCCAATACATTTTCACCAAAGTGCAAGGATAGACCGGCCAATTCACGATCTATTTCTCTAAGCCGTTCCCGGTCTTTTCCTTTCAGCAAAGCCCCGTTCCGTACAAAACTCCGGTAAGTTTTATGCAATAACATAGCTTGCTCTTCAGAAAGGTTTTCAGCTTCACGGTTTTCATATACTGTATGAATACGCTCAAAAAGTTTCTCGTTAAGCATAATGTCATTACTGTACTCCGTAAGTAGCGGAGAAAAATCGCGGGATATTTTTTGCAAAGTACCGTTGGTTTCTGCCGAAAGTAAATTGAAAAATATTTCAGCAGTACGCCCTACACTATCACCAGAAGCTTCCAAAGCTTCAATAGTATTGGAAAAACTTGCAGGATCAGCAGAGCCGCTAATAGCTTCTATTTCTTCCTTAGCTTCGGCTATTCCCTGTTTAAGGGCCGGCAGAAAGTGTTCTTCACTTATTTGATTAAAAGGAGGTGTTTCGAAAGGCGTTTCAAACGCTTGCAGTAAAGGATTCATAAAAGATTTTTAACCGTATTCTATCTCTTAATTAAAAGACAAAAGAAAGGTTTTAGCTCAACAGAAAAAAATAGGTCTGTTATGGCTATATCTATGAGACCTTTATATGCGCCCAATTCTCACCTTTGCGGATACGGTTTAATTGCGTGTGTGTGATTCCGAACTCCTTGGCTAGTTTATATAGTTTATTATTTCCCCTTAATAGCTTCTTCTTTAAACGGATAACATCCGTTTCCGTAAGCTTTTGGTTGGTGATCACATTTTTACGCACCGCATTCTTTACGTTGGGATTGATCTTATTGTGTTCGGTAAGTTGTTTTTGTGTAACCCAACTTAAGTTGCGGTAAAAATTATTTGCCTTATCGTAATCTAAATGTATCACAAAACAGGCGTTGGGTTCTTTTTCACAAAACTCTTGTGCCACTAAGCGGTGAACAGCTTTGGTTTTTCGTACTTTCCAATGAATACTGGATTTAAAGGAAAAATAACGGTACCCTCCTACGTTGGCTGTTCTCAAAATCCGCCAGGATTTAATATCGGGTTTAAACAAGCGTATGCGGCCGTGATTGGATACTTCATATTGCTCACCCGGATGTATATCTTTAAAGTTTACTGCTCTCCACTCTTCATCGCAAAAGTCCTGAACACTCCCAGTAAAAGTCATAATTTAGCCAAAGTTTTGTTTAACTTTTTAGTTTCTACCTAAAATGTAAAAAATTAAAAATCAATTATTTACATCTTGTTTCTCGTGGTATGGCTTAGACAAATATACTTTAATATTTAAAGTATTCAATATATAAATACTTTTATTAGAAATATGATTTCCAGGATTACTTACCTCAGAGAGTTACGTCATGAACTACTTCATTACAAAGGTGATGCCCTCAAAGAATTTTACTATTTAGAATCAGAAGACTTACGGTATAAAAATGAGCCCGGAAAATGGAGTATCATTGAAATTTTTGAACACCTGAACCTTACCAACCAGTTCTATATACAAGCTCTTTCCAAAGCTCTGGGTAAAGCAGAGCAAGCGGAAACAGACAACTTTTCGCATGGATGGCTCGGGAAAAAAGCCATTAAGATGATGCGCCCAAACTCAGAAGGAAACATCCTAAAGATACCTACCTTGGGTAAAATTGATCCACGCAAGTACCAGAAACAAGGTCGGGTGTTGGTAAATCAAGTTGTTTTCCAAGACTTTATTGATGGATTGGAATCACTCATTACCCTTGCGGAAGAAATGGAGCCGAAAGCCATTGATAAGACATCTATCAGAACGCTGGTACCCTTTATCCGTTTATCCATGGGTGATGCCCTGGCTTTTATTACGGCACATACACACCGCCATATAGAACAGGCCCGTCAATTAGCAAATGGGCTACAGCATTAAAAACAACAAGGCCGCGCATACTGCGCGGCCTTGTTGTTTAATATCGAAGATTTTACTTATTCAACAATCTTAATCCAAAGCTCACCATTGTAAGATCCATTAAGACCATTACTCTTAGCGGCATCAGCTTGTTGATAATTGCTGAACTGCAATAGGTATACATAATAGTAATAATTGCTTTTATCCTGGAAGTAACGGGCATTAAGGCCCTGACTACTCAGCTTGCGAACCATCTTATCAGCATTCTGCTGACTACTGAATACACCCGCAGTAACATAATACCCACGGGAACCTGGCTGAACATTATTAGCTTGATTGGAAGCATCAAAACCAGGGATATCACCGGCCTGCGTTTGACCGTTACCTGACTGGTTATTACCTCCTGAATTAGCTGGATTGGTATTCGGGTTTCCTCCGTTTGGATTTCCAGGATTGTTAGTGCCTGCCTGCCCATTATTACCGGTGTTATTATTATTATTCTGATTGCTCTGAGCTTCTTTAGCGGCAGCGTCTTTTACTTCTTTTTCAATTTCACGCTTGTACTCATCCTTAAACTCTTCCAAACGTTCATCCACTATCTCCTCAACTTCATCTTTCTGCTTACGTTGTTGTTGCTTTAAGCGCTTGATTTCGTTTTCAAGACGGTCATTTCGCTTATTGCTACCAAAACGATATGTGAGCATGAATTCATGAGAAGTTCCCAATTCAGGCCCAAAATCGTTTAAAGAAAAATCATAAGCATAACCTAAAGTAAGTTGCTCTGTAAGATTTACACCCACATTAGCCGTTACCGCATATTCTGAACGGTACATGGCACCTACATAACCATAATCCTTAAGGTTAAAAAGAAGACCTGCGTCAAACTGCACAGGAACATTTTTGGCTGCTTTTAACATTACAACCGGTGAAAGCACATTATCATCTCCTCTGAAACGGAAATCATATTGAGCGCTTACTACATAGTGTCTTAATAAGCTGTAATTAATAGGCACCGTAGTATTGTCGCTATACTTAATGGACTGACCCAATAACTGTGGAGCGGCAAACCCTAGGGTAAAATCAGATATTTCCAGATTTACACCGGCATTCAGATCAAAATTACCCCGGTTGTCGGTAGATACCGTAATAATCGCTTCATCTTCTCGCGCACGAATTGCACTTTGATCAATTTGATTATTGAGATAACCAGCACCCAGGCCAAAGGCCAATACTACATTATCGGCCAGGTTTACACGATAAGCATAATTACCATAAACCCCTATCCGGCTAACGATATCTGTAATATCGCGAAAACCGTATATACTCCATCCTACTTTTTCCTCATTAAAGGAACCATTGATAGCCAGTGCTGATGTTTCAGGAGAACCTTGTACATCCGTCCACTGCCTGCGGTGCAATAAAGTAAGTTCAGTAGAACCATCGGTACCGCTTTGAGCCGGATTATATATATAAGGTGTGAAGAAATAGTTACTGTATAATGGAATTTGCTGAGCCTCAACTTGCAGGCCCGCCATCACTATAAGTGTAGATAAGAAAAGCTTTTTCATAGTTAAGGTCTTATTCGTTTCTGATTATGGTTACCGCACTTTTTAGAAGAACCTGATCATCACAGGTAAGAATGTAATAGTAGGTTCCATCCGGTAAAGGATTTCCGCCCAGATCATTTCCGTCCCATACACCTGAGAATCCTTCCTGCTCAAAGGTTACGGAACCCCAGCGGTTCAAAATAATTATGTCACAGCCACCTGTAAGACCAACCACTTCACTAATATCCCATACATCATTTCTGCCATCTGCATTGGGTGTAAAAAGGTTATAAGCTTTTTCAAGTAATACCAGATCCCTACCCCGTGGATTGAGAATAATCAGATTTAATGAATCTGTATCCTGGCAACCATCATCTCCCGTAGCTATCACATATACTTTTATAGTATCTGATACAACCGAATCCGAAAGTGTTTTACTCACCTGAATAGTTTGAGAAAGGAAATCGTTGAAATCCAGAGGTTCGCTGGCATACCATCGGTAAGTTGTTCCTCCCGATGCCGTTAAAGTTACCGGCTTGCCGGAATTTACGGTTTGGTCAGGGCCGGCATTAGCTGTAATGGTAATATCATAAATGTCAACTTCCGCTTCGGTAACACAACCATTAATACCGGTTGCAATAAGTGTATAGGTACCTATAGAACTAAACACACGTGAAGCACCTACCGGACCGTCTGCCCATCGATAACTCAACGCATTTCCTTCTGCCACCACACGCACAGTTTCTCCAAAGCAAAGCCCTACGGAATCACTTGGGAAGAAACTAACCTCGGGAAGGTCATAAAAGCGTATTTCCACACTATCTGACACAAACTCACAACCGGGTATTCCAAAACGATTCGTGTAATTGATAACCAGACGGAAATAGGTGGTATCCCTGAAAGGTGTATAAGATGTATCCACTACTATAGCAGGATTGGTATCACCCACCAGGTCTATCCAGCCGATAGAGGCATCAATATAGCGTTGCCATTGATACTTCCAGTTCGGTAAAATAGTATCGGTTGCTGAGATTTGAACAGAATCGTACAAACAACGGTCAAATGGTTCAGGCTTGGCAGGAATACCAGCAAAGGGTACAGAAACCAGATTTGTACGTGGAATAGTGTCTACATATACATATATAGCTCTGGACGTATCTATACAAATTCCATCATCAAAGGCTACGTAATATTTTCCGCTGGAACGAATGGTTACGTTTCTCAATGTATCGTTTACATCGGTTGGTATTTTTATAGTCTGGCCTATTGCATTAACCGTATCCTTTAGCCAGATATAGTCATAGGGCAGGGTAAATGAATTAGGACTTAGCGGACCACGCAGTATAGCTGTATCTACTTCACAGAAGTTAACCGTATCAGGAGATATAAAAGTAACCTGAGGTTGACCCGGAGCAACTTCTATCCGGTAGTCCGGTAACCAACGGATTCTTACACTGTCGGAAATATACCGGCACACTACTTCTGATGTAAAAGGAGTTACCGTAGTGGTAAGCAGTCTGTAAAAAGTTATGGTTGGAGTAGGTTTGGGATTATACCCTGTGTCTACTTCCAGCGTACGCGAACTTCCATCTTCTGATGGGTTACTGGCACTGGGCAGGTTTGTCCAGCTTGTTCCATTTAAAGACCGCTGCCATTGGTAGCGGATGTTGGGAGCCACATAACTTGAAACCAGATGCAGCGAATCCTCTTTCATACAAATATCTGAATTGCTGGTTGAAAGCTGCAATACTCCTCCTTCCCATAAACGGTTGCGTATAGTGGTAGCCGGAATTGAATCCATAAAAAGATAAATGGTTTCTGAAGTGTCATTACAAAAGCCATCGTATACGGTTAAGTATAAGCGAGCTTCACCATTTCTGAAAGATATGAGGCTGGAGTCGATAACCACAGTTTGACTGGTATCTGTGCGTGGCCCCATGGTAACGGTATCTACCGGAAAATAAACCGGGTTCCCACTATTGGGGTCGATGGTGTCAGTAATCCATTGGTACTCAAAAGTTACGTCCGGAGGTGGTGGTATCTGCGCATTAAAAGTAGCCGTTACACTCTCACAAAACATGACAGAATCTTCACGGGAGACATTGTCTATCTTAGGGTCATCCATTTGAAAAGCCATGGCACTTGGCAGAAATTCAACATTTACAGGGGGTAAAAAGGCATTTATAGTAGTGTCCTTAGATACTCTGGAACAGGCTCCAAGATCTATACGCACAGAATAGGAACCTGAGCTGCGAACAATAAGCATAGTATCCGTTTCACCCGCCATTACCAATCCATTACGCAACCATTGGTAATTGGCCCCCGGCTGCTGTTCGGCATCAAGAATTACAGAATCGCCTTCACAAAACCCCCAGTCCTGAAGGGCTACAGTATAAGGGTTGGGGAAACCTCCTAGTACTCTTTTAATTCGAGCCGTATCCGGAATCGTGTTAATTAAAAAATAAATAGTGTCACTAATAACACCACTTGAATTTCTTATTCTGAGAGTAGCTGGTCCCAACGGAGCATTACAAGGGATTACTACACTTCCATAGTGATTAGCCGGACCTGAAAATGTGTCCGTAGCGAATGTGGGAGGACTAACTCCGGCAGCACTGGTTTTAATAGAGATATCCAAAATCTCCAAGGAATCAGCATTAGCCCAGTTATTATTGGGAGCAGCTAATTCAAATGCAAATTGTGTATTTGGATTAAAATTCTGACTTAAGAAATATTGAATTGCATCCTCATGATTTCCTGGACCAGGATTGCCATTTACGGGCAAATCAAAGGTATCACATTGACAAATTGTTCGTGGAGTGGCGGGGTTCTTAGACCAGTTTGATATGGTAATCGTTTGACCATTAAGGAAGTTAGAACCCAGTCCCAGTAAGAAAAGCAGGCCGAAAAGGTATAGTCTCTTCATCATAGATTATAGTTTGTAGGGTAATCTTTGCAGTGCGCAATTTAAACATTCTGAAGTTGAGGATATTCACAAGGTTTATGATTTATGAACATCAGTTAGTTAAAGTTAGATTAGCCGGACTTGCCTTACTTTTGGTTTTTAAGTTGTATTTCAATTCTAGTTTACCATGTCCTACTTCAAATTACGCATAAAAGCCTTTAAAGATGCCAGCCGCGGAGTTATATTCTTCAGTAAAGAAAGTCATAGCCGTATCCACTTCATTTTCACAGCATTAGTAATCTTGTTAGCGTGGGTCTTACAGGTATCCAGGTGGGAATGGTGCATTTTATTACTGTGTTGCGCCCTGGTACTTGGTGTGGAGGCTCTCAATTCATCTATAGAACGATTAACCGACCTCACTTCACCAGGTTGGAATAAGCAGGCTGGTTTAGTTAAAGATATGGCTGCAGGAGCCGTATTAATAGTTTCCTTATTTGCCGCTCTTATAGGTTTAGTTATTTTTTTACCTCATTTGTCATCTGTAATGAGTTAACTGCCATACTTTAACATTTTTCACAACAGAAAAATCATTAGACAGTAATTGAAAGTTTAAAATTCTTCTCTTCTCTTATGCGAAAGAAATTTACTACATTTCTAAAGTAATCTTAAATTTAATCTGTCATGAAAAAATTCCTTTTTTTACTCTGCTTTACTCCATTGTGTACTTATTCACAAACACAATTTGCCAAGGTAGCACTCCATTTAGGTTGCGACTCAATTGACTTTGTTACTGTGAAGACGATTTCTTTGCCTAATAACAAAAATGCTATTCTGGCTAATATTATTGAAGTCCAACCCTTTCCCGAATGGCGACAACCCGCTTTAATTATTGCCGATAAGTTTGGTAACATTTTATCAACTACTCGTTTAGAAAATGGGATTGAAGGTGGGGATATAATCTATTTCCAAAATGAAATATTTATTGCCGGAGTAGTGGAATATGGCACCGATGATTATGTTAGTTATTTAGCTAGTCTGGACCTAAACGGGAATCTTAATTGGCAGAAAAAATATTCTGAGGAGAACTCTTATGGTGGTTTGAATCGGGTTCGAATTCAGATTATTGATGAAACCATCTATCTTTCACATCCTTATTCAGGAGGACATTTTGGGTTTCCACCTAATGGGTATAGTGGATTGCCATATCACTTGTTATATCAATTTGACATGGGTGGTAACTTTCTTCAATCAAAATACTTAGGTACTGCACCTATTGATTATGGTCAATTCGGTTACTTTGATGAAATGTGGGACTCTGATTATTCTTATGAAAGTGAATTCTTTGCTGCCGTAGGTGTAACTTCTTTGTCTTATAGCCTTTTTAGCAGTATTCACCTCTATGATGCAAACCTAAGCAACCTAGGATTTTATATTGACAGTACTCCTTCTGATATTGTATATAAGGCTAATTACTTTGATAGTTCTTCAGGCGACCTTATAATGGCTGGCCAAAATAGCACGGTTGGTAGGTTAACAAGGTTAAATAATGGTCTCAGTAATATTTGGGCTATCAATCTCACAGTTGATAATAAAGTCTTAAACATTTACGATGTCCTTCCAGGAAAAGATGGGGATATAATATTAGTAGGTACAATCAATGGAGCCGGTAACACTTACAGAACCTGTATTTTAGTATTTAGTTCCAGCGGTTCTTTGTTGAGAGCTTTTTATCACACCAACCTGGAACTTACTTTTCAATTCCCATATCATAACCACACCTTAACGGGATCTACTAAAGAATATCATTATTCTGAAAGTACAGGTTTGATTGGTACAGAAGATGTTTTTGTTAATAAGGGTAATTATGCACATTACATGCCCGAGATCTTTGCGGTTAACCCGTATAATCCGGATTTATGTATCTTCAGCGAACCGACTGTACAAATATCACCTACCACTACTGACTTTGAAATCATTTCTTCCGGTGAGTTTTCCTTAGAATTTGAAGAAGCCTCTTTAAGTACTGCAATACCTCTTGATCTTTTTCCAACTAACGTTTGTATCGAAGGCGATACCGCGTTTTACTATATAGATACTACTTCTTCCGGCAGCCGTATTGCTGCAACTACTGATAATGCAAACGGGTCTGAAAACCTTCAGAAACAGGAGAACCAAACATCACTCTTGTATCCCAACCCAAATTCCAATGAGTTCAGCTTAAATCTTTCTGCCTACCAAAAATCTTCTGAGGTAAGCATACGGATCTTATCACTGGACGGAAAAATTATGATGGAGAAGAAACTTGAGGGTGGATTACAGCAAAGCTTGGTTGCGCATCGGCTAAAACCGGGTATTTATCTTGTTCAGTTGAACGGTCAAACCAAAGAAAAGCTGGTGGTTCAATAATCACCTTCTATATAAAATCTCAAAGGCGGTTCCTACTTTTGGAGCCGCTTTTATTTTAAACTTTATGCAAAAAACGATTCTTTTAAGTGAGGTGAATGCCGCCCTTAAAAAACCTGTCAATGAAGCATTGCTACAAATTTGTAAGCTTTTGGAAAACAGGGTTGAGCATTATACCTGGGTTGGTTTTTACTTTATGAACCATAATACCCGCCAGCTTCACCTGGGCCCTTACGTGGGTGCCCCAACAGATCATATGGTTATTCCTTTTGGAAAAGGTATTTGTGGCCAGGTAGCCATTTCCGGAAAAACCTACCTGGCGGATAATGTAGAAGAAGAGAGTAATTACATTGCCTGTAGTGTGGATGTGCGGTCGGAAATTGTGGTTCCGGTATACATTGGCAAAGAACTGGTGGCTCAGCTGGATATTGATAGCCATAAGCTACATGCCTTTTCCTCTGCAGATGAAGAACTTCTTAATGAAATATGCTTAACCATAGCTAAGCATTTTGGCAGGGAGTTACGTTTCAATAATTTTTTCGGAGCTCCTCACTGACCCATCCTGATAGCGTCTACCGGATTTAAGCGGGAAGCTATCCATGCCGGTATAAAACCGGATATCACTCCTATTAATACCGAGATCCCTATCCCTTGAAACACATTGGCCAGCGATAAGCTCAGGTTAAAATCAATATTGCTGCCCGCAATCAGTATACCTGTATAAACAGCCAGTAAACCAATACATCCGCCTACCAGGCAAAGCACAACCGACTCCAGTAAAAACTGAAGTAAAATAAAATAATTTTTAGCCCCAAGGCTCTTCTGAATACCGATTTGATTGGTACGTTCACGCACGCTCACAAACATAATATTGGCAATACCAAAGCCTCCAACCAATATACTGAAGCCTCCTATTATAGCTCCGGCTGCTCCAATTATTGAAAACATAATATCCAGCCCGTTAGAAATCACGGATATTTCGTTAAGAGCAAAATTATCATCAGCTTTGGGTTTAAGCTTGCGGATAGATCGCATGGCACCACGTAGTTCGTCTTTCAATTCCACCATATCCACCCCGGGTTTGGCCGCTGCCATTATAAAGGCTCCATTCCGGTCATTCAAGTTCATAAGCGTACGGGCAAAATTTACCGGAATTAAAACGCTGGCATCTACATCCTGACCCACCAGGCTCTGGCCCTGTTTTTCAAACACTCCTATAACGCGCACCTTACGGCCTAACATTTTTATTTCTTTACCAATGGCACCCTGCACACCAAAAAGCCCTTCGGCTATATCTGCACCAAGTACCGCAATAGGCGGGCCCGATTTAGACTCCATTTCGCTGAAGTACCGACCCTCTGCCAGGTCATAAGACCATATATCATAGTATTCATGCGAGACCGGAATAACGGTGGCATTTTCCACGCTGTTTCCATAATACTTCAAAGTAGTATTCAGTCCGAAGGCAAAAGCCATAGCATCTGCAGAACTTACCCGCTTTTGTAAAAGCAGCAGTTCACGATAATCCGGTTCCGGACGCTGAAAATATTTCCACCATTTATACTCTCCCCCTTCGGCTCCCCACGGCATCTTTTGAACATACACCACATTACTGCCTAATTCGGATACGCTATCGCGAATATTACGCTCCAGGGAATCAACAATGGTAAAAACCGTGATAATGGTAAAAATACCAATGGTAACGCCCAGCAAGCTCAGTATTGTACGGAGTTTGTTGACGGTAAGTGCATGGACAGCAAAATAGAGGCTCTCCCTGAAAATTCTGAAGAAGATCATTTACCCGGTTTGACCGGTAAATATAAAGCAAAAACGCGGCTCAAGGTGATTGTATCCTCCATAAAATCACTAAATTCGCGGCTCAATTTTTCTCAATGCCACAAGAAGTAAACAAGCCCTACGCCCTCATTTCTGTATTTTATAAAGACGGCCTTGAGGCCCTTGTTAAAGCACTTACTGAAAATGGGTTTCATCTCTTATCAACCGGGGGAACCCGAAGTTTTATTGAAGAACTGGGTTACGAAGTAGAAGCTGTAGAAGATCTCACGGGTTACCCCAGCATACTGGGAGGCCGCGTAAAAACATTACACCCTAAAGTTTTTGGTGGTATACTGGGCCGCAGAGATCTGGAAAATGACCGGGAAGAAATGCAGGAATATGAAATTCCTTCTATCGATGTGATTGTGGTCGACCTTTATCCGTTTGAAGAAACTCTGGCCAGCGGAGCTGACCATGACTCAATTATAGAAAAAATAGATATCGGTGGTATTTCACTGATCCGTGCAGCAGCAAAGAATTATAAGGACACCTGGATCATTCCTTCCCGCAATGACTATCAAAATGCCATAACGGTGCTGGAGAAAGGTATGCCTACCCTGGAAGATCGCAAGAGTTTTGCGGCACGTGCCTTTGACATTTCCTCGGGCTATGACCGGGCTATTGAAAATTATTTGTTGGGTGACCATTCTTTCAACCTGAACTTCGGTCCTGAAAAAGTACTCCGGTATGGTGAAAACCCGCATCAGAAAGGTGCCTTTTTCGGACACCTGGAAGAGGTTTTTGAGCAATTGCATGGAAAAGAGTTATCCTATAACAACTTACTTGATGCAGACGCAGCTGTAGGCCTGATAAAGGAGTTTGATGAAACTACCCTTGCTATTTTAAAACACAATAATGCTTGTGGAGTGGCCAGCCGTAACAAGCTTACCCAAGCCTGGAAGGATGCTTTAGCCGGTGATCCGGTTTCTGCATTTGGCGGTGTAATCATCACCAATACTGAGGTAGATGAACCCACCGCACAGGAAATGAATTCACTCTTCTTTGAAATTGTAATCGCTCCCTCCTATTCTGAAAAGGCACTTACTATTTTGAAGCAAAAAAAGAATCGTATTATACTGATCTTAAAAGACTTTGAAATGCCGGCTCAGCAGTTCCGTAGTTTATTGAATGGAGCTTTAGTGCAGGATCGTGATTTTGTTACTGACCGTTTTGAAGATATGGAAAGCCGCACTAATCGGAAACCTGACGAACAGGAACTGACTGACCTGGCTTTTGCATCTAAGATATGTAAGAACACCAAGTCCAACACCATTGTACTGGCCAAAAACAAACAACTCATTTCAAGCGGTACCGGCCAAACATCACGGGTGGATGCGCTGAGACAATCTATTGTAAAAGCCAAATCCTTTAATTTTGAACTGGAAGGCGCAGTTATGGCTTCTGATGCCTTCTTCCCGTTTCCGGACTGTGTGGAAATTGCAGATGGAGAAGGAATACGTGCAGTAATACAGCCAGGAGGTTCGGTAAAGGATCAGCTTTCCATTGACTATTGCAATGAACATAATATGGCTATGGTATTTACCGGCACCCGCCACTTTAAACACTAATTAAGGAATGGGATTATTTGATTTTTTCAGGGAAGACATTGCCATCGATCTTGGCACCGCCAATACACTGATCATTCACAACGATAAAGTGGTGGTGGATGCCCCCTCTATTGTTGCTAAAGACCGTACCACCAATAAGATCATTGCCGTAGGCCATCAGGCCCGCCAGATGCATGGTAAAACCCATGAAGACATCAAGACTATTCGCCCGCTTAAGGATGGTGTTATAGCAGACTTTGAAGCCTCCGAAGCTATGATCCGCGAAATGATCAAAAGTATTCCCGGCTTAAAAGGTCGTTTGATACCGCCCGTTTTAAGAATGGTGATCTGTATTCCTTCCGGTATTACTGAAGTGGAAAAACGCGCAGTGCGCGACTCTGCCGAACATGCAGGCGCACGTGAGGTATATCTCATTCATGAGCCCATGGCAGCTGCCATAGGTACCGGTGTGGATGTTCAGGAGCCCAAGGGGAATATGATCATTGACATAGGTGGCGGTACCACTGAGATAGCGGTACTGGCGCTGGGTGGTATAGTGGCTGATAAATCCATAAAGGTTGCAGGGGATGTCTTTACCAATGATATAAGTTACTACATGCGTACCCAGCATAACCTATATGTGGGTGAGCGCACCGCAGAAGAAATAAAGATCCAGATCGGTTCAGCCCTGGATGAGCTGGAAAATCCGCCTGAGGACATGCCGGTTCAGGGCCGCGACCTGCTCACCGGAAAACCCAAGCAGATCATAGTAACCTACAAAGAGATCAGTAAAGCACTTGATAAGTCTATTATGCGTATTGAAGATGCTATAATGGAAGCTCTTTCTATGACTCCCCCTGAGTTGGCGGCTGATATATATAATAGTGGTATCTATATGGCCGGTGGTGGCTCTATGTTACGCGGGCTTGACAAAAGGGTATCTATGAAAACTGATCTTCCGGTATATGTAGCCGAAGATCCACTGAGAGCGGTGGTGCGCGGTACTGGTATTGCCTTAAAAAATATCGGTAAATTCAACTTTTAATGAAGTAAAAAACCTGGCATGCGCTACTTGCTGGCCTTCCTTTATAGGAAACGCATCTTTCTGCTTTTTCTGGCATTACAGCTGGTAGCCTTTTCTCTGATCTTCAGGAGCCGTAGTTTCCAAAGGTCTTCGCTGCTCAATTCTTCCTCTGCTGTAACGGGTGAAGTTCTTGAAGTATATAATGAGTATACACAATACCTAGACCTTGAACATCAGAACGAAAGGCTATCGGAGGAAAATGCCCGTTTGCGTTCTTTACTACCTGATGCTTACCTTCCATTAACACGTAATACGCTGCAAGCGCAAGACACCAGCTATGATGTTCAGTACTCTTACGTTAAGGCTGATGTGATTAATTCAAGTTTTCGGAAATCAAGAAACTTTATTACACTTAACCGGGGTGCCCTGCATGGTGTAAAAAGAGAAATGGGCGTTATTGGTCCCCGTGGTGCTATTGGTATTGTTCAAAATGTTAGTGATCATTTTTGTACTGTTATTCCCCTTATTAACCCCGGTATCTCGGTGAGCGGAAAGTTTAAGGACAAAAAATTCTTTGGACCGGTAAACTGGAAAAACAGTGACTATCATTTTGTAACACTTTCCGATATTCCTCGTTACGCTAAAGTAAATAAGGGAGACACCATAATTACTGATGCCCGTTCACTTACCTTCCCTCCGGGTATTTTAATAGGAACGGTAGATACCATAAGCCTGCAGGACGATCAGAATTTTTACAGTGTATCCGTTGAACTCTCTACCGATTTCTCATCGCTGGAGCAGGTGTATATCATTCAGGATAAAATGAAGCTGGAGCGCCAGCAACTGGAAAACCTCAATACCCTTGAAACTCATTAATGTCTGGGCTTAAGTACATACTGTATTTTATTACCGCTGTATTGCTTCAGGTATTGGTGTTTAATCATGTATTCTTCCTGGGGTATATGAATCCTTATATCTACATTATTTTTCTGCTTTACCTGCCGGTTAGCACTTCCAGGGGACTGTTACTGTTAAATGCATTTTTAATAGGCCTTTGTGTTGATATTTTTGAGAATAGCGGAGGGGTCCACACCTCGGCCAGTTTGGTTTTGGCGTACCTGAGGCCGGCCTTTCTAAGGCTGGTAAGTCGCAGACAGGGTGCCGATTTTGAGGATCTGAAAATCACAAACTTTGGATTACCCAGTATGCTCATCTACTCCATATTTGCCATATTCCTTCATCATTTCATCCTGTTTATGCTTGAAGCATTTCGCTGGACAGATATTGGAATAGTTTTAGTGCGCACTCTTTATAGCTCTATTTTTACACTTACTTTTGTATTGATCGTACAGTTGTGGAATTTCAGGAGACGGAGTTGATCAATGGAACGTAAATACCTCTTTTTCTTTTTCTTTATTTCCCTTGCCTTTATCTTTCTGGCGCGCCTTTTCTATATACAGGTGCTGCGGGAAGATTATAAATTATCTGCGGAGAACAATGTAATCCGTATTGAGAAAGTATACCCCGGCAGGGGATTTATTTATGATCGTAACCATATTTTGTTGGTAGGTAATCAATCGGCTTACGATCTTATGGTAACACCTATGAAGGTGAAAGATCTGGATACAGCACTATTTTGCCGCCTGGTAAATATTTCTGTTACTGATTTTGTGGAGAGACTGGAAAAAGCCCGGAACTACTCCCGGATCAAGCCTTCTATTTTCATTAAGCAGATCAGTAAAGAACAATACGCTTACTTCCAGGAAAAACTGCACGAATTCAAAGGGTTTTACCCCCAAAAGAGGATACTTCGTGAATACCCCCATAAATCAGGAGCCAACGTGTTAGGGTTTATTGGCGAAGCTTCAGATCGTTTTCTGGAAAATAACCCGGGTTATAAAAAGGGAGACCTGGTGGGAATCACCGGTATTGAAAAGTCATACGAAGATATTTTACGGGGGAAGGCCGGAGTTCAATATAAGTTAGTAGATGTACACAACCGTGTAAAAGGCTCGTTCTCTGAAGGTGAATACGATACACTTCCATCTCCCGGTAAAGATATTACCAGTACCATTGATATAGAGCTTCAACGGTATGGAGAAGCCCTAATGCAAGGCAAACGCGGAAGTGTGGTAGCCATTGAACCCACCAGTGGAGAAATACTTTCCCTGGTTACCAGTCCCAGTTACGACCCTGAGCTAATGGTGGGAAGGGACCGCACCAGGAATTACAGCCAGCTTTATGTGGATAGTATTAATAAACCGCTTTATGACCGTGGGCTGCTTGCGGAGTATCCGCCCGGCTCTCCCTTTAAAGTAATCAATGCATTAATAGGCTTACAGGAAGGTACACTTACCCCTAATAGTACTTATACTTGCCACCATGGTTTTCATTACGGACGCCTGCATGTGGCGTGCCACTGCGGCACCAATTATCCCATTGCTTTACGCACCAGTATTAGTAAATCCTGTAACAATTACTATTGCAATGTATTTAAATCTATCATTGAAAAATATCCTTCCGCACAGCAAGGCATGGATGCCTGGAACCGTCATGTATCCAGCTTTGGTTTAGGCAAGTTCCTTAATAATGATTTACCCACAGGCAGAAAAGGCTTTGTACCCAGTGCAAACTATTACGACAAAGCATTTGGCTATACCGGATGGAGGGCAGTAAGCACCATTTCATTGGGAATTGGCCAGGGCGAGTTATTACTCACTCCTATCCAAATGGCTAATATGACTGCAGCCATTGCAAACAAGGGTTATTATTATACCCCTCATATTATACGAAAGGTAAACGGGGTTAAACTGGATGACCCTAATTATACCCAGCCCAAATACACCACTATTGACAGTGTTCACTTCGAAGAAGTGATCAACGGTATGTTTGATGTCTTTGAGAAAGGTACAGCCCGTTACAGTCGCCATGATAGTATTGAGATGTGTGGAAAAACCGGGACCGCTGAAAATCCTCACGGACAGGATCACTCTATTTTTGTGGCCTTCGCTCCCCGTAACAACCCCAAAATAGCCATTGCTATTATTGTTGAGAACGGTTATTGGGGTAGCCGTTGGGCCGCTCCTATTGCCAGCCTCATGATTGAAAAGTATATCACCGGTGAGGTCAGTCGCCCGGAAATGGAAAAGCGGATGTTTGAAGGCTCATTGGCCGAAGAATATCAAAAACAGTTGGAAGGAAAATACATCAAGAAGCTTCTAACCCAAAACACCCCATGAGAGAAAACCGGAGCATCTTTACCAATATAGACTGGTTTTTGGTTTTCCTCTATCTCCTCTTGGTATTTATGGGGTGGGGCAATATTTACGCTGCCGTTTTTAATGAGGAGAACAGCAGTATTTTAGATATGAACGAGGAATACGGGCGCCAGTTGATATGGATCCTTACGTCCTTATTCTTAGGGATCATTATATTATTCACAGACGGCAAAATATTTCAGGCACTCGCCTATCCTATTTACTTTTTAAGCATACTATCTTTAATTGGTGTATTAATTTTTGGTAAGGAAGTGGCTGGTGCACGCTCCTGGTTTGCCTTGGGGAGCTTTAGTCTTCAACCCTCCGAATTTGCCAAGTTTGCCACAGCCCTGGCCCTGGCACGTTTTGCCAGCACCGATGGTATTTCCATCAAGCGCTGGCGGGATCGTTTAATAGCATTCGCGGTGATATTTATTCCAGCTGCAATCATTATTCCTCAACCCGACCCTGGCTCAGCACTGGTGTACACCTCTCTTTTACTGGTGTTATACCGTGAAGGCCTGCCGGGTAACTACATTTTCTTTGGACTAAGCCTTGCCGTTTTATTTATTCTATGTCTGGTTTTTGATAAGGTATCAGTACTAATTGGACTGGGTATAATTGCACTTATCACTTTATTAATCACCAGAAAAGTGCGTGGTTTTTATTGGCGTATTCTGGGAGTTCTATCCGTTGCCATCCTCTTTACCTATAGTGTAGATTACGCTTTTAACAATGTACTGGAAGACCGGCATCGCAACCGGATCAATATTTTATTGGGTAAAGCCCATGACCCTAAAGGTATTGGTTATAATACCAACCAATCTATGATCGCCATTGGTTCAGGTGGTTTAAAGGGAAAAGGCTTTTTACAGGGCACCCAAACCAAATTTGACTTTGTTCCTGAACAGAGCACCGATTTTATTTTTTGTACCGTAGGTGAAGAATGGGGCTTTTTAGGGAGCGCTTTGCTCATTACTCTCTTCATTGTTCTATTCTTCCGTTTAGTACAGGTTGCTGAACGCCAGAAGTCTGTATTTACACGTGTATATGGTTATTGTGTGGTATCCATACTCTTCTTTCACTTTGCCATTAATATCGCCATGACCATTGGGCTGGCACCGGTAATTGGCATCCCACTCCCTTTCTTCAGTTATGGAGGCTCCTCTTTGTGGGGCTTTACCATACTGTTATTCATCTTTATTAAACTGGACGCTTACCGTCTGCAGGTTCTTTAAATTAAAAAAGCCCTTTCAATGAAAGGGCTCTTCTTGTTATGCTTAAGGTAAACTCTTGATTCTAATAAAATTTAGCTCTGTTGTCTTTAATCTTCGCATCTTCTTTAAGCGATGTAAACAAACGGCCCGGCACACT
The DNA here is from genome assembly GCA_965212245.1 of Owenweeksia sp. Taxonomy (GTDB): domain Bacteria; phylum Bacteroidota; class Bacteroidia; order Flavobacteriales; family Schleiferiaceae; genus CAKZNE01. The sequence continues at coordinate 2,821,316 of OZ243107.1, read as the reverse complement.
TGAGCGTGCATTATTGGTAGCCTGAGACTGCTGAGCACTATAATCAGGTAATTCATTTGGTTCAGTACGACTGGCCACTTGCACCAGGTATACACCCCTTTCACCTTCAATAGGTTCCGAAACTTTATTGGTAGGTATTCCACACATAACACCAACCACTTTGGGCTCACGGCCATAACCGCTAATGGAAGCACCACTGAAGTTAGCCACCTGATCTTTTACTTCCAATCCTAATTCATTTCCAATAGCAGCAAGATCCTTGCCTTCACCAGTGGCCTTATTAAATTTCTCTTTGAACTGTTCCGCTTTTTTCTGACGGATCACAGCAGGCTCTATTCTTTCTTTAATACTCTCTAAAGAAGCATAACCTTCTTCTTCCTTTTCGGTAAGAATAACTACTACAAAGGAGTTGTTATTATTGTTAAACAACTGGATATTGCCAATATTGGTCTCTTCGTCATGTGTCCATTTTACAATCTCACGATTAGCACCTAAACCGGGTATACTTTCATCAAAAGATTTCAAATTGGTGATAGGTCTTGGACTGTACCCCTTCTCTTCGGCTATACTACTGAATGAGTCTACACCATCCACTTCAGCAGCAAAAGCACTGGCCTCATTATAAACATCATCATAAGTTTGATCGCTGGGCGCCAGTTCTCTGGCGATAGTTACCAGTTTAACAGCCTTAGAACTACCTTTCTGATCCATGATCTGAATAATGTGGAAACCAAATTGAGAAGGTACCAGGCCTATTTCACCTTCATCATTATTAAAACAATAATTGGAAAACGGCCTAACCATGGTGCGGTCATCAAACCAACCCAGGTTACCACCTTTAATTTTAGAGCCCGGATCGTCAGAGTACTGCACAGCTAAATCCGTAAACCGGGTAGAGTCGTCTTTTACCAGTGTCAACAAGCTATCAGCTAAAGACTTGGCATCCTCAAAAGAGCGTTCAGCGTTATTCTGACCATTATTGAAGGTAATCAGTATATGACGGGCATTAACCGAATCCGGTAAAGTTGTAAAGCCTGACACTTTGGTAATCGTATAATAGTTCCCATTTTCATAAGGTCCCTCAACATAACCTGCTTCGCGATCCATTATAGTAGAATCGATGCCAGCGGGTAAATTGTTTTTTCTATAGTAAATACCGGTCACTCCAAGATCCGAACGATTAGCGGCATACGTAGAGTCATCATCTGTAGCACCAAAGGATTTGATAGTATCATTACCCCTTACTTCAGAGTTAAGGAAACTCTTAAGTTCATTTACCACTTCATCCCGGTCAGCCTGTGAAGGCTCTATGCGAAAATTCACAAATTCTATCCCGGTATTATCTTCAGTCTTATACTCTTCCTTGTGTTCATTGTAGTATTTCTTGAAATCCGCATCGGTAACGCTGATGCTTGAATCAGAAACTGAAGCATATTCCATAGCCAGGAATTGTGCAGTAGAAGAAGCATTATCTCGCATATATTCCATCTTTGCCAGTTTAGTGGGCATATATAACCCCTTTTGGATGGCGGAAGTATATTTCTGGTTCAAGGCCGCTTTCTCAGTACCGGTCTCAAAATCCAACCATTGTTGGTAGGCTTCAGCTGCACGGGGGTCGCTATCACGTTGATCACGCATATTACTCAGGTATTGCTGGAACAGTGCTTCACTGAACTGACCTGTAACCTGATCTTGAAATACCTGAGCAGATTGCACATTTGGATTTGACTTTAGGCGATCATATAACTCGCGTGAGGTTACGGTAAAACCCATTTCCTCATATTGCTCGCCCATAATTTCTTCTTGCAATAATTCATTCCAGGCACCATCAGCAATTTGCTTACGGGTAAAGTTTTGTTGCTGTTGTGGATTTTGAGCGCGAAGTGCCGTTTCATAATTATCCATTCTCTCGCTAAAATCCTGGATTTGAATATTGCGGCCGTTTACCTTTCCAACTACTCCTGCATCTCCACGAAAGATTGAATTACCGGATCCTAAAAGGTCCGTCAGGATAAAGGCTAACATGGCCAAACCAATAATTATGATCAGTAATCCTGAACGCTGTCTGATACGCTCTAAAGTCGCCATCTATCTTCTTCTTTAAATTTTTAAGGTTGCGAATATACAATTGTCAATGAAAAGATTATATGCTATTCCAGCGATAATTTAAGGCTGATAGCAGGAACAGCACAGATTAGCGATTTTAATCTTCCAATATCTTAAGCCTGATTTCCTCAATTTTAGAATTGGAAACCTGTTCAATGGAAAAAACAAAGGGGCTAACGTGCAGTTTTTCTCCTTTTTGAGGAATGCTTTCCAGATGATCAATGATCAAACCACCCAAAGTAGAATAGTTTTCTGATTCCGGAAGCTTGAGGTCATATTTCTCGTTGAGATAGTCAATTTCCTGACGTGCTGAAAAACGATACTCGTTCTCTGCCAGTTTAGTTTCTGTGAGCTCCTCAACATCATGTTCATCATCAATCTCTCCAAAAAGCTCTTCTACAATATCTTCAACTGTTACCAGGCCTGAAGTGCCCCCAAATTCATCCAGTACAACCGCTATACTTCTTCTTTCCCGGATAAGTAGGTTCAGTATTTCATTAGCCGGCATACTCTCAGGAATAAAACTAACCGGGCGCAATATAGAACGGATATTTTGAGGCTTTTTAAACAACTCAAAGCTGTGTGTATAACCGATTATATTATCAACAGAATCTTTAAAGATCAATATTTTAGATAAGCTGGACTCAATGAATTTATCTTTAAGAACCCTGATATTCTGAGTCACATCCATCGCAATCATTTCCGTACGGGGTACCATAAACTCACGGGCCTTACGCTCACTGAACTCCAATGCATTTCGGAAAATTTGTATCTCATGGTCCTCTTCCTGCTCGCCATTACTGGAGCTATCTGTACGCTCACGGATATAATTATCAAGATCTACGCGATCAAAAACATGTTGCGATTCATTTTCTTTAGCCCTCAAAATATAACGCATAACAAAATTACTGATCCCGATCATGAGGCTTACCACCGGGTAAAAAATGACGTAAAAAACCGAGCTGGGAAGGGCAAATATTTCCAATAGACGGGTAGAATGTGTATTAAAAACCGCTTTAGGCAAAAACTCAGCAATTACCAGTATAATGATGGTGGAGAGTACGGTTTGCAGTAGTAATAAAAGATATTCATTTTCCAGGCTGCTTAAGAGAGGATTAAGCAATTCGGGCATAAACAGACCATACAATACTAAGGCAATGTTATTACCCACCAGCATGGTAGCTATAAACCGGGAAGGGTTCTTAACCAGAAAGCTTATGATCTGGTATGCGAAATTCCCCTTCTTATTTTCAATCTCAATATGAAAACGATTGGAAGACACAAACGCTATCTCAACCCCGGAAAAAAAGGCCGAAAACAAAATGGAGAATATGATATACCCTATAATGGTCATTAATCCTCGGGGTGTTCCCTCTTATAGCGCTCCATTCGCTGACGTTGTCTTCTACGGAAGAAAAACATGAAAATAGCTACTACCATAAAGCCCAGGAAATACCAGAACTTCACATCTCCGCTGCCCCAAAGCCTTACCAGCTCCAGTGCTGAGATTACAGCCACAACAATCCACGCGATCTCAACGATCTTGATCATCTTCATCATCCTCTATAGTAATTTGTCCGGTTACTTTTGATATGGTATAATTAGTGAAATTTTGATCAGCTTCAAAACCTTCACCCATGATTATCTCATCATCCGTAGTGATTTTCACAAACACTTCAGAATAAATGAGCTCTTTTTTCTCGTCCCAATATAATTCTTCTGTATTAAGCTGCTCTCCCTTTTTATTAACCACCACTACATCTCCCACGGCATGCCATAGTCTTTTATTAGCGTAGTGTATAGCATAATCAGCCTTTAACCTTGAGTCTTCTTTTCCATAAGCATCAAAAAAGCGAACCTTTATCCCCTTGGGAAATACCATTTCCGGTTCATCAAGTTGCGGGTAGTTTTCGGCAAGAGGTGCCTTCAATTCCATTTTGGTAAAACTGCTATCGGAATAGATCAACTCCAGGTTCTCCTGAATTTCCAGCGGAATTTTTTGATCTTGTGTAACGTTCTTTACTTCATTAATATCATTCTCACAGGAATACAAAAAAAGCATTGTGGCTAAAGCCACAATGCTTTTTTTTAAAACAATTTTTCCCTGACTCATATATTCCAGTCGGCTGTGATAGTTTCACCTATCCAGCAACCAATAGTAAATTTTTCGCCCTGCTCGTGTTGAAGCTGAAAACTAATACTCTTGTCGGGTATTTGCTTCTTGTAGATAGCAATCAAACGATTGGCTTTATTGTTTACACTGGCGTCTATACTACGGGCATACTCCAGTTTATCAATAGCCGCCCAGTACACTGCCTTCTTCTCAAATACATTGGCACCACAAGTACCATCAGCCTGTGCGTAAATAGTAGCTAACAAGATATAGGGATCGCCCCAACCTTTGCGCATCGAAGCGGCTTTAAGGGCAGCATTCTTTGAATCAGAAAGGCGACCTACTTTTTGATATGAGGCAGCGAGCTTCAGATAATCGCTAGCCGATTTTTTAGGGTCCACTTCCTTTTCAGCAGCTTCTTTAAAATAATTCGCTGATTTACTGAACTCATTATTTTTATAGGCCATAATACCCATAGAACGGGCAGCGCTCACCGATGGCTCAAGCTTATACAAAGCTTCAGCCACCTTAAAGAAAATAGGGTTATCCGTACAATCCACACTCTCACCTTCATCATTTTGACGTTCCTTAGACAGCATTTTAGAAGCCCTGCGTAACCAAACTGCATCAGTCATATTGGCTTGAAAGGTTTCTTCATTGTATATAAGCTCAAGCTTTTCGCAAGTAGCAATGGGGCCTAATACTTTTTCGTTGTTAGAAGCCACATCATCAAAACGTTCCAGTTCACGTTCTGCTTTTTCCAGTTGTTTGATTTCTTTATCCGTAATGGTACCTGCCTCCTGTTTGTCTTTCAGCTCCTTTATCTCGCGGTTCAATACATTGTTATTGTATTCCAAACCCTCCTGTACCACATTGTAGGCCTGAAAAACATCTTTAATCTCAAAAACTTTATCATTAAAGAGGCGGGCTGCGGCTATAAAGTAGGCATTATAAAAAGCCGCACTATGTTCATTGCTTAAATCAAGGGCTCTTTTAAAGATTTTATACGTTTTCAAAGTACTGTCAGGGTAATGTTGAAGCATATCTAAACCCTTACGCTCAAGTACATATGCCTCATCATCCGGATAGAGCTCTACCCTCTTGTCATACACATCCATTAGCATCTGCTTAAATTGAGCTTTTTGAGCTTCATCTGCAGTAGCTTTTATTTTAGCTTCTACAATGTATGGTCCAAAGATGACATTATTCTTACTTGAGGAAGGGCAGTTATCAAAAACGTATTTCCAGCCATCATAGGCATCTACATAATTTTTACCTTTTGCCAATTCATAATATATGTAGAGGTTTTCACGACATTTAATACTGTCCTCACCCCATTTGGATTGAGCTTGGGTAGTAGCGCTCACTCCTATCACAGCTATTAAAATCCAAACTAGTTTTTTCATTTTCCTGTTTATTTATCTGTACTTGTTTTACAATTTGTTTGAGTGTATAACCCAGCTTATTATCTATCTGTACTTATATTTAATAAACCACTTGTCATTAAGCGTTACGCCTATATAAAAATTCAGATAGCTTTCCTGAATTAATCCGTTGGCTGTAGTACCTCTTCGTCCCAGCATCACACCAGTATTTATAGTGCTAACTTTAACTTCTCCCGGTCCCAGGCCTTTTTGGCGGATCGGTAAGCCTAACCCAAATGTTATGCCATAGTTCATCAGATCAATACCATCAAGTGTATAAGGCGTTTTTTCATAAAAACCGCCTATACGATATTCCACTGCACTTAAGTAGGAGTTATCGCGGCTCAATCCCTTGAAAGCAAAACGCGGAATTATATAACTACCAGCTTGAATCTTATATGAATTATTAAGTGTACGGCTACCATCATAATTCTCAAATTCCGAACCGTTGAACATTTCTATATCAGCATTCACTGCCCAACTGTAACTTAAAATCTGAGGATGGATTTTTCCATAGGTAAAGCCTACACCAAATTCGCTGGGCAATTTTATAGAGGCATTTTGAATTCCACTGCTTACAATGCTATCATAAGCGGTTTCTCTGCCTGGCGAACCCAGAAAATTATAGGCAAAATTACCCACCTCTGCGTTCAGAGACATGGAGTTGCTATAGGTTAGACCTATACCCAGACTGGTATTATTTTCAAAGTCATACCGGTACTGTAAACCATAATCAAAATAAACACCCTTTATACTGGCCTCTTCCTCCACTTTTGTATTAAAAAAGCGGGTAGCATCCCAAAGCACATAATTTACTTCTTCTATTTTCCCAAAAATGAAGCGGGTATTAACACCCAGGGACAACCCTTTAGCTACTTTAAATGAATTTCCCCAATACACCTGGTTCAGTCCACCACTTCCTGTAAACCGGTCTGTGATATTGATAGAGTCATTAAAAATGCGGTTTGTTGTAATACCATAACCCTTAAAACTATACGGCTGAACACCTAAAGCAGATCCCCACCAATCAGTAAGCGGTACTCCAAATGCAAGATATCGTAAACCCGCACTTCCATTTTCTTGAGTTATATCCGGGTTCAATTGCTTTTGTTCTACTTTACCGGCCTGGAAACCCACTTCAAAAGTGGACAGTTCCAATGCTGAATAGCTGGCCGGATTACTGAAGTTTATATTAAGAGGGTCATAAAGTCCCAGGCTGGCTCCCCCAAAGCTTAAACTTCTGCTGTAAGTTTCAGGGTACATATCTCCTAAACCGAATTTCGAGTAGGGTGATACCGAATTCTCCTGAGCACTGAGGTGAAGGGTTAAAACAAAAAAAGGGACCACGAAAATCCCGTTAAAGCCTTTCTGCATTATAGTCCAGAATATGATTTAGTCCTGTTATCAAAAAATCAGGCGGTGCAAAGATGCTATTTTTTAGCAAGTCATCAAATAAATTAGCATCTCCTCCGGTGATGATGGTAATCATGGAAGGATAACGACTCTGATAGGCGGCTATTGTATTTTCCACTTCTCTTTTCAGACCTCCCACGGTACCACTTAAGATTGAAGTTGCAGTAGTGGTACCGATCAACTCAAAACCAATGGAGTAATTTACCAATGGTAAACGAGATGTAAAATGTTGCAACGACTTCAAGCGCATATGAAGGCCGGGGCTTATCCCTCCACCATGGTATGTTTTATTTCGATCCACAAAATCATAGGTAACACAAGTTCCGGCATCTATGATGAGGCAATCTTGCCCGGGATAAAACATTACAGCTGCTGCGGTTAAGGCCATCCGGTCCTTACCCAGAGTTTCCGGGGTAGAGTATGCATTTACAAACGGAAGTTTGGTTTGGTGATCTAATTCTAATACAGGGAATGTCCAAACTGCTGGCCAATTCACTTTCCTACCCACATTAGAAAGAATACCCTGTTTCGGTTCACCTTCACTCTTCCACCATGAACTTATGGCATTATCCTCAAAAGCAGAAAAAACTTGCTTTGCCTTAAGCTTACCCTTTTCAAAAAGTGCTGCTTTAGTTTGACTATTGCCAATGTCTATAATTAGATTCACTGATTTTTAGCTGATTGAGAAACAAATGTAAACAGCTTGCAAAAATTTCTTTCGGAATTTGAAAAAATCTTTACATTTGCGCCCCGCAAGTAAATATTACTTGCGAGTAAGGTGAAGAGTTCAGACCCGGACGAGGGATAGACTCAAACGAGGGATAGACTCAAAGCCTTTTTAACTGAGGTGCCATAGCTCAGTTGGTAGAGCAAAGGACTGAAAATCCTTGTGTCGCTGGTTCGATTCCAGCTGGCACCACCTCAAAACCAGATGGTTAAAGCCGGAAATTTTTTCCGGCTTTTTTATTGCAACAACATAAGGACAACATTTCTTGGTTATCCTGAAAGAGTTTAGCACACCGGATTTTTAGTCAAGATAAAGATTTTAGGCTGCACTGTTCAACCCTTCGCCTGCCCGCATGTAATAAAAAAGCCCGCCTTGTAAGGCAGGCTTAATGACACGTTTTCCTTGAACATGAATAACGTTACGGGCTGATCAAAAATTGCACCCCTGCCATCAGAGAAACATACGAGGTTGAGATGAGGCCTGCGGGGGCATAGGAATACCCCGCCATCAGAGTGAATGTACGGTTGGCGGTTAAAATGCGGTCAATGCCGATCTGTGCCGACACACCAAACCCTTCGTTTTCCAATTCGTCAAAATCGGGATAGATAAAATACCCGCCCCCTATTTTACCGATCAGGCCGAGCTTTGGGGTGAGATCGGTATAATACCCTGCATTGACCAGCACGGGCATCACTAGGATGGGGATATCAACAAACTGCTGTTCTCCAAAACGGAGTAAGTGAATTTCCGCACCCAGACTAAACCGCGCCCCGATCAAATACTCATACGAAACACCGCCACCAACACCGATATTGCTAAAATAGCCGAACTCTCCGACCGGAACGGCTCCCGCACCGTAAACGCCTATCACTGATTGCTGTGCTCCGGCCATAATCGGCCACAGCATCAGCAGAGCAATACTTAATACAAGCTTTTTAATCCTGTACATTTAAATTATGGTTTGGCTAACACAATGGCGCGTCCGGTCTTAAAAGTAAATGCACGCACTTCAAATTCACACCAGTCGGGCGGAGGCATACAAATCACCTGATAATGTTCATGGTCGCCCTTGCGCCTTAAACGCAGTTCCGGCAAATATCCGTTAAATGATGTAAAGCGGATATTGCGGTTTTTAGCATACCAGTCATATTCATAGGTGGCCGAGTAGGTATATTCATCCGGGTTGACCCCGTCCAGTGGGCCGATGTCATAGTTCAATGTCCGCAACCCGATCCCGGACACATATTCATGATCCAGCCCGATATTTTTGTGTTTATCATTCTTATGCACCCGTTTTAAATGCTCCCTGCGTGAATCTCCGGGGATTCCTTTCTTTGGGGAACCGGGAACGGGCAGGCTGAACAATTCAAGCTGGTATTCGGAGCGTTTGCCACGCTCGTAACGCTGACCGCCTAACGAGCCTTGAATGATCTGGTAGGTTTGAGCCAATGTGCATCCGGTGGGCGCAGGTGGAGGATTTCCGGGAATAACGGTGTCCAGTTCTTCTCCGCCATATTCAGACGGATCACCCAGATCAAGCCCTTTCTTTGCCTTACCCCATCCCAATTGAACGATCAGCAAGGGCGCTCCAAACATTGCGACTCAATCACGGGCGGATCAGGGTGCGAGGTTACCGCCAGCGGATCGATTTTCCCGATCATCACCTCATTGGGTTCATACTCGTTATTTTCATTGCATTCATTGTCAAAAACGGGAATAAAATCGGCAAACTCATCCAGCAAGTCAACATCAAGGTCGGTGCCGATGCCAATCAGGGGTGGTAAACTCCAATCGGCCACTGCCCCGTTTTCCAAATAAATAACCGGGGTATAGGTAATGTCATGCCAGATAAACTGTTCCTTAATGGTTGCCCAGTTCAAACCGGCAGTGGTTAATTCGGCATCGAGATAAGAAGCAAAAGTGGGTTCCACATATAAATCCTGTACCTCCACTTCCGTGTCAGGGTAAGGCAGTCCATTGGAATCCAAATAACGGAAAAAGCCATGTTTGCGTAAGCACTTGCAAAATCATCATGGGCGCATGAAAACTTCGACAAAGCCCGCGCAATAAAATACAGGTATCTGTCAAGGGTTTGTTCCTGAATATCGTCAGGATTGGCCAGCATGCCGTAAATCGTTTGACCGCTTGGCAACGGTTCAACAACATATTCACACTCGAATGTGTCGGATTTCTTAAAAGAAAGGGCATCCTCCGCTGTCTCCTTGGCACAGCCCAAAAAGACCAGCGGGATTAAAAAAAAGCAACCATCGTTTCATGGAGTTCTTAAATGTTAGAGTGAAACACTGAAAAAATAAGGGAATTCCTTAAAGAAACCCCCTTATCAATATTACCGAAAAAAACATTTTCAATTAATTGTATAATTAAAAATATAGGGCTATTCATAGATACTGTTGACACTATACCGGGATATGGATATGTCCGTCCCATTCTTCTTGATCGGCTTATTGCTGACGATTTTCATGGTATTAAGACGGATGGTGTCGGTCTGACCTCCTGTGAATACCCTTGTATTGTTAATACGGTTCTGCCCCGTAAATTGATCCCATTCACCATCGGGAAAGGTGAGCCTATTATATTCCGATTTGGTATTATCGGCATAATGAGCCGGATCATAAGAAATCACAATGCTTTCTATTGGTTTGCCGTTCGTACAATATCCTAAGGCGCCCGGTACTCCTTAACGCCTCTCCCCTGTTTCTTGATCTGCTAGGCTTCCTGCATATCATAGCTTTTGCCCGTTTTGCGCTGAGGGGTGGGTTCTAATTGAAAGTCCCGCTCCAAGTCGCGCGCCAATGCCGATTGCTTGTAGTAATTGTTTCTGAGTTGTTTAACCGTGCCTGTAGCGGTATCGGTCAGTTGCACCACCAGGTGCGCGTGTTGGCGACCGTTTTTCACGTGCTCAACAAGGATCTGCGGTTGCCCCGCTAATCCTAATGTGTGCATCAGCTTATCAGCCCATTGTTCTATAAAGAGTTTGGCGCGAGCCTGATAATTGCCCTGGTGCTTATTGAGTCTATTGCCTGGGTAACCCGACTGTTGGACCGCAACTACCTCTGGGAGGAACGCCCTTTGGTGCGTGCTATTCTACAGATATTGCTAGGGGTGTTTGTCCCGGCTTTGGTGGATTTCTTTTTAGCTACAATGTATTTCCGGGTATACGGGCTGAATATACTGGAGGACACCAACTACATCATATATGCTTTGCCTTTTATCATCATGATGATACTGTTGTTCAACCTGTATTATGTGTGTTATTATTTTATATTGAGGGCCAGGCAGGGGTCATGAACACAAGCCTGAAACAGAGCGTACAGGTAAGGAGCTGTTTGTAGTAGCGCAAGGTGCCCGGAATATCCCGTTACCGGTAGATGAGATCAGTTATTTTTACCGGGAGGATGAATACAATTACCTGATGACTTTTACAGGAGATAGTTACCTGATTTCTCAACCGCTGGAAGAGATTGAAGGACAATTGGACTCTTGCACATTTTTCAGGGTCAACCGGCAGATGATCATCCATTATAAATCATGTGAACACTTTGAACCCGCTTCCTACAGAAAACTGGAACTTTTCCTGATTCCACCTTTCACTCAAAAAAAGGTGATCGTAAGTCAGCGAAGGGTAAAGGGCTTTAAGAAGTGGATGGAGAGGTAAAGCTTGCGCAGGATCATTCGTATTTTAGTTATTCCTTAATTATCCAGGTTGTGGCGACACCTTGAATAGTCTTTATCGAAACCATGTAAATACCGGATGGGAAGCTTGAAATATCTAGCTTGTTTGTACTTGTGAGTTTTTGCAGCAACCTACCTGAGAAATCATATATCTGAATATATTGTATTTCCTTCTTATCTCTACCCACCTGCAGTTTTCCATCGGTAGGATTGGGATAAATAGAAATCATTTCCCTGGCAACATTTTCAGCTAAACCTATTCCCAGGCTGGCTACGCAGGCTGAGGTATCGGTACATTCACCATTGGTAACGATCACGGCATAGTTACCGGGTACCTGGACGTCAAAGAAATAATCGGTGGCCCTGGGGATCAATGTATCCGCATCACAATTAATCCACTGATAAGATTCTGCACCTGCGGGTACCCTTAGACGGTTAAAAATGGTATCCATAACCACTGTTGTACCTGGTGGGGAATCAATAAATATCCTATGAGTAACTAATGAATCGCATAAGTCCGAAGTAAACAGGGAATCCGTGTATTGCACACTGGAATGGTATGTTATTCCGTTCGGACCTACCAGGGAGTCACAGGCGTAATAACTAATAGTAGTGTCTTTATGATAGCAGTTTTTGGGAAGCTCTTGTTTTAAAATAAGACAATTACCTGGTTGACCTTGTAATGTATAAGGTGCAGTAGTACCAAGCGAGATGTGGTTAGTAAAGTATCCAAGGGTATAGAGATAATCTTCCATAGCGATTACCCTACAAGTACCTGCATTATTATCCCCTTCATAGACATGGGCCCAACTTAGAATACCTGTTGAGTCATAGGCCGCTTGGAACATTGCTTGGAAACTACTATTATGCTGAAGAACAGTACCATTAGGGTTATCTGGTTCGAGATATACACTTTTACGAATCAAACGACCACTTACGTAAGTAACATTTCGTTTTCCCAGGCTAAGGTCAATTTCTCTGAAACCCATAGAACTAAGTGGATTATCATAGGGGCGAACCCACTCTGGAGCACCAGATTCACTGGCTTTCATTATAAAGTATCCCCCCGTTGCATTGGCAACCAACGGCCAGTTTCCAGAACCCGGGTCAAAATCTACATCAGTACCATTATACCATCCCACCATGTAAAGATTGTTATGGTCATCTGTTTCCAGGTCTATTATACGGGAAGGAGAAGTTCCTTGGAGCACAAATACATCCTTAGAATTTCCCAAAGAGTCCATCCTGAAAACATAGCCATTATAACTGGCTTCTGGTGTAACACTCAGGGAAGGGCTTGAACCTTGATTAAAATCAACTGTATTTGCAATATGTCCGGCCACGACAACGTCTCCGTTATCATTTAGTGTCAAACTATTCACATCCGTAAAGCCCGGCCCCTGAAGTACTCTAATCCAAAGTTGATTGCCATTCGGATCAAGTTTCTCCACAAAAAAATCTCTATCATTAGCGTTTGCTGAACTAATTATATCTGTAATGGCTGGATCAGGATTACTATCAAAGTCTCCAGTAAAGATGCCAATCAAATAAATATTACCCAATTCATCTAAAACAACTCGTTTACAAGAGCCTCCTTTCTGTTCCAGTCCCCATTGAAACATCCCATTTTCATCCAGTTTGATCAAAAACATGCGAATCGTTAACGAGTCGGCCTTGAGATAAAAAGCAGTGGAAGGATCGGGATCAACATCCAGAGAATCACAACCATAATAATAACCACCAACTAAGATAGAATTATCTTTATCCGTCACAACTGTTAGAGGTGAAACGAGAGTACATGAATCAATAATACCTTTTCCCCATACAAAATCACCTAATGAATCCGTTTTTTGAATAAATCCATTGCCAAACACATTAGGCACAGCTGTTAAGGGTGAATATCCCGAATCCTGCTCCAAATCCATAGTGCCAGAAAAATATCCGGTTGAAATTAAATTTCCTTCTTTATCTACTGCTCCATCCCAAATCTGCAATTGCGTAATACCTCCATATGCTGAAGCCCACTCCAAAGCGGGTAAAGAATCTTTTTGAGCACTCACTCCAACCGAGTAAATGATTAAAAACGCAAGAAGTAATTTTAACTTCATAACCTTAAATTTTCAAATGTAAATAGCAAATCCTTCCTTTTACCACGTATGAATCAGTTTTTTTTCAAATATTACCTAAAGTACCAGCCTTTCTTAATCTGCTTATAGGACATCTGGGATTTATTAGAGTTCGTGATCATATAATCTTCAAAATAAAAGCTTATAGTAGATTGCTCTACGGCCATTTTTTCAAAGCCTTCATAATCTTCAAGATGACCAATAAACTTTTCCAAAAACTCCTTATCTCCACAAATGGATTTTAGACTATTCTCCTTACAGTAATCCGTAAACATTTTGTAATCCTCCATTTCTATATCATTATTCTTCGGGACTTCTTTATACCACACCTGCTTCTTCTCATATCTCAAAAAACCTTTTGCAGACCCCAATTTTTTTTCTATGTAAACAAAATAGGTCTTATTTGGAAATCCCTGTCTCTTAATGATTAAGAATTTATCGTATTCTTCTAATTTAAGTGGGAACGATATATTCAATAAACCGATTGGCTTCATTCTCTGTATTGCTACAAGAAAAACTAGCGGTCAACATAATTATTATTAGAAAACAGGAAGTACCTTTTTGTAAAATCATTGTAACTCTCATTTCTTTTTACGATTGTAACTATCATGCCACCCCATAGTTATTGAAAATTGATCATCCGCTGAATCCGGTCTTCCATGTCTATACCAGCTATGCGCTTCTATGGGAGTCTAACATTCTATTTGATGCTTCCTTCACATTCAGAGGATAAACAGAGGACTAATGCATGTCGTAGGTATATAAACCTAGCTATCTTGATAGTTCACCTCTGTTTTCCTTTGAAAAAAGTATGAATTATATTCAGAGGGTGAAGTAACGGCAATCTTGCTGGGGAGACTCATCAGAGCTCGTACGGTTTTTAGAGTTTGAAATTAAATACTTGCTCGTATGCTGACTTTACCGGATTACCTCTTTGGATAGCTGGCTTCCATTTAGTCATAGTTTGTATAACACGCCTTGCTCCTGCATCAAGCAAGGGGTGTACGGATTCAATAACTTCTATCTCACTTACACTTCCGTCAGTTTGAACCACATACTTTAAAATAACCAGACCTTGTATGCTATCCTCTAGTGCTTGATCTGGGTATTTCAACTCAGTATTTATGTGCTCACTGATTCCCTTTTCACCTCCAGGGTACATAGCCCATTTTTCTACAAGAGAAAATCCTTGACTTTCTTTGTTAGAATTTACCTCTTCATATTCTCCTTGTGCAAAAACTAATAGAGGAAACAAGAATAACAGACATGTAATCCTATTAATATTAGTTTTGATTATTGTAGACGATCTTGATAAGTTCATTATTATCTGGTTTTTCTGAATCAAATTTAACTAAAACACTATCTCCGGGTTCATATTTAGATGTATAGGCTTTTTCAAGCTTGTGCTCATACACACCGGTAAAAGTAACTTCTGTTTCTTGAAAACTGTAGTATACTTTTAGCTTATAAAATCCTCTTCCCCAGTGAATATGTCTCGTGCTATCCACATGAGCAATAATATAATCAGGGTTATCTATAGTAGCCCTTGAACAACCAAAAACCGTGGTCAAGAGGATAAAAGTCAAAAAGTGTAATGCTCGATTCAAAATTTATTGGTTTCTATAATCCCTAGATGCTTGTTGCTGCCAATTACTACCACTATACCTTCCCCTATTTTTTTTTAAGAAATGCGTTCCATGAATTTCTAGGAACACTAGATCTCTGAGGTAATAAAAGCTGAGAACTTGGATTAACTGTGGTCGATGAAGATCCACCTCCCGGGAGGCTCATATTTAACCCTCTAACAGAATTTGATCTACCGGGGCCATAACTAACTAATCCTTGCATAGCCAGGTATTTATCCATCAGAAGCATATTACCCCCTGTGTGACCATACGTCATCCAGTAATCGTGTCCATTCAAAATAAAAAACTGACCATGGCTTTCCATCATTCTAAGATAGGTTGCTATGGTATTATCAGTTGATAAAACACTGGATCTTATTGCCAAATCACGATCATTATAGGTATATCCAGTATTATTGTTGCTTCCAATTGATGGATTAGAAGTTTGGTAACCCCCATTGGGTGTGATTGTTGATTCCGCCAGTCTATTTGATTTTCTAGTAGTTGATCCATCCGGATTATAATATACAGCCTCTCCTGTATTTTCATCTAATGCACTACCCTCTTCACCTCTATAGGTTCCGGATTTTCCTTGGTCTTTTAAATCCTGTTGACTATGAACTTTTGGATCATAAGTCATGGCACCATCTTCACCTTCTACCCAACCATCCAGCATACCGGTTGGATCCGTTAACATGATAGGATTATTCTGTACAAAGTTATAAGGAGTTAACCAGCTCCGTTCACTACTCATCGGGTCAACAGATAACCAAATACTCAACTTAGGATCGTAATACCTGGCCCCATAATAATAGTTCCCTGTCTCTTGGTCGTACTCCTTACCGTTAAACCGCCAAGGGTAAATAGTAAGAATTTGAACCATTGATTATTCTGGAAATTTCAAAGGTCGTGTGATCTCAATAGGTTCTTTATAGTACATATATTCCAATTTACCCCTGGCAGTTCCCCAAGGACGACCCTGATACTTGTAAAAGTATATGCTGCCATTGCTGATCTTGCCGTACCAATATTGAAAATGCTTGCGGTTATGGTTGTAAAACTCGATCTTCACTACATTGTCTTCAACCGTATAAAAACAATACTGCCCGTTGTTCAGCGCGTTTACTTCTTTCTCTGTGGGCCTGTTATAATTGAAAGAACTTTTAAACGCTATACCATCTCCTGAAAAACGTATGTAGTTGTATGCTATAGTTTTACCTTGCACGATTTGTCCTCTTCTATCGGTAATAACCCATTCATTTTCGCTAATATACATAGCATTAGTATCAATCAGGGCACTGTAGGTAAAAGTATTGTCTTCCATGTGGTAGGCTTCTTTTATGGGCTGTTTTATCCCTCTTTCCTTTAAAGGGGCCACCCACTTAGGCGACAATAAACCGCAGGACGACAATCCAATGGTCATAAGACACAACAGGGCATATTTTAGGCGGTTGCTATAAGCCATTTGCGGTAGATTGAAATAAGGGGTCACCAGACAAGTTATTGTGAATAAAATCCTGTGAGTACATATGATTTTGGCCTCCCACAGCACCTACTCCTTTAAACTGTCCGTTCTCGAACCTCAAATAGGTTTGTCCATTGTTCAACAATTGCTCTTTGGGGCTTTGAAGGTAAGTTCCAAAATTTCCACCTGCCGGATTGCCGCCATTTAGCAACCACTCTCCAGTGTCTTCATTTTTACCAAATCTTATGCCTGTAAACACATCTGAACCAAGTGTGATGGAAGACCCATTGCCCGTGGAGAATTGTAAAGAGCCTCCCCCTGTCCAGTATTCATCGCCCCGGCTGCCCAGGCCAGGTATCACATCATTGTAAAAATTGCCTTGCACATCGCCAAAGCGGAACCCAGCATAGCCTACCCGCTGAAAGCCTCCTGCCGTACTGTAGGCAAAGTTACTCCCTAGGGTTCCCGAGTTTTTAAAACTATTCGTAACCCCTGTCGCAAAACTATTGGCAAAAGTGTTCAGGCTCAGGAGTGCAGCTTGCCCACCACCCCCGGTCAAAGCCAAGCTACCTACCAAGGTACCGTGCATGCCCATAGAACCGGTAGAACCGTGGCGCGTTCCCAGTCCAAAGTTTGAAGCCATGGCACTGACCATAAAACTTCCTGATTGATAGCTGGTTCCAAAACCCAAACTGGCCCGGAAATGTCCGCCACTGGATAATGTCAGGCCAAAAGAGCCCCCGAACCGCGGTGGATCACCAGGGGCATTCCCGTCAGGGTCTACTAGGTTTATAGGGTTATTAAGTGAGAAATTATAAGGACTCCACGCTGGGAACTGCTCTGCCAAAGGATCAACGGATAGCCAAATACTCAGCTTCGGATCATAGTACCTTGCACCATAATAATAATTCCCCGTCTCCTGATCGTACTCCTTACCGTTAAAACGCCAGGGGGTACAATAACTTTTAAGGTTAACTACCCGAGGCACGTGGATGAATTATAATCTTCGTAATGATAGCATCATTACTTATCTGTTCAATATTTGTTATCCTTCCATAATAAAGTAAACTGTCTTTTTCAGAAGTCTCCACCTCGTAAAACACGTTCGGGCAAAGCTTATCCTTAATAAAAAAGTAACCATCGGGGGCATTTGGAATCTCATTTGACAAGTACTCTTTTACCTGTGAAACATGTGAGTTTACTTGAATTGAATCATTATGAATATATATAGTACCACCAAGAATTGATAGCCTTTGTATCAAAGATTTATCAACCCATGAAGTTTCTACTAACATGAATGGAGAATTACAACTACTATCTCTACAACACAGTAAGGCTCTCCAGCTCTCACCTTCATCCTCAAGTAAAGTGTCCTTTACATAAAATTCTTTTTCTAATATGTTTTTAGCTTGGGATATTTGACTACCAATTAACTCTTCATATGTGCCAATATGACAATCAGACAAACCTTTGGTATGTTTCTCATTTATAAGATTACATGAGCAAATTACACCGGTTAAGAAAAAAATTAAAATTCCTGGATTTTTCATCTTAAATTTTGCTGATCAGTTAACCCAGGGTCTTTTCCTGTAAAAATGAAATAGATATGGGAAAGAATTTTATTACTTCTTGCCCAATCTGGGCCACTAAGTTCGCTTACTGAGCCACTTGTGCCTACAACTGGACTGGTTCCTGATGAATTTTGGGAATTATCAGGAACAGAATTATAATCCCAAGCATAATCATCAAAGAACTCTTGATTTGTCAAACTACCATAATTTGCCCCTTCAGGATTGATTCTGTTCCCATCCTTATCTGTTGCATCAACGTGCAAATGGGGTTGTTTCGTTCCTGTGGCACCGGTTAAACCTAATTGTTGACCCTCCTTTACCGGGCTACCTACTTTCAATCCTTCCGCTGTACCACTTATATGAAGGAATCTGACATTATCGCCATTAGCATATTCCACAGTAATATACTTTGCCCCACCAGAAGTTTCTCCGATTGCGGAAACCGTTCCATCACCTAAAGAATAAAATGCCGTCCCCACAGAAGCTCTATAGTCAATTCCTATATGAGGACTGGTTCCGACATTTCGAATTTCTCGGTAAGTAGACGTTCTTATTATTGTATTTTTCAGCCCCCAGCCTCCATTCTTAGTATCTTTCTTGTTAACAGCAGTTCTACCTTTTAACGGTTGTTCTATCAATCCATCCGGGTCTATAACATTAATTGGATTATTAAAACAAAAACGATAAGGTGTCCAACCTGGTGCCATATGAGCTAAAGGGTCAACTGATAACCAAATACTCAACTTCGGATCATAATACCTTGCCCCATAGTAATAGTTTCCGGTTTCTTGATCGTATTCTTTTCCATTGAAACGCCATGGCACTGAATAACTACCCTGATAGCTATGGTCATGTACTATATTATCCCCAAAGGGACTATGTAGGAAATACTGGTATGGCTGTCCGGCCTGGTTGGTGATGGCTTCGTTATGGCCTAAGTAATCCGGGTGATACCAGTACATGATGCGGTACTCGGGACATTCTACCCCGTTTTGCCCGGCCCAATACATGCTGATCTCACAATAACATTGCTCATCTTGTTCATCACAGTTTTCGATAGCTGTATTGTAATAGCTTTCCGAGTGGTAATCTTCTATGCTTTGACTGTTATCCATTTCTTCCAGTACATAGTCTTCTCCTTCTTCCAGCTCAAAGTGATCCAGAACATCCTGCAAGTTAAGCAAAACTGCTTCGGGGGGCTCTCCTCCTCCTATAGGGTCCGGCCACGAATCATCTACCTGGGTTTCATAATCATAGGTAATTAAAGCACTGGCTACTCTTTGAGCACCCATATAATAGTGCTTACTGGCTTCTACTACTTCAATGTAGTGAGTGGCTACAAACCAGGGGCTGGCATATACAATATAGGGATCTAAGCCGGTACCGGAACTGGTACCTTGCCCGTTCTGTGCAGTACCTGATTCCCGTAACGTACTTTTCAATATGCGCTCGCCATTCTGATCATATACATAATGGTGTACGCCATTATCGTTCTTAACGGCTTCCAGACGCTGCTCCTCATTCCACCGGAAATTCTGTTTGGAGAAAACCTGGCTGCCTATATAATCCGTTTGTTGGGTAATGCTTCCCTCATCATTGTATTGATATTTCACATGGCTTAAGCCATGACTAGGGTCAGTGCGATCTAACTGGTGGGGTTTGGCGGATTGATAGGTATAGTCATTGTCATAATTATGATACAACAGCGAACTACCCTGGCGATCCAGATTGATCAGCTCTTTACTGTTTATACCTCCGTCCGCATTGTAGGTCATATTCAATTCCAGGTAGTTCTGGTTATTGTTTTGGTCCGGATCTCCATAATCAGAGATACTCTGCGTTAAACGGTTGGCATTGTCATAGGTATAGGTATGATCGTACTCCCCTCCGAATTTAACCGATCCTACGGTAATGCCGCTGGCGGTATTGACAACCGTATGCACATTGTTAGTGGCATTGTAGGTAAAGGTCTTATCAAGCAACCTTCCACCGGTCACATCAAGTTGCTGGGTGCTTAACCGCTTGGCATATCCATCATAGGTGAAATTGGTTTGAGTGCCATTGCCATACCTAATCCGGCTTATATTCTCAAAACCATCGTAGCGAATACTATCTATTATGGGGTTATCCGGGGTGGGTGTCATGGAGGCTGGATTGATCCCTTCTAACTCTCCGCTTAGTCCATACACATAGTTCACCTCTTCCTCATCCGGGTATTTCATCCATTGGATACGGCCCCAGGAATCGTATTCAAATTCGGTGGTAAAATGACGCAGTTTTGCTTGTGGGGTTTTCAGGCTTTTCTTTTCGTAAACCAGGTTCCCCAGGTCATCATATTTATAGTATTCTACCTTAAAGTTTATTCCTTGTATGCATTGCACAACCCTGCCTGCCCCATTCTTGCCATCGTTACGACTGCCATAGGTATAACGGACCTGGTTAATGCCATTGGAATTGGGATAGGTGCGTTGGGTAAGACGGTTATAGTTATAGTTCATCTGAATGGTGCTGGGAGCTATTTCAGCACGTTCAATAGTCCGTATATTATTGGCTTTGTCATAGGTAAAAACGGTGGTTCCCTTATCCGTATGTTCTTCCTGGGTTACCCGGCCCATAAAGTCGTATTGGTATTTTACACTGTCTCCTACCGGATCGATGACTTTCAACAACTGATCCAGTGGATCAAAGGTAAAATAGGTGGTGCCGGCACCGGACTGGGTGGAGGCTATTTCCTGACCTTTAGAATTGTGGTAAGAACGAACGTTCTGACCTTCAAAATTGGTCAGTATGTTGTAGGTATCCGTGCCATCCAGGTTCGTCCAGGTGTAGTCCATCAGCACCTCAGAATAGCTACCGGAAGATTCGCGGATCAAATCCTGTTTTTCCAATCGACCGATATAGTCATAAGCCGACTTAACCTGGTAGGAACTGCTTTTTTGAGTGTTCAACTTACCTAAGGGATAGCTGCCGGAAATCAATTCTTCAACCTGTAAGCTTAGGGTACTATCCCGTCCCTGGCGGTCGTATTCTGTTATGCCACTTACCAGCATTTGTTTGACGTTGGCTACTCCGGCACTGTCTTTCGGCACTTCCTTCTTCACTTGCACTACTCTTTTGAGACCGTCCATAAAGGTGGCCGTTTTAAGCGGGTCCAAGATGGCCGGACGGCTTCCGAAATCACAGACTGCCGCACAATCATTCGCGGGATTTCCCTCCACCCCGTTCCAGCAACTGACAGGCTCATTAGCCAGTTCACGGGGGTTCACATTATGGCTGGTAATAGCCACGGGTACGCCCAGGCGGTATTCAGAACCGCTGATAGCCATAGCTGAATCTATCCCGATGGGGAAATAGTCAAAGGCAATAGTAGCAGCATAACCGCTGTTATGGAAAGCTTTAGGTCCGTAAACACCAATCAGCCGATCAAAATCATCGTAGTGGTACCCCATAGCATGACCGTTTACATCCACTTCTTTTAACTTCTTACCGTTGGTGTAATCGTAATTCCTGCATATGCGCTCCCCATAGGAATTCGAAACGCCTGTGATGAATTGCTTCACTTCACCGTCATAGGTAAAACTAACGGTTAGCTGTTGATTCTGATGGTTAGGTGGGCCAATCAATTGGGTGACATTTCCATACACATCATAAGTGAATTCAGTCAGTGATTTGATGCTACCATCGGCATAATGGGCCATAGTCTCCACCGCTTTCTTATTAGGGGTGAGATTATCCATATGGGCATGTCGCGTCAGACCGTTCTGGATATCACCAATGTAGATTTTATGGTCTTGTAAAGCGTTGGTACGTCCAGCAGCCTCATCCGGCAGGAAGTACTCCATGTGGGCGATGATAGGAGCTTTGAAGTTGGTACTGTGTTGCTCCTCCTCTACTAGTACAGTGTCGCGAACCAGTTTGCGCAAGACAAGAGTATAGGTTGGACCTTCACCACTGGATGGGTCAGGGTCCCAGCAGGGCTCTTCCGGGGGATTCACAAAATAAGATGGCAGACAGACGGTATCCGCATCAAAATCCTCAAAGGTTACCAGGTAGCATTGATCCCCGCTTACAGGGTCGGTATACAGCAATTCTGTAAAAGGGGAATTGCCATTTATAGCATCAGCCTGGGTATATTCGAATTCATAGTATTCGTATTCCTCCACAAATAGGGTATCGACTATGACCTTCTGAACACTCACATCGGCAGATAAACCTTCATCTACCTTTTCTACCACATTGAAGTAGTTGTCGTACTTGTACTCGTAACGGTTCATGAGGTATTGATCAATATTCTGCTTATCATACCAAGGGGTAAGATCAGGCGCAGCAATGTGCTCAGTGGCGATAACAGCGGGGAACAGGGTCTGGGTCTCAGAAACGGTATTCCAGTTCACGGCTACAAACTCATCGTTACCATCCTTATACACACGGTTGAAATTGAGGTTGTCCGTGCGGTCGGTACTGACTTCCTGGAACTCGTATTCACGTTTATCCTGGGATATGAGGGTAATTGTATCAAACAGAACTATTGGCCCTCCATCACCATCCGGGGCTCTCCATTCTTCACACAACAGGGTATAATTACTTGGAGAGAGGCCGCGCATATGCTCAAAACGTTTGCGGTAACTATGATCATTATTAGAAGGACGGAAATAATCATTTACTTTAGAAATCCAGAATTTTCTTTTGTGGTCTTGAGCTGAATAAGGAGGAACGTCCTCCCTATTGGGCCGGTGCCGTGTCTCTACCCGGGTAAACCCTAAAAACTCCCGTTCCCTGCGGCTTTTGATACCTCCATCGTAGGCAAAGCTGTAGGCCCTGTCATCCCAACCGTCAATATCATCGCGGGAACTATTCTCCATATACAGACCGTCATCCACAATAAGAGAATCCATAACCCACTTACTTTCCGGCATATCCCACACCATCCGGTCATTCTCAGGGGTAGTATGGATATGGACTTCCGTATCATACAAACCATAGCGGTTACCCACCCTCTTGTAATTCATGGTAAAGCTCCCCTTCAATGGGTTAGTCACCTTTTTTAGCAGGTTACTTTTACCAATGGCCGATAAATACACCAGTAATCCGTCATCATCGTCATGGCGTATCATATCCGGGTAACCATCGCCATTCATATCCTTAAAAGTGGAGGTACTCTTGTTTACGGCAAATTCCCCCTGTCCATCCCCTGAAACGGTGGCCTTCAGATTGAAAAACAGGAAGAGGAGAACCGGAAAAGCAAAAGTACCTCCTCCGGTAGTGGCCACACCAAGACCCTCAGTACGGTTCAGATCCGGAATATCCGAGATTCCAGTGGAAGTATACAGGTTAAAAGAGGTACCATTGTTCAGGTACAATTGTACATTCGTTCCTACTTTTTCCAGCATATCCACCAACCCATCTCCATTGATATCCACCATCGTTTTCTCAGATTCAGAATTAAGGCGTTGAACATTGGAGCCATGGGTATAACTCAGACCCGCCCAGGCTTCCTGCCCCGCTATGCTAAATAGGATATCATTTACACCCTCATTGTAATTCAGCAAATGACTGGTTGTGGCATTACTAATCGTTACTCCCGGGGCTACCCCGGTTCCATTGTTCAATTCAAGACTAAGTGCCGATTTACTTAATTTATGAATGCGATCCGGCAAACCGTCTCCGTTTATATCCTGCCATTCTGCTTCGCTATCCGTATGTCCCAGGCTTTGCGAAATACCTGTACCAAGGGTTGCGATGTTTGTAAAGCGCCTGTCATTGTTAATAAACGTACCACTGGCTACTGATCCCTGGCTTACATTTATGGATTTGGTCATCCCTGATTGACTAATGTCTAGCACATGATGATAATCTTTATGCCCTCCTAGAGGATCCGTGGAAGTGATCACCAAAGAATCGGTAACTATACCTGAAAGCAGGTCTGGATACCCATCCCCATTCACATCCATAAAAGAGGATATCGTCTTGCTATGGTATTTCTCCGCATCTTCAATAGTCTCAGATGGAACATAGCTTACACCTGCACCTCTTATAGCTGAACCGGAGGTTTGGCTTAATGTAAAAGACGTTTGAATCTGTGGATAGGCAATAGCACCGTAGGTACCCGGGGTAGGCAAAGGTTGGGTATTTATCTCGCGAGGTGGCTCAGCTAACTTGCCGGGTATGGTCATTCCATCATAGCGGTACGCTCCCACATATGTACCTAAAAAAGCCCAGCGGTCTAAGGTTGTCCGGTCTTCAAACATACTGGTTGGTATAGGTGAGCCTTCGTTAAGTTCCTTCTCGCCCCTTGTAGCCTGTAGCAACCAAAATTCCTGTTCCATCGGATTTTGACTGTTTAGTTGTTCATTATTTTCCAGATCCTGGATACTTGGGGGCTCCCCGCTGCTGTAATCATTATTCTCTGCGAGAGAAGTGTAGGGGCTTCTCATTTTTGCAGTGGGTATTGCCTGAGCGGTTAGTTGACTCCAGCAGAATTGGCCCCAGCCCAATAGGTAGTCCTGTAATTCACTGCGCTGCTCAAAGAAAACATTGAAGCCTGAGATTTCAATAGCCTCACCCGTACCTCCATCCACTACGTCATAAATATTGGGAACAGCATGATCTGCCAGCATCTTCCCGATCCGGGGATTGGGAGCAAAGAACTCTACATAAAGATTGGTTCCGGTAACAACAGACGATGAAAAGGTATGGCCGGTTGCCGCCTGGCTTAGATTAAGGGTAGTGGTGGGTTGATCTCCGAATACCGTTGGCAATTCATAATAAGAAACGGAGTTCTCAAATATTTTAAGGTATACCGCCTGCAATACTTTGGTATTACCCTTTACCACCATATAGGCGTGGTAATTATGCCCTCCTCCCAATTCATCATCGTGAAAAATCTCGGTGAAATCACTGGTATTAAAAGCAGGCCATACCACCAGGTCTGTACCAGCACTGTAGGAAGAGGTGGAGTGTGGTGCATTCATAGTGGCCACGCGGTTGTAGGTCTGGTAATACACAGTAGGGTATTTAACCGCATCTGCCTCCCCGCACTCAGGACCGAATTCCACCTCGGGACGCCAGTCTATATCCTGCCAGTCCACATTGGAAGTACTCAGCACTTCAAAAGTTACCGTCCCCAGGTATTGCGGATCGGCATCTACATCGGGTATGGTGGTCATACTTTGCATAAAGGCCGGGGCCGTGCTTTGCCCGGGCTCTTTGAATTGTGATGGCAAAGGGGTCTTTTGGGTAGACGGGGGGATCACATAATCATAGACCTTGTCTACTATTACGCTGCCATCATCAGTATCTTCGGCCCTTACCCGGATACGCAAGGTTACTTTGTCACTGAGCTGGGGTACGGTGAAATTCGGCCAGTTAATCCTGAAACTTCGATCAGCCAGGAATTGAACTCCCTCATAAGCAGACAATAAAAAAGCTTCTTCGTAATCCGTTTGCCCATAATCCGTGCCATTTCCATCGGTATTGGTGCCGGAGGTATAGGTTACTTCCGGGTTCCAGTGTACCAGGTCCCCATAACCGTTTTGGTTGCTACGTAGGCGAAAGACGAGGGTATCGTCTTTATTCACCGCAAAACTGTTGATAATGCTCATATCAGTAGGCAGAACCGTATCGGTAATGGCGGTCATACCCGTCAGGTAACTACTATTCTTCTGAATAGCGGCATACACATAATCATCGGTGGTATAGTCGAGCTCCACGGAACCACTTATGGTAACACTACCGGAATACGGGGCTATCCAGGTGCGTACGATCTCCAGGTCTTTTAAGGTATCCTGGGGAATCGGAATAGTGGCCGGACTTTGCCCTTTTACCACCGGGTTAGGGGTATGTTCACTGGAGGGGTTGAAGCTCACCTTACCCGAAGGAGATACTTCTCCAAATAGTACCATACTGGAACTTTGACCATTAGGCACCACCAGGTCCTTTATCCCATCTGCATTGTAATCGGTTAAATAGCGACTGGTTTCGGTTTTAGAATCCTTCCAGTTACGCCCGTAATAAAGAACTCTTAAGGGTAGGGTAAAATCAAAGCCATAGGTAAAATCGCTGGTATTCGATTCTAGTAGATCCGCATAGTAATCAATATCATTTTCACCCTTGAAATCTAAGTACCCCGCTTGGCTCAGTCTTAGAGGTGCGTAATTAGCACCCCCGTTTTTACGGTCGTAAACCAAATCAGGCAAACCATCACCGTTCATATCTTCCAGACTTACTTTATCGCGGGTGTACCGGTTTCCCCAACCCAGGCGAAAAGAAAACGCAAAGGTCTTGTCCGGCACAGGCCAGGAACCAAGTGCGAGCCCCAGTCCACCGCCACCGCCACCACTTCCTCCCCGGGTGGTTGTGGTATTGATGCCTGAGGGTTTAAAACCATCAAAAAGAGCCTGCTTATGACCATCCATGGAATTGGGAATATCCTTGAACAGCATATTATTCCGGTCTCCAGCGTGCAGGTTTTGCTGGTAGTTAAAACGTAAATCACCGTTGTAATAGTCAAAAGTGTGCTTGTAGAAATACTTTTGATCACGGTACTCCACCACTTTCTCCAGTAAAGGATGTACATCAAAATCACCGTTGATGTAATGAAAGTCAAAACGCTTGACTTCCTGAGGAGTGCCATTGTCGTAATAGTTCACCTTAACCGCATCCAGTTGGCGGTCGTCCAATAGTTTTTCTCCCAGATTCATCATTACCCGACCGTCCATGCGGTTGCCGCTGGTCTCAAAAACCACCTCATAATTGCCCGCAGTGGTGCCGTGACCGGTGTAACGGATGTTACCCAACACTCTTTGCTTACCACCACTTTTGATATTGCCACTGCTATTGTTGTGGTACGTGGTATAATTATAGGTGATGTTGTTCCCCCACTTATCCTCTACACGCTTGAGGTACCAGCGTAATACGTTGCCTGAGCCATCCTTCAAAACTGCGTTCGTATCCAGGCTGTTTCCATCAGTAGTACCATAATAAAAGTGCGTACCTCCGGCTGACACTTCTTCCCAATAGTAATTGGTGGTAGCGGTGCCATAGCGGATGATCTTTTTATAGCCGTGCATAGTCCGGGTAAAGAAATGCACACTATCCAGGGCAGGCCGGTTACCCGGGTTACGGTTGGCTTTGATCCCACCCTCCATGGTCAGTGATTCTCCGTTCAAGCTGTACACCTCACTCTCCAGGGTGGCATCAAATGTAGGCACACCCCAACGCGTGTCTATCCTTACCGCTGGCACGTTGATATTCCAGCCTATTCCCATCCATCCGGTACCGGCATCGCTATTGTAATTCAGGTTGATATTGGGGGTCATCCCCTGACGGCCTTCGGGCACTACCAGCGGGTAGTTGATTTGGGCCTCCCCGGTCTGGCTAACTGAAGGGGGCTGGATCAGGTGCATTTCCGCTGCCGGGTTAGCGGCTTTAATGTCGCTGATTGTGGTGGGCATAAAGGCACTGGCCTCGGGCATTTCCGGGGTCTTGATCAGTCCGGCAAAGTAATCGGTACCACCGGGGCCTTGACCTTCCATATCGGCCTTGTCCATCGCTATGTTTTCAGACGGAGTAATTTGCCAGGTGTGGGAGGAGTGATCAAAATAAAAGATCTGCACTTCCTCTATACCGGTGCCGGCCGGTACTTTTGCGCGGTCTACACCCAGTTTGATTTGTACTACCTGATCTCTGTTACCGGCCACCAAATACCCCCAACCATCACGGGTCACGTTTACGATGTTGCGGGGAATGGCGGGCATATCTATGTCCTCCACACGATAGGAAGTAAGCGCAGTTTCATCCAGCTTAGCCGTAAAGCTCTCTTCCTGGGCTGCCTGCCGCACAATTTGGGTTAAAGTGAGACTTTTAATGCTTTCATCGCTAAGTTGTATCTGTACATTCTTCACTTCCACCCAGGAAGGGAATAAATGAGGGGTGTGGAAACGTATCAAGTTGATCCCTTCGTTTAATTGGGAAACAGGAACAGCTTGCTCTACCTTCTGCCAATCTTCTCCCACTTCCAGTTTTGCTCCTACGTAGGAAGGTGCTCCGTTGATGGATTTGGGCAGATTTAAGCCATTGGCTAAACCGTTGACCTCGTAGCTCAGGGTGGCGTATTTTTCCTGGGTAAGTCCTTTCACCTCCACGCGGAACACATCATTGGCTGCCTGATTCATAGGATCGGAAGGGTGATTACCCAGATAGGCCACTTCCTCTATAGCGGTGAAGGTTTGTACGGCATTATTGGCCGGGCTATGTTTGGTAATGACTGGCTCAGGCTGGCCACTGATTGGGCTAGGTTGTTTTTCGGGTACCAGGCTTAAGGTTCCACTATATCGAAGCGGTTCGTCAAAGCTTTGAGCAAACTGACCCCAGGCTTGGGCAGACCGAACACCATCGGGTAAAAGAAACAGGACAATAAGAAACAGGCTCGCTATGGAGTTGATACGTTGTAACATGGTAGGTTTGGTTTACTATAAATTGGACTTGATGCGTAGATGCTTGGTCTCTGAGTGCTGCGCAGAGATAAAGCGGATAAAGTAGGAGCCGTCCACCCGAAAACGATGTCGAAACTCCGACATCTCGCCTTGGGGAGTGAATTCCTTTCGGGCCATCAGGTTCCCTTTACTATCGTATATCTGAACAGTAAAGGATATTCCTGACAGTCCTCCTAACCTAAAACTGACGGGGGCGAAGCGTGATCCGGGATTAGGATAGACTTCGATCCCTTTTTGTACCACCTGGTCCGTGGTATTAGGATCAATGCCCAGGGATTTTAAATAGGCATCAACGTTTTCCTCATTGAGTTCGGAAGGCCCGTTTCCGGGTAGGGCAGATACCACCCAGGAGGGGCTTCCTTCAATATTTTCAAATGGGTTGGGATTATCGGTAGCACTTGCTAAGAGTTCATTTTCACAGCTCCCCAGGTGGAATACTTTATCGGAGAGTAGACGGTTTTCGTTGGAGAGGCTTAGTTGGTACTGTCCGGCTCCTAATTGACCGATTAATATGGCCGGATCATTCAAGTCGGTTTGCAGGGCTTCTTTGGTATTCAGGTTGACTAAGTTGAGGGTAGCCGGTAAAGCTTCCGGCTGTACTTGTATGTACACTTGGTTGGCTGTAGAATCCATCGGGTCACAATCTCTGATCAGCACTTCAGCCAGAGGATCGCATTCCTGTTCAGGGACTCCCAGAGTGAGGTATAAATCTCCTCTGGTTTCCATTTTATTTAAGGGGATGGCTAATTGGGTATGCCTAGCTAATTCTACGGTTTTAAGGGGGATCGTTGTGCTTCCATCGGTCAGCAAAGGTTGTTGGGCGCTATCCAGGATAGTATCCAGGGTGAGATAGAGGGTAGGTTCTTTGGATTGCCAGTTGATCAGCCGCAACTTCCAGGTGTTCACCTCGGGGCTGCTCCCGCAATCTTGTTGGAGGGCCTCCTGTTCTTTTCGGGAAAGGATCAGCAGGGAACCGTCTTCCATTTCCAGTTCAGGCATGACTCCGGGTTCTGCCTCGGGTTGCAGGCTCAGGCTAATGCTATGGGCATCGGAGCTGTAGGTCTGGCTTTGGTAAAAGCCAATGGTATCCAACCGTCCTAAGGCTAATACTTCCTGATTGTATAAGCCATCCAAACGGGAGGACCAGGCCTTATTCTTGAAGATGTCAAGGTAATCCCTTAATTCGGGGTTGGTGTTATCGGTGATGTTCACAGAGTATTTCATCGCGAGGTAAGACTCAACAATACGTCTTTGCTCGGGCTCCAGCATACGGTCGTAAAAGATGATCTCGGATATATGTACATCTTCATGGATTCGTACTCGTGGAGCGATAAAGAGCTGGTTGGGCCGGGCCTGAAAATTGAGCCGCAGAATAGAAGCTTTATCGTTGATGGTATCTATAGAAAGCTCTTGTCCGTCCAGTAGTACCTTGTTGGTATAGATCACAAAGCGACCTATTTGTAACAGGGGCTTTTCCGTGGAAAGATCGCCCTGATTCTTGAGTACCAGAAATAGGGTGCCGGAAGGTTCTTCGGCTATGCCTTTAAGTTGCTTTTGATAATCATCTTGAGAAAAGTTCAGGGTTGGGTAGTTACCTATGAAGTTGGCTGGAATCAAACTGTTATAGGATGTTGTGGATTGGGAACGGAGCCAGTACTTTTCCGGGTGGTGTTCTAAAAGTTGGGCACTTATAGTACCACTACAAAATATGAAGAGAATCAGAAACCCCTTAAATGCACGAGGCAAAAATACTAAGGCAGGCATACTAGCAGCGTTTTTTAAGTTTAAAACAAAACTCGTTCAACGCTTTCCTCCCAGATCTGCTATTGAGCTACCAGGAAACAAATGAACCAATCATTTATTCCCGGAATAGAGATAAAAATAAAGATATTATTGAAAGATCGTTCTTAGATGTTAAGGTTTAACACATTCCTTAAGACTCCTTAATTGTCTTATATTCTGAGTATCCCATGTCCTGTAAGTAGTCCTGTAGTTTTTCTCGGGATTTGGCAATGATCTTTTTCTTTTCCCATTGTTTACGGACAATGGAAAAGGCTAAAACCTCATAGGTTTTAAGATGGATAGAATCCATAAGCAGAGTTTTATCTGCCTACGCTGTAGAGTAAAATGCAGCGTGGGCCATGGCCAATCCATAACTGAGGTACTACGAATACCCTGTACACAGAAAATCCAGACCCACTCATACGGTGGCGTCCAACTTAATCCCGTGTACAATTGAAGTTTCGTAGTTTTCAGTTACAGGATTTGTTAACGCAATAATTCAAATGTCTTTGCGAAGATATTTAAAAGCATTGAGCTTTTGTTGTGTATCGGTTAAGCTGTTTATTCATCCACAATCAGCAAATGGGCAAGTTCAGGACTATTGTAAATGCGTTCCATTTCAATTTCTATGATGTCCCGGACTTCCTGCTTAATCCTTCGGTAATTGTTTTCCACCTCATTTTTACCAAGCTGGCGAACGTCCGGTATATTTTTATACTGCAGCTCTTCCTTTCGCAAGACTTCATGGTCATTGATAATTTCGTTGTGAAAGAGCTTATGCTTGATCTTCTGTGCAGGATCATCAGCCACCATGCCCACAAACTCGCCAGAGGACAGAGCGGATATGGTGGAAGGTGGCACAGCAGCATCCAGTTGAGTGGATTTGACCACCGGGTTTCAACTAATGTCAAAGCTAAAGAAAATAAAGCTTTCGCCATAATGTGGGCCGTGCACTACTGACCCTATTACACCACCGGTCCATCCACATGCGTATTCGCATCACCTATTGATGGGCCTGGATAATGGTATGAACCAGGAACATTAGCCCTGCCAAAAGCGCTATTCCAATGCCGATCCTGATAATCCATTTCCTTATTGTGTCGTTTTTACTCGTTCTTCTTGTCATCATATGGGTATTAAAAATTAAACTTCAATCTCGTGTACAAAAAGCTTCCAAAGCCTGTATAGAGGCTTCCCGGCTCTCCGCCAAAGCTTTGTAAGGCTACCAGTAATTCGGTGTTTTGATTGAGTGATGCCGTGAGGGTTGGATTTACAAACCAGGATTGATCGTCCACGTTCCAAATGCCGTTTATCCCTGTCTTGAGCAATGGTGTGATCTCATAATCAGCACTCGCAAAGACTGAAAAATGGTTGAATACTATTGTTTTGGCCGTTACAGGCTGTTGAAAAAAAGTGCCGTCAGGTGCCGTTCCGGGGTTACTGTGGTAAATGAATTCCAGCCGCAGGTTCAATGTGTTGGGGAAGCGGTAGTCGAAAGAAACATCTCCCACCAAAGCTTCCCCGGAATTCACTCCGCTGTAGGGCTGGAAATAACTCAACTCTCCACTGAAACCAACGGTTTTGATCTGCCCTGACCAGCCGAGCCCGGTGTAAACATCGGTTTGATATTTGCCCGCTATGATCTGAAAATCATAATTCCACCGGTTAAAGCGGTGATATATGGCCGCTATGAGGCTGTCCGGATCATCGTGCAGGCTGGTTGCGAATTGAAGAGATGATAATGGTCCGGTAGCATATCTCAACAGGATAACGTCCGACCCTCTTCTTTCTTCATAGTCAAAATCAAAAAAGGAGTAGGCATTGAAGATGTCGTTGGGATTCCAGACATAGCTCTGACTCCAGTTGATCCTTTGCTTACCTACAGTGGCCAGCCACTTACCTTTGCTCCAGGTAACATTGGCCCGGTCGAATACCGAATGTATCACAAAAGAATTTTCTTCTACCAGGTTGGTGCCTAAGTCTATGTAATCCAGGCTTTGGTCAAACATTTGTCCGAATACCGGATTTATCTGCACACTCTGGCCGTAAAAGATGCGGTTGCGCATTTCTACCTGAAGCTTCCAATGTGCATTTAGCTTCCAGTGGTAATTGAGCCGGTTGTGGATGAGGTTGTCAAACATCCACTGGCCTTCCAGTTCTGGTATTATCACAATATTCATGTACTTGACATAGCCTCCCAGGCGCATTTCACTCTTTGGGCTTACCTGGCTTTTGCTTTCCTGGGCCCTTATGTTTTCACTGAGTACAAAAAGCGTGATTGCGATCAGGATTGATGATTTTACCGGGAGCATCACTTACAAGCGCTTATCGGACTTGATCCGCCCATCTTCAAACTCGATGATCCTTCTGGCCCTGTCCACCACTCTCTGGTCATGGGTAGAAAACAGGAAAGTTATCCCCTCTTTCTCATTCAGGTCTAACATAATATCCAGTAAACCAGCCGTTGATTTTGAATCCAGGCTGGCGGTGGGTTCATCGGCCAGCACAAATTTCGGCTTATGTGATAAGGCCCTTGCCACCGCAACCCGTTGCTGTTGCCCTCCCGAGAGTTTGGCGGGCCTTACGTCCACCTTTTCAGCCAACCCAACATTGCTCAGTAATTCCAGTGACCTGGCTTCTCTTTGTGACCTCTCAATTCCTTGCAGTTCCATCACAAAGGCTGTGTTCTCTTTGGCTGTCAATACCGGTAGCAGGTTAAAGTTTTGAAATACAAAGCCGATATGATCTCTCCTGAAGCGGGTGATCTCCCTTTCGGTCATATCGTTGGTGAGTTTGCCATCTATCCATACTTCACCGCTGGTCGGAACATCGATACCGCCAACTAAATTGAGCAGGGTGGTTTTCCCTGAACCGGATGCCCCTACGATAACGGTAAATTCACCTGCGGCAATTTCAAGATCTACCTCATGGACTGCCTTTACGGGAATGGTGTCAGGGTTATAGATCTTACTTAGCTTTTTAAGCTGTATAACTTTTTTCATGAGCTAGTATTCTTTTAATGCTTTGCTGGGGTCGATGCGATAGGCTCTGCTGGCGGGCAGGGCTGAGATGACCAGGGTCATAATCAGGGTCAGTACCAGTAGCATGGCCAGTTGGCCCGGAAAAATGGCTGGGTAAATCACCGACCGTATGCCGAGCGACCCGAAGCCATCACCTAAACGAATCCCGGTTTGGGATGTGATGGCGACCAGGGTCACCCCAAGGGCTATTCCGCAAAGTCCCCCAAGCCCCATCATCAAACCAGATTCTTTGAACAGCATTTGAAAGACAGCACCTTGCCCTTGCCCGATGGCCCTGAGCATCCCTATTTCACGGGTTCTTTCCTGCACGATCATATTCATGGTATTCAGCAGTCCAAACCCTAGCCCCAGCAGGATGATGATAGTAAACAGTACGCTGACCAGGTCGGTAAAGCCTGAAAAGGCAAATAGTTCCGGAAGCAGTTGTTTCCAGCTTTTCACTTCAATGTCTCCCTGTAAGGCAGCATCGAGTTTTGCCTCAAAGCCTGGTAGCTGTTCGGAATCATTAAGGTGTATGGCATATTCATGCGGTTCGCGCAGCCCCGTCAGTGTCGCCAGGTCATTATAATCCACCAGCACATTGCCTTCATCGAAAGCGGTGTTGGGGGTCTTGAATATTCCAGCAATCCTGAAAGCCCCACCCTCCAGTTCACCTTTGCTATTCTTGATAGTGATGATGAGCTTGGCGTGAAGAGAGAGGTTGAGCCTGCCGGCTATTTCACTGCTGACCAAAACAGGATTGGAAATGTCTTCATTGAACCAGCTACCTTCTATAAGATAGTTTTCCAGCGCGCTTACCTTCTTTTCCTGATCAGGCTGCACACCCTTTACAAGACAAATAAGAGCGTTTTCCGCAGAAGCCGCCATAGCATTTACCACTTGCCTTTTGGAGTAGTTTATGGCGGCACGATTGGCATAGAGTAATCCGTTTATCTCTTTTTCATTTTGAATAAACAGACCGGGATCGTGATCATCTGTAAATCCCATCCGGTGTATTTGCAGGTGTCCGGTTTGTATGCTGATGGCGTCCTCCAGCCTTTGGGTTGAGATGCTTTTCATCAGGTTCAGTGCCAGTATGGCCAGGGCGATACCCAACAGGGCGGCAGCCATAAAAATGAAACTCCTGGTTTGGTTTCTCCAGATGTTTTTCCAGGCCAGTCGGGTGGTTAGTCTTCCGGTATTCATCGTATGGCTTGGCTGATTTTTAAGTTTTTGACTAAATAGACGGGGAACAAACTGGCGATCATCATAATCGCAAATACAATTAGCCCCTGCTTTAAGAATAAGTCGGGTTTGACCGCAAACTGAATGATGGGTTCTGCACCCATAGCCTCAAAAGACCGGGCTGCTTCTCCCGATAAGGGGATGGGGTTATAGTGCATGTAGGACACCACCATCCCGGCTGCGATAAAAGCGATCATAACACCGATGAGGCCCATGAATATGGATTCTATGATGATCAATCCTTGTATCCGGGGTTTTTGCATACCGTTGGCCTGAAGCATTCCGAATTCCCGCTTTCGCTCCAGGGCCATCATCACAATGGTTCCTATCACTCCAAAGCCCACGATCAGGTAGAGGCAACTCAGCAACATGGTGGCAATGGCCGTGTCGGTATTTATAGAGTCCTGAATGCCCGGCTGTAATTCATCCCAGCTCATTATTTCAAAGTCATTCCCAAGCTGCTCTTTCAAATCTTTTGCGATCTCGGAAATAAGCTTCTGATCCGATACATCGATCATTAAGGCACTCACTTTGCCAAAGGCACTGTTGTAGTCTTGTGCCGTGGTCAGCCCCAGGTACACCAGCGATTTGTTTTGTTGCGGGTTGGTGAATTGCAGAATGGCCTCCACCGGATACTTCCCGGCTGCCACGGTACCATAATTACCCTGTCCGAATAATACCAGGGTATCGCCAAT
This sequence comes from Owenweeksia sp., assembly GCA_965212245.1. GTDB lineage: Bacteria > Bacteroidota > Bacteroidia > Flavobacteriales > Schleiferiaceae > CAKZNE01. Next base: position 2,785,818 of record OZ243107.1, on the reverse strand, counting down.
ACCCAGCTCCAGGTAATCTGCCAGTCCTTGTCCCAGCATAGCGCCCCCGGTTTCGGAGGATATGAAATTTCCTTCAATGACTTTAGTTGTCAATCCGTTAAGATCATTCTCTGCTTCCGGGGAAATACCGATCAGGGAAACACCCTTTGATTGCCTGGGGCCGGAAGCCAGGGTGTAGTTCTGAAGCCGTGGAATAATAGCTTTTACACCGTCAACCGACTTCATCTTTAACAGAAGCTTATCGTCCACCTCCAGCAAGTCGTTGATGGACTTATCTTCCCAATAATTTTCGGCATGCACCTGCACATACCCGGTGTTCTTAACACCTGCCTCGATCATTTTCTCATAAGAGCCCCATTGCAGGCTTCTGAAGCTGATGGCCAGAAATACGGCAAATGATACGGATGTTATGGCGATAACTGATCTTCTTTTTTTACGCCAGATATTCTTCCAGGCCAGTTTGATGAGCTGCTTCACAGTCTTTTAGTTAAGCTGTTTCATATTTGCAATAGAAAAGAAGTCCTCTTCCAGGTCAGCCTGAAAATCGGCATCACGGATCTTCACCATTGTTTTATACCCTTCTTTTTTAGAAGGTGACATAGTCAGTTCGGTAGCTATCTTTTTGCCATCTATCAGCTTAAAGTTGCTTTGGCTGAGGGTGTTGATCAGTTCTCCGGTTTCCGAATAGTATTCGGTTTTTACTTGTAGCATGTCTGCCTTATCGATCCACAAGAGCAGTTTTCCCCAAACTACAGCGGCATCTTTTTTGGGAATAGCCTCAATTTTGTAGCAAGCCTTGCCATCAAGGATTTCTTCCTCCAGGATAGTATGATCATAATCGTGGACTATTGATGCTTCTTTGAGCAGGTCTTCATTGGTAAAATCAGAACCCATCCATGATTGCGACATTTGGGAAGGGCTGATTTTTACCACTCTGTCAATAGAAGGTATCCAGTTCCAACCCTCCGCTTTGATCCGCAGGAAACTTATGCCCCGCTCCTTTGCCGGACTTTTAATGCGCATCATGCCCAGGTCACTCCCCAACGACCAGGTGGTGAAGGTGAGTTCTCTTGTCCATTTTGGCCTCATTACTTCCATCGAAATCTCCATAGTGAAAGCATTGCTCCTCTGGTTGTAGTAGGCCTTTTCTACAATTTCTTTAGCCGATGGCGGAGCTTGAAAAGCAGTGACAGTAAACCCGCTAATACCAATGAGCAGTAGGTTGAATAAAAGTTTTGTATACTTGAACATTATATTCATTTATGAACTTAGTGTCGGGCAAACTTAAAAGCTCATCAACTGGCAAACAATCCACAGAAAAGGGCATTCGTTCAGTATTGAACAGAAAAGGGCATTTGTTCGGCATTTAGTATTATGGAAGAGAAAGAATCACATCACGACCGCAGGGTCAGGCGGACCAAACGGCTTCTTTGGGAGGCACTGGTCAAGCTCATCCTTAAAAAAGGCTATGAGGCGGTAACGGTGCAGGACATTATAGACGAAGCGGATGTAGGCCGGTCTACCTTCTATCTGCACTTTGAAAGCAAAGAACACTTACTGCTGGGTTCTCAGCCGGATTTCACTCATACGTTCTTTGCTTCAGATAAACCAGGCGAAATAAACTTTCAACTCATGTTTACCCATGCCAAAAAGAACCGGAAGGTAGCCAAAGCCATTTTTGGGAAAGGGGGAAGTGAAGTTTTGACCGGACACATCAAACAAGTGTTGTTGTTGAAGTTGAAAGACCATTTTGGTCTGACCCGGGGAGACACCTCCCTTGCCGTGCAATGGCGTATTGAAGCAACGGCCTCCGGGCTGCTCTCCCTGCTATCAAATTGGATTGAAAAGGATATGCCCTTGAGTATAGAGGAGATGGTGGTGATGAGTAACTCTTTGTTGGATTGGCTGAACGGGAATGGAAAGGTATCTGATTGACCTGCCCCCCAAAAACATTATGCAATACATATGCTTTGGCCAGAATTCAAGGTTCGTCTTATTATAGCCTGTTGCCGGATTCTTTTCGCGGTCAGGTCACTAGTTAAAATTCTTATTTTTTCCCCTGATCCTGCCCTGATCAATAAAGGATTTGACTATCTCAAAGTCTTTTGTTTTCATTTGTTCCACAAACTGCTTTCCGGGAGTGAATTTGGATGCGAGATCGTCAATTGCAAAGCATAGCAAAAAAGAGGAAAAGGTAATAGCGAAGTTACGGGCTTCATACGATTCGCTTTTGTCCATTTCAGTCAGATGCAAAACAGAAAAGAAATTTGAGTGAACGTACATTGAAAGAAAACCATAAGCTCTGTTCATCACTTCCAGGTTTATCCCGGTTTGCTGAAATAATTCGGTCCATGATATCCTATGTGTTTTTCTTGACAAGCGGGATGGAAAAAATTTCCAATTGACAAACTGCCTATCGTGACCCAATATGAATTTCTGCTTTTGAGGTCCGTACGATTTAAAATTGGAGTTTTTTTCAACGCTCGATCTTAATTCGTTCAATTGTTTAAAATCATCCTCGATTCCCATTTCCAGGTTTATTCTTTGTACATGAGCATCGTACCTCCATAGATCGAAGCGTAAACGCTTAGTTTCCCAATCTACATCATCAAAGAATATGTGATGAAAAGTTGAATAGCAATCTATTTGAAGTCTTAGGTTGGCAAAAAGTCCGGGAACATCAACAAAAGTATTGTCTTCGGTCTTTTGAGAGGTTTCATTAAACAATGTATCAGCCGAGTGCAGGCAAAATCCTTTACAATGAAAAAGAAGCTTCCGACTTACTCTGAGTGAAAAAAGAAACCATCGTGGATCATTGAGGTATTCATTATTTACCGTGTTCACTTGGTTTTCCAGAAGATTGATAAGACGGTAGTATCTTGTCAATGAATCTGTTGGGAATTCTGCCATGCTTAACTTAGCAGGGATTACAAAGGACTGAGTGCTCTATTCAAATTCCTCTGGAAAATATTGCTTACTTCTCCCAGTTCTATCTGAGTATAGTCAATGTCCAGTTCATAGAGCACATCCTCTACCGTCATAATACAGCGGGGACAAACCATACTTTTGATGTGGAGAAGCGGTTTGTTCTGCATGAGAGTTCAAAGTTGATGAAAAATTTGGAGGAAGTCAGAACACTTGGCCAGACTATATAAGTAAGAGTTTGTCTATGTGCCAACCTGTAAGTACTATTCTTATTCTATTACAGACTGATAAGGCATTTAGAAATATTAAATAATTCAGCTAACCTCCTCAAATCAGGCAAGAAAAAGTTCGACATTAGTTCGGCCTGGGCTATTTAAAATTTACTTTTTTTTTGTTAGAGTTTGGAGTAAATCGCAGATAATCACCTTCATAAATCGCTTAATAGGAGTGTTTTATGAAGGTTTTGCTTTTTTATAGCCATGTATTCAGCCTATTTTTCCGATAGACCGGACAGGAATAGAACTTTTTAATTCACTGATTTATAGTGTTTTAAAAAATAATAAAAATATAAAATCTACAGTTTAAGTGGTTGATTGGTACAAATTCTTCAAAAAAGCAATGCATTTTGAAAAATCTTCCACGCACAACAGGTGGCCACTAGCATCTTCGAATTTTATGCTGAGTGAGATTAAACCATCTTCCTCCTCAACAACTGGGCGTTGATGGCCACGATAACTGTACTTAAGCTCATTAGTACTGCGCCAATGGCTGGACTGAGAATTATGCCTACGGGAGCGAGTACCCCGGCTGCCAGGGGAACGGCTACAATGTTGTAACCGGCTGCCCAGAAAAGGTTCTGCATCATCTTTTTATAAGTAGCGGTGCCAAAAAGAATTAAAGCGGCTATGTCTTTCGGGTTACTATTCACCAGGATGATATCGGCTGTTTCTGCGGCTACATCTGTGCCGGAACCTACCGCAATCCCGATGTTGGCTTGCGCCAGGGCGGGTGCATCATTCACGCCATCTCCCGTCATGGCTACGAAAGCGCCTTCAGCTTGCAGCTTTTTGATGAGTTTTTGCTTGTCTTCCGGCAATACTTCAGCGTGGTATTCATCCAAGTGGAGTTGCTCGCTTACGGCCTGGGCCGTATTTTCATTATCCCCGGTGGCCATGATTACTGTAATGCCTTTGTCTTTTAAGGTTTTTACCGCTTCAAAGGATTCTTCCCTGATCTCATCAGCCAGCGCGATATACCCAATCAGCTTTCCCTCCATCAAAACAAAAACAACGGTTTCTGAAGCATCTTTGAAAGCTCCTTCCGGTTGGTGAATGTTTTCTTCTTTCAGATAACCGGGGCTGACTACACTTATGCGCTGTTCTTGCACGGTCGCTTCTATCCCTTTCCCGGTAATGCTGTTAAAATCTCTGGCTTCTTTATATTTCAGGTCGAGTGCTTCGGCCTTTCTTATAATACCGGCTGCAATAGGGTGCTCCGAATTACTTTCCAAAGCAGCGGCCAGTTGTAACACTTCTTCTTTGGTGTGATCCCCTGAAACGGATGTATAGCGGGTTACCCCAAACTCTCCTTTGGTCAGGGTTCCGGTCTTGTCAAAGATGATGGCGGTAAGTTTGCGGGCGTTTTCAAAAGCAGTGCGGTTGCGGATCAGCAGTCCCTTTTGTGCTGATACAGCTGTAGAGATGGCGACCACAAGCGGCACAGCCAGACCCAGGGCATGCGGGCAGGAAATGATCATCACCGTGACCATGCGCTCCAGGGCATACTCAAATTCGCTGCCCAGGGAAATCCATACGATCAGGGTAAGGATACCAGCCGCCAGAGCCAGGTAAAAGAGCCATCCGGCTGCTTTATTGGCCAGGTTCTGGGTTTTTGACTTGGTTTGCTGGGCTTCTTTTACCAGACCAACTACCTTCGATAAGTAGGAATCCTCGCCTGTGTGTTTTACCCTGACCTTAAGAGAACCATTGTCGTTAACCGCACCACCGATCACTTCGTCTCCCGGCTTTTTGGCCACGGGTTTGGACTCCCCGGTGAGCATGGATTCGTTCACATGGCTTTCTCCGTCTTCCACTTCCCCATCAGCTGGTATTTTCTCTCCGGGCTTTACGAGGATCAAGTCATCTTTTTCGAGGTTGGCAATAGGTACTTCTTCGGTTTCGCCATTGGGCTTGATACGATGGGCTTCCGAAGGCATCAGTTTGGCCAGTTCCTGCAAGGCATTGGAAGCACCCATTACCGACTTCATTTCGATCCAGTGCCCCAATAGCATAATGTCGATCAGGCTGGCCAACTCCCAGAAGAATATTTTTCCTTCCAGACCAAACACTACGGCAGAACTGTAGAAATACGCCACCGATATGGCCAGGGCAATCAGGGTCATCATACCGGGTGCTTTGTCTTTTATCTCCTCTACCAGGCCTTTCAGGAAAGGCCATCCGCCATAGAAAAAGACTACGGTGGATAGGATAAATTGGAGGTAGCGATCCCCGGCAAACCGGAATTCATAGCCCACCAGACCCTGTATCATAGGTGCCAGCACTACGATGGGAAGGGTAATGAGTAGGGAAATCCAAAAACGCTTTTTAAAATCTTCGATCATGTGGGCGTGATGATCGTGGTGATCTGATCCTGAATGTTGATGTTCCATAATCCTAGTTTTTTTACGTTCTATTCTCCGTTCTCAAGTCTATTAATCATCTTTTTCATTTGAGCAATTTCCCGCTTTTGTGCCTCAATGATCTCTTCGGCCAGTTTAATGGCTTCCGGGTCTTTCAGGTGGGCTTTCTGGCTCACCATAATGGCTGAAGAGTGATGCGGGATCATTGCTTTCATCCATTGCACATCGGCAATAAAGGTTTGTTGGCGGAGCATCGTCAACGTGCTGATAAATATCACCGCAGCAAGGGTAAGAATGATGTAATTGACTTTTTTATTCTCATACATACCCCACATAAAAAGCATCATGGAAATAGCCATCGGGGCGATCATTAAAATGGTCATATAGGTTCGGGTGGTGCTGAGCATGACGTGGCCCCACACATCGGCATTGAGGAACATAACACCGTACATGATAACAAATGAGACGAGCATCATCAGCCCAAACTTTTTATAGCTCCCGTTTTTCATGGTTGTAGATTTTAGTTTTTGGTAATAGTTTCTTTCACGCTACCACAGCGCAACATCCTGTCTCCAAAATAAGGATTGAGTACCTCCTTGCTGCTACTTAGCCAAAAGGCACCTTGATTGTTAAATGCCATCGGGCAATACTGCCGGTAAAGGGTAGCTTCATTCGTTCCGTTCGCTTTTACCCATTGGTAGATGTTATCGGAAAGCGTATTGAAATGGTCTCGTTGGTGACTTGCTTCTTTGGTTTCAGCTATATGTTCGGCATCGAAACGTATTTTGTCGATCAGTTCTCCTTCCATTTTATTGAGGGCAGCTACTAATGTACCGGCTGATTTGCTGGCGGCTTCCCCGTTTGTTTCTACAAGGGCATCTTTTACATTCAGGTAGGCAGACAGTATTTTTTGGGCTTGCTCCTGGTTTGTAGCCTTTGTAGCAGCCTTTTCTTCTGTTTCCTGACTTTTGCTCTGACTGTTGCCACAGGAGACTACGGAAAATGTAAATACTATTGCCAGAGCCATTTTAATCATTGTTTTTATGGTTTTCATCATATTGGATTTTAAGCCTGTTTCAAAGGCCGGGTTATACATGGATATTAAATTTTTCATTTTATCGTATCTGTTATTTCACCACAGGTGAGCATGGTTTCACCGAAGTAGGGGTTTTTGATCTCTGCTTTGGTACTGAGCCAATCCGCCCCTTTGTTGCTATCGGCCATTGGGCAGTGTTGTATATAGAGCGGTTTTCCCAATGGATGAAAGGCTTTGGTCAAAGCGATCATTTCATCGGACACTTGTTGGAAAGCTGTCCGCACTTCTGCTATGCTTTTGAAATGCGGAAGATGCTCTGAGGCTTTTTTTAAGGCACGGCTGTATTCCATCCAGGCATTATGTGCATCCCCCTTAAAAAGAGACATATCTACCTGGCCGATTGCTGCCTCCAACTGACTAGCAGACTTTTGTGCTGTTGCCAGTTGATCAGCCACCAGGGCATTTTTAAGATCGAGATAAGCAGTGTAAAGCGGTTGCAGGGCTTCTTTGGCTTTTTGATCAATGGTAAAGGATTGTATCGCTTTTGTCTTTCCGGGGCTTGTTGCAGAGGGCGTTTCCATACTCCCATGATTATGGCCCGTCATCGCAGGTCCGCCTTCCGGGTTCATCATACTGGGTTTACCCGCTAACTGAGCGGCTGCATCTATGCTGAAGGTGCCGTGTACAGCAATTTCTTCCCCGGCTACAAGTCCTTCTTTTATAATAAAACCATCACCCAATTCGGGGCCGAGGACTACTTCCCGCATCATAAAATGGGTGCCTTTGCCGGAAGGGGTTTTTATGTAGACCACCGAGCGTTCGCCTGTCCACATGACAGCCGATTTGGGTACAACAAGCGTGTTCGCCTTATTTTCCAATTCTGCCTGCACTACACCACTGGCAAACATTTCGGGTTTGAGCACATTGCCCCGGTTTACCACTTCTACCCTGGCTTTGGCTACCCGTGTTTTAGGGTCAATGACCGGATCGAGAAAAGATACGGTGCCTTCAAAGCTTTTTCCAGGCAGGGAGGCTACGGTAAAGCTTACCTGGTCTCCCTTACCTACCCAGGGCAGGTCGGATTCATACACATCAAACAACACCCATACTTTTGACAAATCGGCTATTTCGTACAAAGGTTCTCCCTTGCGCACATAGTCGCCAAGGTTTACTTTTTTGCTGATCACAAAACCGGAGACATCGGCTACAATAGGAAATTGTTCTTTGGCTTCACCCGCTTCCAGTATCTGTTCGATTTGCGCTTCGGAAAGCTTCCAGTTTTTGAGTTTTTCCTGTGCGGAACGATAAAGGGCAGGTTGCGTGTCTTTGATCTTACGAGCTTCAAAAAGCTCTTCCTGTGCGGTGACCAGTTCGGGGGAATAGAGAGAGGCAATCACCTGACCTTTGCGCACGAATTCTCCGGTGAAGTTGACCTGCAACTGCTCTATCCGGCCGGGAATATGACTGGTTTGGGAAAATACCAGGCGTTCATCTTCCTGCACCTTACCATTGAGCCGCAGATTTTTTACCGGGGTAGTAGTGCCTACCACAGCGGTACTTACGCTAGCCAGTTGCATGGCGGTGGGTGACATGGAGATGGCCATGGGGTCAAGCTCCTGGTCTTCTTCATTTTCCAGGGGGATCAGGTCCATGCCACAAATGGGACAATTGCCCGGTTCGTTTTGCCGGATCTGGGGGTGCATGGAACAGGTCCATATTTCTGATGTGTTGATTTCCTGATGGTTTGATGATTTGATGTGCTGATGATCCGATGGTTTCACAAGCCAGCCTATGATCCCACCTGCGATAAGGATAATCGCCATCAGGAAATATTTATTGCTCAATAATTTTTTCATGATCGTTTCATTTTTGATCTCGTGGTCGAGATGATCTTGCTCAGTAACTTTTGTATAGACAGGAGCTTTGCTTTTATTTCAGGAGGCGGAGAAGGGTAGCTCTCTGCTTTTAAACAGAGTAAGAGCCAGTATTCTGTTTCTTCTGCCTCTTTGTGGGCAATCTTCAGTTTGTGGATAAAGTCTGCTTTGCTTTCGCTGCCTTGCGCTTCCCGGATATTAGCCCCTATGGAAGTGCCGGACTTCATTAACTGACGAGCGATCACGTATTTCCGCTTTACCTCCAGCAACTCTGAAAATTCGATGATGAGTAAGGCTAATTCAAAACTCACTTCTACGATTTCATTTCTTTTTTCCATTTTTCTTTTTTTTATTTCATCAATCCATCAGCACATCAAATCATCAACACAATCAACACATCATATCATCAGCACATCAATCCATCACCTTATAAGCTGTTAGGTAGTTAAGCTGAGCCAATGCGATCTGATGGTCCGTGGCTGCTGTGGCCTTCATTTTTTCATATTTCAGCAATTGCTGCTGCATCCGCAGTACTTCTTCAAAATCCTGCCCTGAGTTGCCATAGGCAGAAAAGAGCAGGTTGAGTGCCTGGTTGGATTCCAGTATTTGTTGCTCATACAGGGCGATCAGGTCTGATTGCCGTTGTACCTGGAACCAGGCCATTTCATAGTTGGAGGTTAGCGCATTGGCATAGTCTTCTCTTTGGAGGGTGTAACTTTCCTGCATCAGTTGCGCCTCCTTTACAGCAGCTTTATACTTGCTTCTGAAAATGGGGATGCTAACAGATACCATAGGCATCAGGGCATTCCTTCCATTGTTAGGCACATCGGCATCCGTGCGTTCACCTACCAGTATATAGTCCAGGCCTGCCCCCAGCCGGGGTAGTCCTTGCCTGTAAGCCACTGCTTCACGGGCTGCACTGGCTTTTACTTTCAAGTCCAGTTCTTTTAAGGCGGGATGACCGGTCAGCAGAGAATCTTTTCGGAATTGATCGGGTAAAGTCTCTATAGCTAGTGTATCCACTATCAGAATCTCTTCATTTTCCTCCCGGTTGAGCAGCGTATTAAAGGCCGTTAGCAAGGGTTTTTCCTTATTGTTGAGGATGTCCAGGTTGGTCTGCGCATCTTTGAGCATAATATCTACCCGCAGCACATTGACCATAGTGCCATTGCTATTTTCAAATTTTGCGTTGGCAATGGCTTTGTAGGATTCCAGGATCTCAATGTTCTCCTGCTCGATGCGCTTCCACTCCCTGAGTTCATATAGCGGGTAATAAGCTGTTGCTACCTGATAATAGAGTTTGTTGCGGGTATCCAGAAAGGCCTGGTATTTGGCCTCCGCCAGCAAGGTGGCTGCATCTTCCTGTGCTTTAAGCGTACCGAACCAGGGAAACATCTGGCTTAGGGAGAAGCGGGCTTGTTGCGGCCCTACCCGTGTTTCTATCGGACTAATAAAAAAGCCGAATGAAAAGGTAGGATCGGGTAAGCTACTTACCTGGGGTATTTTTTCCAGGGCAGCTTCAAAGGCTTTGTATTGGGCCTTTAAGCCCGGGTTGTGTTCAGCGGCAGTGGTAAAATAGTCATCCAGGGTTTGTGCTTCTGCGTGGGGGATTAGAAGATAGAAGTTAGAGATTAGAATTATCGTTAAACACAATTTTCTACCCTCTAATCTCCAGCCTCTAGTTTCTAACTTCCACCTTCTAGCCTCTGATTTCTCCTCTCTAACTTCTAGCCTCCAGCCTCTAACTTCTACCTTCCCACATCTAGCTTCTAATCTACTTTCCATAACGCTTCCAGTTTTGATGTAGCTTGTTCAGCATTTTTCCGATTTGATCTAACTCACTGAGCAGCAGCTCGTGATTTTCCTGATCTATATATTGGCATTCCAGCGCAAAGGCCAGCCAGTTTTCAGTCTCCGAGCACGAGCCTAAAGCGTGTACCAGGTGTTGCTTAAAAACAGATTCATACGTGCGCTTAGCCCAGCCTTCACTGATATTGGCACTGATTGACCTTGAGGAACGAGTGATCTGAGAAGTCAGGGAATAAACTTCCTCTTTCGGAAACTTTCGGCTCACCCAAAAAATATCCATCGCCACCTTAAATGAGCGATTATAGACTTCTAAATCCTTATATGATTGTATCATAACTTCCTATCTGATTTCTATTATCTATTTTATGACTTCTTATAATTTTACGTTCCTCTCTCCAACAGTACAATACAGGGACGATGAAATACGTGATGGCCGCAAAGAGCATCCCGCCAAAAGCAGGTATGGCCATCGGGATCATAATGTCTGACCCACGCCCTGTTGATGTGAGAATAGGCAGCAGCGCAATGATGGTGGTGGCAGAGGTCATCACAGCAGGTTTTATTCTGCGTTGACCTGCTTCTACTGTTGCCGCTCTTATTCCTTTTAGGTAGTCTGTTTTATTGCGCTTGAAACTTTGATCTAAATAAGTAGCCATCAGTACCCCATCATCAGTGGCAATGCCAAACAGGGCAATAAACCCAACCCAAACGGCCACACTCAAATTGATGGTGTGTATTTGGAACAGGTCGCGGAAATTGGTATCGAAAAGGGAAAAATCAGCAAACCAGCCTTGCCCGTAAAACCAGAGCATAATAAAGCCACCGCTAAACGCCATGGCGATGCCCGTAAATACCATTAATGAAGTGGTCACTGATTTGAACTGGAAGTAAAGAATCAGGAAAACAATGCCTAAAACTAAGGGCACTACAATAGTTAACCGTTTCTCTGCCCGTACCTGATTTTCATAGCTGCCAGAAAACTTATAGCTGATGCCGGCAGGAACTGCTAAATCACCGCTGTCTATTTTATCCTGAATTGCAGCCTGAGCATCATTAACTACTCCAACCTCCGAGTATCCGTCCCTTTTATCAAACAGCACATAACCCACTAAAAAGGTTTCCTCACTTTTAATGGCCTGAGGGCCACGCATGTATTCAAAATCGACCACCTGACTGATGGGGATTTGTGCCCCTGTAGGTGTAGGTATTAAGATCTTGCCCAGAGAAGCGGGGTCGTCCCGCAATTCACGCGGATAGCGTACCCGTACAGGGAAACGTTCCCGGCCTTCTACGGTAGAGGTTATTTTCATGCCTCCGATAGCGGTTTCTATCGTCTGCTGCACATCCTCTACATTTAAGCCGTAGCGCGAAATCTCGTCCCGGTCTATATTGAGATGCAGATAGGGCTTGCCTACAATACGGTCAGCAAATACGGCTTCGGCCTTTACCGAAGGTATCTCCTTTAATATCCCTTCCAGTTGCATTCCAAAATTTTCGATGGTTTTCAGGTCGGGGCCATACACCTTGATACCCATCGGGGCGCGCATTCCGGTTTGGAGCATCACCAGCCGGGTTTCAATGGGCTGTAGCTTGGGTGCAGAGGTAACGCCTGGTATTTTGGTAACCCTGATAATTTCCTTCCATATGTCATCAGGAGATTGAATGGAGGGTCGCCAATTGCGGAAGTAATTTCCATTATTATCAGGTATGAGTTCTTCTACTGTGACACCCCGCCCTATAGCTTCCTCGTTGCTAAGGCTATCACCGCTGCTAAGGATATAGCGATTGTCCTTATCTACCTTAAACCTGACCCGGTGCCCTTTTTCATTGAGCATATATTCCGGCTTATAATTGATGATGTTCTCATACATAGAAATGGGCGCGGGATCAAGGGCTGATTCCACCCTGCCGAGTTTACCCACAGTAAGCTCTACTTCAGGAACGTTGGTCAATAACATGTCCAGTTGCCCTACTACTTTGCGGTTGTATTCCATTCCGGAATGAGGCATGGAGGTGGGCATTAGCAAAAAGCTGCCTTCATTGAGCGAGGGCATAAATTCTTTGCCAATGCCGGGAAAGGTATGGGCCAGGCCTGACCATACTTTAGTAGGGCGTACATTCCAGCTCACAGCATCAAATCCCCTGGCGATAAATCCAAAAACAGTATTGAACCCTAACCATATATTGGCACCTAAAAGAATCAGCAGTGCAGGAATCAGCAGAAACTTGATCTTATTATCCAGGCACCACTTCAGAATTCTTTTGTATTGATATTCCAAAAACGTAAATCCACCCAGTATCAGGCCCACCAGTAAGGCCACAAATATAAAGTTGAGCAAAAGGGACTGAGATGCACCGAGTGGTAGCCAATATTTAGCCAAAAGCCAGATTACGCCAATGAGTACTATGATCAACTCGGCATAATTGAAGAGAAATAAAACGGGCCTGGAGAGGCTTTCCTTTTTAGCATCAAAAATATTCTTTACAATGCCGATGACTCCAAATAGCATCAGCAATACACCACCCCATATCTGACCGATCAATAGCCCTGTGATTCCAGCGAACACCAAAGCGTAGCCGCCATATTTTTTAAGGAATTTATTGTTGATTTTAAATCCAAAGAACCAATGTGCCAGCGTAGGCATGATCAATAAACTCACCAACAAAGCGGCTATCAGGGCAAAGGTTTTGGTAAATGCCAGGGGCCCGAATAGCTTGCCTTCGGCTGCTTGCATGGTAAAGACCGGAATGAAACTTACAATGGTGGTGGATACAGCGGTAAGGATCGCAGTAGCTACTTCCGTTGCACCCTTGTAAATGGTGTCTATCAGTTTTTGACCGGAAGGTGCTTCATCTATGTGCTTGATAATGTTTTCGGACAGGATAACACCCAGGTCCACCATCGTGCCAATGGCAATGGCAATACCTGATAGTGCCACAATGTTGGCATCCACACCAAAATAGCGCATAGCGATAAACACCATGAGTACGGCAATAGGCAGGATGCTCGAAATGAGAAAGGAAGCCCTGAGATTATATACCATTACAATCACCACCAAAATGGTAATGAGCACTTGAAGTGAAATGGCTTCTTCAAGCGTACCCAATGTTTCATAAATCAATTCTGATCGGTCGTAGAATGGAACTATGGTCAATTGACTTTCTCTGCCATCGGCCAATGTTTTCTTGGGTAATCCGGGGGCAATTTCTTTGATCTTGTCCTTAACATTATTAATGACCTGTAGGGGGTTGGCACCATAGCGGGCCACCACAACTCCCCCTACTACTTCGGCTCCGTCTTTATCCAGTAATCCCCTGCGGGTGGAAGGGCCCAGGGAAACCACTCCGATATCTTTAATGCGCACAGGGACATTGTCCTGTACTGCTACCACTGCCTTTTCAATATCTTCTACTTTTTTGACGTAACCCAGGCCACGCACCAGGTATTCGGCCTGGTTGATCTCTATGGTTTTGGCGCCTACATCTTTGTTTGATTTCTGTACCGCCTGCATTACTTTATGGAGCGGAATGTTGTAGGCTTTGAGGGCATCGGGATTTACATCTACCTGGTATTCCTGTACGAAACCACCAATAGAGGCTACTTCTGATACGCCTTCGGTGGCGTTCAAACCGTATTTCACATAGAAGTCCTGTACGGTACGGATCTCGTGCAAATCCCAGCCCCCGGTGGGATTACCATCTTTATCACGCCCTTCCAGGGTATACCAGTATACTTGTCCCAGGGCAGTGGCATCTGGTCCCAGAGCGGGTTGTACCCCTTCTGGCAATAAACCGGAAGGCAGGGCATTGAGTTTTTCCAGGATACGGGAGCGCGACCAGTAAAACTCTACATCTTCACTGAAAATGATAAAGATGCTGGAAAAGCCAAAAATAGAGGAGCTACGAATGGATTTTACGCCCGGGATACCGAGCAAATAGGTGGTGAGTGGGTAGGATATCTGGTCTTCGATGTCTTGGGGAGAGCGTCCCTGCCATTGGGTAAAAACGATCTGCTGGTTTTCACCAATATCGGGGATGGCATCTACCGGAACCGGGTCGGAGGGCAAAGCGCCTACCTGCCAACCAAAGGGTGCCGTAACAATACCCCAGGCAATGAAGCCAAGAAGAATGAGTACAGTTACGAGCCTATTTTCTAAGAAATATTTTATTATTCGATTGAGCATGATTGGATGATTTGATTGAATGATAGCCTGATGTGCAAATGATGAAATCAGCACATCGAATACTCAAAAATCAGCACATCAAATCAGGAAGGATTGGAAAAGAACCTGTATGTCCTGTTCCGGCAGCGGAGGGGTATAATCCGCGTATTGAGGTAAAGTATTGGGGGTATAAAGTGCGGGCAGGATAAAGCTCTGCACGAAAGCTGCTACAAACACCCAGTCGGGTGCAGCTTCTATTGCGGGGATTTTAAAGGTATCGTCTACCTGAAAAGTCTGGAACTCGTTTTGGCAACAGGGTTCAGGACTAAGTTGCTGGCCGTGTAGCATTTCTGCTTCGCAGGCCTCTTTCATGCCGGACATCCCACAATCCAGGGCGTGCTTTACCAGCATCAGTTTACTCTCCACGGCCTCCCCGCCACAATAGTGGGTGGCCATTGTAAAGCCAGTGTTGCTGAGCAACAGGATACAGGCTAGTGTTATGGAAAGTATTTTTTTCACTAACGCGAATTTAGAGAATTTCAGGGAAGCGGGTTTTACAGAATTTTGTCGGGTTGTTATAAAATTTTGCTTTTTCTCTTTGGTGGCTTGGGGAGGGGTTAGAATCTTGCCTGGTAACCTGTATAGAATGAGTGATTGCTCTTAAGGATTTGTTCTTGAAGCAATCATTAGATTGTTTATTTTTATCATCATTCAGGTACTTTGAGTACCTGAATTGTGAGTTTTTTAAACCTATTCTTTGTAAGGGTTTATTTATTAAACGATATTCGCACTGTGAGTACCCAAAATGAATCTAAAATAAACCAATTATTGCAATCTCAGCCTTCCGGAGTCGTATTATTGGCTTCCTGGATGTCTGAGCAGGGATACAGTCCGGATTTGCAAAAGCGGTACCGCAAAAGCCATTGGCTGGAGTCTGTCGGTACAGGGGCGATGAAACGTGCCGGTGAAAAAATAGAGTATACCGGAGGGCTTTATGCCTTGCAACAGCAAAAGGGTTTGAGTATACATATAGGGGCAAAATCTGCCCTTTCTTTTCTGGGAAAGGCACAATACCTGGAACTTTCTCAAAGAAAGGTGATCCTCTTCGGAAGTAAAGCTGAACGCCTGCCCACCTGGTTTAGTGTCTATCCCTGGGCGGTAGAAATAAACTATTTCAGCTCGTCTTTTCTTCCTCCTGATATCGGCTTAACCGAAATGGATTACAAAACTTTTCAGCTTAATATTTCCGGTGCTGCCAGGGCCATGTTGGAATGTTTGTACCTGGTTCCTGAAAATCAGCCTTTAGTAGAATGCTACGAATTGATGGAGAGCCTGAATAATTTACAACCGACCAAGGTACAGGCGTTGCTCGAGTCATGTACTTCCATAAAAGTAAAACGCTTATTTCTGTACCTGGCTGAAAAAGCCAAACATGCCTGGTTTGCTTATTTGAACACGGACAGAATAGACCTGGGTAGCGGCAAAAGAAGCCTGGCAAAAAATGGTACCTATGTCTCTAAGTATAAAATAACCGTGCCCAAAGAACTCGAAGATTATGGCCGTTGAAGCGTACCGAAGACAAGTAGCCTTATTGCTCAATGTACTTCCTGAAGTTGCAAAAGAGCCCTGTTTTGCCCTGCATGGTGGTACAGCCATTAATCTGTTTGTCCGAAATATGCCGCGCTTGTCGGTAGACATAGATTTGACCTACCTCCCGATTGAAGACCGGGAAACTTCATTACAACATATCTCCGATACTTTAGAAAGAATACAGACCATACTACGCTCTATTTTACCTAATACAAGGATTTCGCTTCTGCCAGAGACTTCCAAGCTTCTAATCGCTCATCAGGGTGTACAAGTCAAACTGGAAGTCAATCAAACCAACAGAGGAGCATTATATGAACCACAGAAACTTCCTTTGTGTGACAAAGCCAAAGAGGAGTTTGAGGTGTTTTGCGAAGTACCGATAGTTGGAGAAGGTCAGCTTTATGGCGGGAAAATATGCGCTGCTCTGGACCGTCAGCATCCACGGGATCTCTTTGATGTGAAGTACTTTTTAGAAAATACTGAATTCACGGATGTGTATAAAGAAGGATTGCTTCTGGCGATTTTGAGTAGCAACCGCCCAATTGAAGAGTTGCTCTATCCTAATTTCCTTGATCAAAAAGCCACATTGACCAATCAATTTGAAGGAATGACCAATGAGCCTTTTGAATACACAGATTTTGAACAAGCCAGAGAAACCCTGTTAGAACAAATCCATCAGAGCCTGACTTCAAAGGACAAGGAATTTCTAATATCCTTTCAAAGCCTTCACCCTGACTGGACTGTTTATGATTTTGAACCATTTCCTTCAGTTCAATGGAAGTTGCAGAATTTACAGCGGTTGAAAGCGCGTAATCCTGATAAGCATCAGAAGCAGTTGGATGGGCTGATAAAGAGGCTCGAAACTTAAGATCAGATTATCTTTACTTAGCCAGTTTCAAGATTCTTATTGCCCCGCGCATCACAAAGGCGAACACAATACCACCTATGACCAGGTCAGGCCATCTGCTATCCAGCCAGTAAACCAGCACCCCGGCCAGAATCACTCCACCATTCACAATAATGTCGTTTGAAGTAAATATGGCACTGGCCTGTATGTGGGCTTCATCGCTTTTGGCTTTGTTGATCGGCCAGAGCGAAACGAGGTTGCCAATTACTATCTAAAACGGAAACCGTGATCATCCACCGGAATAAGGGTATTTACCCGGTTGAGTAAAATACTAAATTTCCAGATTATCTAAGCGTTGACAGTACATCCGGGAGAAACGGGGCAGGATTAGTGCTCATTATATTCTTCAATCAGGATCTTGCAAAATCCAGCAGTAGTTCAAAATTATCATTGTCCGCTGCTTTCACCGCTTTTAAATAATTGTTTCGTGCCTGACTTTGATGTACCAAATCACCCGCTCCCCAACTGAACAGAGGCATTTTAAAAACCTTATACATAATAATGTCGGCCATTAACCGGCTATGGCGACCATTTCCATTAGGAAAACAATGAATGCTTACAATTCGATGCTTGAACCTCACGGCTATTTCTTCCGGAGCGTATGTTTCATTCTGTATCCAAAAAAGCGCATCATCACATAGCGTTCTTAAAGCCGTAGATATCTGCCATTTATCAATTCCCAGATTTTTGTCGGTTTTTCTGAATTGCCCGGCCCATGCCCAAACGTGCCCATACATCCGTTTGTGCAAATTTCGAATGAATTTTTCAGTCAATATCGTCTCGGGTTTTAATGATCGGCCAAGCACCCATTGTAATGCTTCTTCAATATTTTGTTGTTCAAATTCATCTAACTCCTCACGCGTAGCGATGGTGGGGATCAACAGGCCTTCTTTTTCATCCTCATCCAATGGCGTTTGCCCATCGATGTATGCGAGGTCTAATCCCATAGGGCTTTAGGAAGTTCTTGTTTAATGAGTTGTGTCCGTTCATCAATGGCCTTTTTGATTCGTTGCTTTGTATTTTCCTGGTCTTCAAGTTTCATGGTGTTTGAAGTCCGCGATACTATTTCTTCTGCCAGTGAACGGGCTTTTTTTTCTATGTACTTTTCCAAAGAGCCATCTTTTGGAACAAAGCCGTAAACAAGCTCCATATCTAAAGCCCTTGCCGCTTCTCTCAATGATTTAAGCGTGATGGCCCCTTCCTTTTCCCGGATCTCAATTTCCTGAACGCTTTGCTTGGTTATCGACATTTTGTTTGCCAATTGCTGTAATGACATCCCTAACGCCATCCGGATAGCTCTGACCCATCCGGTAGGCGGGTTGGGTATTTTCCGAACAGGCGAAAATAATTTTATTCTCGACTCAAGTTGTTCTATTTGTAGCTTCTTTTTGTTCATAACGTAAGGCTATAGCCAGACAAATTATATTCAAATATAAGGAAATAGCCTGACAAAAACTTTATGAAGTAAGGAAATAGCCTGATGTAATTTTGAATAAAAGACTTTTCAGCAAGCCTTAATTAGCCAGTTTCAATATTCTTATTGCCCCTCGCATCACAAGGGCGAACACAATACCCCCAATGGCCAGATCAGGCCATTTGCTATCCAGCCAGTAAACCAGCACCCCGGCCAGTATCACTCCACCATTCACAATAATGTCATTGGAAGTAAATATGGCACTGGCCTGCATATGGGCTTCATCGCTTTTGGCCTTGTTGATCAGCCAGAGCGAAACCAAGTTGCCGATGAGAGCCAGTATTGATATGATGATCATCCATTGAAACAGGGGTGTCTCGCTTTCGCTGAAAAACCTGCGCAGTACTTCTGAAAAGCCCAATAGTGCCAACCCCATTTGGAAGTAACCACTGATTTTGGCTACTTTTTTCTTGCGAGACATGGCTGTACCTACAGCCAATAAACTCAGGCCGTAGACGATGGAATCTGCGAGCATATCCAGTGAATCGGCTATCAAGCCCATGGAACGGGATAGCCATCCGGTGGTCATCTCTACTACAAAGAAGCTGAAATTGATGACCAGCACCCACCAGAGTATTTTTCGCTGTTTGGAATCATCAGTGGCCAAGGGCAGTTCCGCCTCTTCGCTTTTTTCCAGGCGGTCGTTGAGTTTGAGGTCACTGATGGCTTGATGGATCTTTTCTACTTCCTCAGTATGATATACCTCCAGTTTACGGTTGGGAATATCAAACGAAAGCTGCTTTACCTCGCTATAAGGTTCCAGCTTCATGCGGATCATTTGCTCTTCAGAAGGGCAGTCCATTTTACCGATAATGAAAGTGCTTTTTTTCATAGCATTTTTAGCAACAACTTTTGCCTTGCTGAATGGGCGGACATTTTTCCGAACCATAGCTGCAAAATACACAGCAGTCTCCTTGCTTTGGTTTGAGAACGGTTTTACAGTTTTCGCACTCATAGAAGAATTGACAAGCGTCAGTTGGCATTTCCTCTACTTTTTGATGCCCGCAGTTTGGGCAAGTGATTTTTGATTTTAAGATGACCTCCATTTTTCTGTAAGCTTTTTTTAAACTATATGTGATATGTCGGAAGCAAGGGTTGGGTAAGAGAACACCATGCTTTTCAGTTGGCTGGTTTTCAAGCCAGCGTTCATTGCCATTGCAAACAGGTTAATAGTCTCTTCTACTTTTGATCCGTTACTTTATAGCCAGTTGAGTTGATTGCCTTTTCAATTTCTGTTTGATTGGTCTTGGTATGATCAAATTCGACAATTGCATTTCCATTTTCGTAGGAAGCATTGACTGCAATTATTCCGTTAAGTTTGTTCACTTCATGTTTTACGTGTTCTGCACACCCGTTGCAAGTCATGCCGCTGATTGTAAACTCAATGGTTTGTATATCCGCCTTGTCAACAACCATTATTTGTTTATTATGCTTTGGATAGAAAACATCTGCATACAGAGGAAATGCAAGCATGAGTGCTGCAAAAACAGTAACGATTCCCAGGAATGTTTTGGATTGCCAAAAAGAAGGTTTTCCTGCCTTGCCATCCTCCTCGCAAGCACATTCGATCTCTTCTTGTGATTGGGGTTTCAATTTCTGATACCAGGCAAAGCCAAGAACCAAAACGGTCAGGCCAATTAAATACGGCCTGAAAGGCTCGAGCCAGGAGAAAGTTGAAGCAATCCCGCTTGTTCCCGCAATAAGGGCTAAGACCGGGGTTATGCAGCACAATGAAGCTGCAATAGCTGTCACGAGCCCGGCTCCGGCTAGTTTTTTATTTGATCTCATACCGTTTCCAATATTTGGTTTTCATCAAGAATGTTGAAAAACGGGATCATCAATTCTTCGTAAGTTTTTGTCAGAGAGTAAAAAATGGTTTGTGCTTCCCGTTCAGTCTGAATGAGTTTTCTGTCTTTCAGTTTCCGCAAATGTTGAGATACTGCTGAGATATTCATTCCAAGAATGTCACTCAGGTCGCAGACACAAAGCCGTTTTTCTTCGTAAAGCAGGTATAGGATTTTTAATCTCACATTGTTACCCGCCAAAGCCAGTCCGTTGGATAAATAGTGGAATGTATCATTAAGCTCTGAAACCCTGTCTTTACAGCGGTTTATTTGTTCAGGGTCTGCCTGTTGTCTTACGCAAGAGTTGTGATCCATACTTACAAAAGTAGTTTATTTGCTTATTTAAGCAAATGCTTAAATATATCTTGCGAAGATGATGAAACAATAGAGGCGCCCCTCAATAATTCGGGTATTAAATCATAAAACCCATACCGGAATTTCACGGCATGGGTTTGTCAGACTATTCAAATCATTTTTCAATCGGCCACCACCGATTTTTGATCATAATAATGGAAAACTATATAGCTTCTGCATTAAACCCGGCTTTTTGCACGGTTTGCTGCAGTTCTTCCTTGTCTAAATTAGAAGTCTCTACAGTAAGTACACGCGCATCGCTTTGCAAATCTACCTCCCATTTTTCTATGCCATTTTCCTGATCCAAAAAAGGAGTGACTTTGGAAAGGCAGCCGGTACAGTTGATATTGGTTTTGAATTTTAAGGTATTCATGATTTCTGATTTTAAGTGTTTAATACATTCATTTTAAAGTGTAGCGACTTTCAGCCGCAGACTATTGGCTACTACTGATACGGAACTAAAGGCCATCGCCATACCCGCGATCATTGGGTCTAGCAAAAAACCGTTTACCGGATACAAAACCCCTGCGGCTATGGGGATGCCAATAAGGTTGTAAATAAAGGCCCAGAAGAGGTTTTGGCGTATGCCCAATACCGTTTTGCCGGAAAGTTTAAGTGCTTTGGGAATAGCTTGGAGGTCGGAGGTAATGAGGGTCATTTTAGCCACGTCCATGGCAATGTCCGAACCTTTACCCATTGCAATGCTCACATCGGCCTGAGCCAGGGCATGAGAATCGTTAATGCCGTCACCCACCATAGCCACTATTTTACCTTTAGCTTGCAGTTCTTTTATAAAATCAGCTTTATCAGAGGGCAGTACTTCCGCCTGGTAGTGCTGTAGTCCTACCTGCCTGGCCACTGCTGCGGCTGTTTGCGCATTGTCCCCGGTAAGCATATATACTTCGATGCCCCGGTTTTGCAGCGTTTCAATGGCCTGCTTAGAGGTTTCCTTAACCTTATCGGCTATGGCAATAACGGCCAAAGCCTGGGCTTCATCTGAAAAAAACACTACGGTTTTAGCTTCTTCCCGGAGGGCTGCTGCTTTTTGCTGCAAATCACCTGAAATGGAGATGCTGTGTTCAGTTAGCAATTTTTGATTACCTATATAACAGGTATGGCCTGCTGCATCTGTGGCTTCTACTCCGCGTCCCGTCAGGCTGTTGAAGTGTTTAATAGCAGCCGATTTTACACCTTCATCTTTGAGCTTGTGCACCACTGCTTCTGCTAAAGGGTGTTCAGACTGGGCTTCCATTGCCAGTAAAACCGGTTTCCATTCTTCAGGCAGGACTTTGTTTGCCCAGATCATATCCGTTACGATAGGGTGCCCTTCTGTAATCGTTCCGGTTTTGTCAAGCACCACGGCATTTACCTTATGGCCCAGTTCCAGGCTTTCGGCATCTTTGATCAGGATGTTGTTTTCAGCTCCTTTGCCAACTCCTACCATAATGGCAGTGGGCGTAGCCAAGCCAAGCGCACAGGGGCAGGCAATGACGAGTACGGCAACTGAAGTCAACAGGGCGTGAGTAAAGGCATCGTCTCCCCCTATAGCCATCCAGGTAATAAAAGTGATAATAGAGATGACCATTACTATCGGCACAAATATTCCCGCTATTTTATCCACTAGTTTTTGTACCGGGGCCTTGCTGCCCTGGGCTTCCTGCACCATTTTAATGATCTGCGCAAGCAAAGTTTCCCCCGCTACTTTTTCAGCAATGAAGCGGAAGCTGCCTTTTTGATTCACCGTTCCGGCAAACACTTTTTCGCCTTTTGTTTTCTCCACCGGTACCGGCTCTCCGGTGATCATACTTTCGTCTACATAAGAGTTTCCTTCAACCACTTCGCCATCTACCGGAATTTTCTCTCCCGGACGTACTATAATCGTATAGCCTTTTTGCACGGATGCAATGGGCATTTCTACTTCCTCTCCATCTACAATCACGCTTAAGGTTTTGGGTTGTAATCCCATCAGTTTTTTAATGGCGGAGGAGGTATTGGATTTGGCTTTTTCTTCCAGCAGCTTACCCAATGAAATAAAGGTGATAATTACGGTAGCTGCCTCATAGTAGACATGAGGGTGGATGTCCCGGCTGTGCCAGAACTCTGGGAATAGGGTGTTGAATAAACTGAAAATGAAAGCAATTCCCGTACTTAAGGCCACCAGGGTGTCCATATTGGCCTTTCCGTGTTTAGCCTGTTTAAAAGCGTTGATGAAAAAGCTGCGACCAAACCAAAACAGCACTGGAATGGTGAAGACCAGGGAGACCCACCTACCCGGTACCCAATCCATAAAGAACATACCGATGATAAACACCGGCAAGGTGAAGATAGCTGACCAGATGGTTCGTCTTTTAACCTCCCGGAAATGCTGTTGCTGCAATTGCTCCTGGGCTTCAGCCGGGTCTTCGGCATCTACGATGAGATCGTAACCAACCGATTGCAATGCATTACGCAAGTTATCAGGTGTCAGTGATTGATCATATTCAACCAACACGGAACTGCTGGCAAAATTTACGCTGGCGTTAGCTACGCCTTCAGTGTGCGTGAGGATAGACTCTACGCTGGAGGCACAGGCAGCACAGGTCATACCTGTTACGGGAAAAGCCTGTTTAACATTACCTTCCTTCTGTATTTCCAGTGTTCTTACCTCTATAGTCTCCATACACGCTTATGCTTTTATTGAACACTACAAAAATCATAAGCAAGTGGGTATGATCTGTTACAGAATCTTGATAAAGGTTTATATGATTTTGTGTTTGAATTATACCCCCGCTCGCCATAAGCGGCTGTTTAAGTATTATAGCTATGTGTAAATAAAGCCTTTTTCATCTGGTGGATTATCGTCAAGATATTTGAGTAAAACATTTTCCTGTTCAGAAGTTACCTTCAATGGAGTAAGGTTGAATTCTGTGTCATTTCCATCGAGTGATGAATAATACCCTGTATAGAACCAGATTTCCAGAAAAGAGCTGCCCTCTATGAAATCGTTCAATTCCTTTCTTGCTTTCTGGAGATGAGAAACCTCATACATGAATGTGCGATTGTCAAGAATCAAGATAGTCTGCTCTTTCTGACTATGCTTCTTTTTTTCCTTCTTGGTGATAGCTTGCTCTATGAGTTTGGATAAGTTGGGCTGCTTTTCGCTAATTCGTCCGAAAGTTATAATGTGCTTATCATTCCAGGGGTTCTCTACCAGTTCTGTTTTAGCGATTCCGGAATCTTTTAGTGATTTAATTATTTTTTCAATACTGCTATCTGGAAAGAAATAGTTTAGCTTTTCCAATTCATGTAGCTCAATTTCCTTTCGTTTCTGAGTCAGAAGAAGCCTTTCTTCTCGCTTTAAATTCTTGAAAATCCCAGAATCCTCTGCAATAGATGTGATTTCAACGTTCAGAAGCTCTCCCGAGCTTAAATCTATTTTGAAATCCCAAGGACTATCTCTCGAAATAATTTTGAATCCGATTGGCTCTTTAGAAAAGAGTTTGACTCTTCTGCTCAAATAGTGAAAACAGATCAGTTTTTCTCTCAAAGCTGGTATTGGAACGTTCAGAAAGATTCTTTTAAGCACCGATCCATCCTGCTCAATAATGTCGTATTCCTTGTAATTTCTTTTACCTTTTAGTTCCGCTAATGGATAGAAACTACTTTTTCTGGTTTTCATAGAAAGAGTACAATTAGGATATGGTACTTAAGATAGTTATGCTGGAAAAACATAACTAACCTGAAATGTTTGACTATCACCAAAACGTATCATATTGCATCCAGGGAAGAATGGCCAGGTTTTTTAGATTTTTTAAAAGCCGTAGGGGTCATGCCTGTTTCTTTTTTGAACTGGGAAGATAGGTGGGCAACACTGCTGTAGTTCATCTGAAAGGCAATTTCAGATAAGGTCATTTCATCATAAAACAATAACTCTTTTGCCCGCTCTGTTTTCTGCCGCGTAATGAATTTTTCAATAGTGATTCCTTCTACAGAAGAAAACAGGCGGCTCAGGTAGCTGTACTCATGATGCAACTGATCGGACAGAAAAGTGGAAAAGTTGACTTGCAGGGATTGCTCTTTATGGTGTACCTGTTCTATGACAAGTGCCTTGATCTTAGAGATCAAAGCGGACTTACCACTTTCTAATAATTCAAACCCCAATGCCTGAAGTTTTTGAGAAAGTTCCGTTTGCTGGTGGGTTGTTAATTCTTTGTTCAGGATTACTTCTCCCAGTTCTATTTGAGCATAGTCAATACCCAGTTCATGGAGTACATCTCCCACCGCCATAATACAGCGGGGACAAACCATGTTTTTGATATGGAGAAGCGGCTTGTTCTGCATGAGGGCTCAAAGTTGATGAAAATGATAAAGAAAACAACGGCACTTGGTTAAACTGTAAGCTGATTGCCATCAATACCAACTAGGTTCGAACCTACAAAGCGGCTAAAACCGCCAGATCTTCGGCAAAATGATTCGAAAACTGTACAACTGGCACCACCCATAAAACCAAATGGTTAAAGCCTCGAAGCAATTCGAGGCTTTTTTATTGAATCACGGGCCACATTCTGGCACCTTACTATAATCAAAGAGCCTCCCCTGGGATTCAGTTCATCGGGTAAGTTCAATGATATTTCTCCTACTGCAGGCACCGCTTACGATTTTCAAAATAGCGGACTACATTATCACGATGCAAAAGCTCACCCCCATTTACGGTCATCAACAGAGTATAAACCCTTTCACCAAGTTTCTGAGCCTATACTGTTTGCCTTTGTAAAAACCGAGTATCAAATACGGGTCTTTCCAACCCAGGAGGTTCCGGTAATCCACGCGGAAGGAAAGAGCTATTAGGTTTTGACCTTTTGTTTCAGACTCATCGATCAGTTCGCTCAGCAACTGATCAGCGGGCGGACAACTGGAGCAGCCTTCTGAAGTGAAGAGTTCTACCAAAGCAAAGGGTTGGGCGACAAGTTCATTTTCACGGGGCAACGGTGTTTTGCTACTGCTTAATAAAAGTAAGAGGGGTAATATGAGCACGGGTTTCAAACTATAACTACGGATGTCAGAGGGTATGGTTCAGCTGAACGCAAGGCAGTTGTACTACTGTCAGGATCAAAATCAATATTCAAACTGCGTAAACTTCCAGCTATATGAAACTGATCGCCATGACCAACGCTGATACCATGACCATACTCTCTTTCCGTGCCCCCTAATTGAAATGACCAAACGTATACTCTATTGGTATCATATTTAGCCACAAAAGCATCTTCAAGACCAACACTACTATAACTAGCTGAACTAAGCCCGGTATCCAGGTCTATCACACCCTGAAAATGTCCGGTTAAATAGATTTGCCCCTTCTCATCACAGTCTACCGCATAACCAATATCACGCTGGGCTCCTCCCATACTTTTTACCCACTGGAACTGACCCTGATTATTGTATTTGACCAGGAAAATATCTTCATTACCAGGTGTGGCTGATATTACACCCCCTGTTCCCGCAGGATTAAAGTCAGTGGTACAGGAAAAGTAACCAGTAGCTATCATATTTTCGGCATTATCTGTACACAGGCCAATTGACCAGATGCAAGCAGCAGGCAAGAAATTACAAGTAGGCGATTCATGTTGGTAGTCTTAGTTCTGAGATTTTATATACGAGGTTCTTAGGTCTTTCAGCACCGAAACGGCTTGGGGTGAAAATGCAAAGTATCCTTCGCGATCTTTGGCGAGCACATTATAGTCTATTATAAACTTGATCGGGTCGGTAGCTACGGTGGCAAAATATTCCGTACCCATTGCTTCTTCCAGAAGCAGGGCCATATAGGTGCCCGTTGGATGCCCTCCCCAGGGCAGGCTACGACCGATCCTTGAGCCGGCCTCATCGGCCCTTATTTCTTCATTGGAATATTTCACTAGTATTTCATCAACAGCCTGAAGCACTTCGTTGGACGAGGAGTACAAGCCGGTAAAGTCGGAAATGATCGGTTTCCAAAAGGAGGAGTCCGGGATTTCAGGCAAGTCTTCCAACCAGACCTTTTTATCAATCAAAGAAGCAATCCCTTCATCAGGCATTCGGGTGAGGGAATGAATCAACTTGATGTCGGGCAGTTCAGAACGTTTCTCATAGGGGTCTAACTGATCTCTGTAGGAATGATAGAGTTCATGCCCCAGGTATCTCATTTGATACTCTTTGCTCATTCGCATCAGCATGAGTTGATCTACGGCAATGTCTTCTCCCCCAAAGCCATTAGCTTCAAAAAGAATCACATACACAACAGGGTCTCGTGAATATTTTGCCTTCCGGGGGAGATACTGCCTGGCCATTTGCGTGGACGCCTGCATTAATTCCCCATCAGCAGACAAACTTGTCCGAAGGACTTTCAGCTCCTCTCTATTCCCTGAAGCTTCCAATAAATGCTGACAGGTCTTCGCTATCCGCCTACTCCCTTTGTTCAAAACAAATTCCAGGCTGTCCAACAAGGAGGGTTTGAAGCTCAGGCGCATTGCGGCTTTTATTCTTTCATGCCTCCCTCCTTTTTGCTCTGTAATGGCGTAACCGGGATGATTTAAAAATTGAACCCACTCATCAGAAGTGGGCTCGTTATCAGCACTTAATTTATCAGCCATATCCCAGAACAAGTCTAATCCCGAGAAATCGATAGCTGCGGACTGTGCGTAACTTCTGCCTGAAAGCGCCAGTCCTGGTACCAAAAATATTAGCCAAAGCTTCGAATTCATAATACATTATTGAACATTCCTAAAAACATCTCTGGCTTAAAGCCTCCCTTTAGGAATCTGTTTGTTCTCTTGTATTTGCAAATTCTAAATCAGGAGCGTGCCAGAATTGTAAAAAAGATGCATACGGCCAGGGGAGGTTAATTAGTGAGATTTGAAACACCACCAAAAACACCCTTCAAAAAGAAAAGCTGTTATGGAAGGTAAATCCTGTCATGTAAGACATACCGGCCGTTTTCCTCTGCTACAGTGATGAAATAAATACCTGAGGATAGCTTCTCTAAACTGATTTGTTCTGAGATTTTTCCGGAGAATACCTCTTGCCCTGAAAGACTGAAAATTTGAAGATCTCCTTGCACCTTGTCCTGATCCATATACAGGTCTTTACCCTCCAAGCGATAAAATGGCTCCTCAGAGTTCTGCTCCTCCAGACCTAGGCCAGCGGACCAGGTACTAAGATTATTATCCGCAGTTGCAATCCACAATCGGCCGCTTGAACTAATGGCCAGGTGAGTAACATCATTAGAAGGAAGATTAGAGTTGGATTTATCCAGGGTCATCCAGGTTTGGGAGGAGAGATCGTATATAGCCAGCCCCTGATCGGTCCCTAAGAAAAGAGAATCCCCGTAGGCAGTAAGGGCCTGGATACGATTAGAAGGAACACCAGAGTTACCAGTGTTAAAAGTGTTCACCGATGGTGGGGCTCCATTGGAAAAATCAGCTACATATAAACCAGCATTAGTACCATCGTAGGACACATCGCGATACATCAATCCTGAAATTACACTGTCGCTCGGGAGCAGCGATGCCGCTGTTACCGGCAAGATAAATCCCTGAATATCCAGGATGATACCATTAGTGCTGAGTACTGCTGTAATACTTTGATCCGATGTTTTACTAATAGATGTTATACTTCCAAGATTGTGTGCACTGCTATATTGCGTTTTTTCTTGAAGGATCAGTGAGGTACCGTTTCGGGTGAGTACCAAGCCATTATCAGTACCAAAATAAGTAGTATTTCCAGGAGCGTGGTACACATGTGTGAAATGGGAAAACTGCTTTGCTGTCACCAATCCCAGCTTGCTGAAACTGCTGGTCTGATCATCCCAAATAAAAACTGTTTTGCCTGCCCCGGTTAAATAAATTTCGCCAGAAGAGCTAACACTCAGATCATGTATCGGCAAGGATGAAATACCATGAAGTGTGTCGTAAAATGTGGAGAATTGACCATATAGGCTGTGGTGCCAAACACCATTACCAGTTGAAATCCACACATTCCTCTGGCTATCCACAGCCATATCGGTTATAGGGTTATTGGTATTCAGTGATATGTTGTGGAAAACTCCCTGGCCATACAACTGCCCAAAAGCCATAAAAATCAGAAGTAAGTATTTTGACATTGTCGTGAAATTTTAATTGCACGCTCAAATAAAATTGATAGTGTGCTGATGAAATTGTAAAAAAGAAGAATTACAATCCAATCTAAACGCTGATTATTTTCAGCTCCTTTTTTACAATTTTATTTAACTAATCCTGGCTTTATTTGAACTTTCAAACCGACCTCCCTCAAACAACCACTTGATTTTCAATAGGTATTTCAAGTAGTATCACAATTTAATAACCTCAAACCATTAAAATGAAAAACACAATTACATTAATGGCCCTTGTAGTCTCTTTATACGGCTACAGTCAGGGTTTTTACAATCCATCGGTGAGTTCAAAAACCTATACTCAACTTACTAACGGAATAAAACTAAGTGAATATCCAGGCAATCCGCGTAGGTATGTAATATCAGTCTCTAAACCCGTTACGCTATTTAATGAGCTTGCAAACACAAGCTGGACTATTGGCGCAGAAGGGTTTATGGTTTCTCAAAGTTCCACTCATGGTTTTGCGGTCGATCCCCTCCTGTTAGACCTTATGGAAGGAACCACCAATTCGGGTGTCTATGCCGAATACGACTCAATTAGCGTTCCTCAGCGCTTTAGCGTAGAATGGCGCAATATGGTCCCCGTTGGCCACCCTGCCACCGATTACGTTAATGTTACAGCGCATATTTATTCTGATCAGTCGGTGGAATATCATTATGGCCCATCGCAGGTTACCGACACTACCGCCTTCAATGGGAAAACCGGTCCTGATGTCTTTCTAATCTTGTTTCAAGGTGGTTTTACCAACATTCAGGAATATCATAAAATGATAGGCTCGCCAGCTAATCCAACATTTGGTACAGCGCCAAGTGCCAACACGCTTATTGGCGTACCTGCCGATGGAACGGTATATCGTTATGAACCTTTTAATATAGGCTTACAAGAGGATTCAGAGGCTAAAATCACCTTATACCCAAACCCCGTTCACGACCAACTAATATTGGAAGGTATTGATGCCGCAGAAGTGGAGATTCTCTCGCTTAATGGCTCCTTCATCGCAAGCAGGAGAAGGTCCGGGAATTCAATTGATGTCAGCGAACTGTCCGCAGGAATTTACCTTCTGGCCATAAAAGGTGGCGATGCCATAATCGAGTATCACAAATTCATCAAATTATAATCGGGTCAGATTATGTTTTAGGTAGGGCCCCGCCATATAGCGGGGCCTTTCTTTTTTCTGAGACAACCCTTTAACCTTCTTGCAGTCCAATAAATGCTACCTGGGCTTGGTAAAGCTTGCCTTATGTTTTATAAAGAATCTATCCCCCACTCACCTGTCCTCCGTGAGTTTATCGATTGCTTTTGGACGATTGCCTTCCCTGAGAATGAGAATTTCAGGGCAGAAGACTTAGTACTACCTGATGGTGGTGTGGAGTGGGTATTTACGCAGGGCGATGGTTTTACCAGGGAAATTATCGGCAAAAATGCCCCACCCGAAAGAATTACAAACGACACCCTGGTAGGCCAGCGCAGTACAGCTATTCGTATTCACCAGTCTCAAAGCAACAGGCTTTTTGTAATCCGTTTTAAACCATACGGCCTTTCTTTTCTAAGGTTTCATGGTGTGAAAGAGCTTACGGATCGTGTGGTAGAGGCCAGGCTAATTTTTGGTGATCTCTCAGATCAAATCTCAGATTCGTTGCATACCGCCAAATGCACGGAAAACATCCAAAGCAAAATAGAGAACCTCCTTTTACAGCACACAGTGATGGCACCCCCTAATCCCCTGCTAAAGGTGATGTGGGAAGAGATAATAATGAGCAAAGGCCAGTTGGCCATTCATGATTTTTGTAAAAAACACCGGGTACATAAAAGTACCGTACAGCGCCTTTTTATGGAAAATGTGGGCACCGGGCCCAAGGCCCTGGCCAATATCATTCGCATGAACCACACCATTTCCGATTTTTACACGGATGAAAGCCTCACCCGGATAGGCTTTGAGCATGGCTATTTCGATCAGTCACACATGATCAGGGACCTTAAAAAATTTACGGGGCTTACTCCCAAAAAATTCAGGAAAGAAAATTTTATGCTTCCACAGTTGCTGAAGAAAGTAGATGATACCAGGCATCAACAATTCAGCCTTATTTGACCAATCAGGTCTTAAAGCTTTTTCAAAAATTCATCAATAGTAGTAAAGTATTTCTCCGACTGATCGAGCCAGCCGTAGTGACTGCTTTTATCTAGAAACACCAACTCCGCATTTGAGAAAACACTATCGGCAGTGAAGGCCAACTCTTTGCTTACCACATCCTGATCCCCCTGAATGATCAATACAGGTTTCTGAAAGGATTTTAGCTCCTCTTTGGTATCATAATCAATTCGTCTTAGATCTTCCCACACCAAACGGTTCAGCTCCATATCACCTTGGGTAAGACGCTCAGCCACCACCGGCACATGCTTTTTATCAACTACATAGGCCGGTGCCAAAAACTGAGCATGCTTTTTTCGTGCTTCCTCCACATTTTCACCTGATCGCATCATGTCCCTATAATAACTAAGTGAATCCTGGTCCGCCTCATTGAGCCGTGTTAAGATTTCGCGTCCTGTATTCCCCAACAATGCCAGGTCCAAACCTCCGCTGGATGAAGCAACCATAGCTTTCACCATTAAATCCATTGTGATAGTGGTACTATCCAATACTTCCAATTTAGACTTACCCGTGCCCCTCTGGTCATAAATGATGGTTCTATAGCCGAGATTGGCTATTTTCTTAGCCATACCCTCAAACCCTTCGCTGTTAAAGCCAGGGCCTCCATTTATGATAAAAATTGGATTTCCTTCACCGAAGGTTTGGTAGTAGATATTGATACCATCTGAGGCCACAAAGCCGTGCTGCCCAAAACAACCGAATGTAGCAGCCGTTATCACTGAAGTTATGAAGACTTTAAACTGCATCATTACTTGCTAAATTTAATTCTCATTTAGCTGCGCTTTGTAGAGCTTCACTAAAAATGGCTTTAAAACCTTCCCTGTCATCAATCCAGGGGAGGTGACCTGCGTGGCTCACAACCTCTAGGTTAATCGGCAGGTTTTCTCTCTCAATCACGCTTTTCCAAACCGGGCTACCCATAGCACCCACCACAAGGTCATATTCTCCATTAATCACAGTAATGGGAATTTTTACGCTGTCCAGAAGTGGAATGAAATCATATTTCCAGTCAAAACTTTGACTAACCGCTTGTGCTGCTATTGAATTCCAATGCGGAATACTTAATTCTCTCCATTTACCCAGGTGGTAAATATTCTGGGCCGCATAGTACTTTATATGTCTTCTCAACTGATTCTGGGCCGGATTTAGATCTTTACCATTCAACCCAAGACTATCCAAAGTGAGCTGAATTTCGGGTCGGTTATGGAAAACTTCCTTTTGCTCTTTGCCGATATCCCATGTAGCCCGTTCCTCCTCAGTGTAATAATTGGGATCCCCGTTCATCGGATCCATAGCACCCAGCATCACCAGGTTACTTATATGTTCAGGATACTTTTGGAGGTAAATGAGGGCCAGTACTGTACCTGCCGAATGTGACACGAGGGTGAACTTATCTAATCCGAGCTTTATCCTGATAGTTTCCAGGTCTGCTGCGTGGTTCTGAATTGTAATATCTTCTGCATTGCAGTAGGAAAGAGAAGAGCCTCTTTGATCATAGAAAATAAACCGGTACTTATTTTCCAGGCCTCGGGCCACTTTAAGAACATTTGTGTGATCATTTCCGAAACCTCCGTGAAGCACGATTACAGGTGGACCTTCACCAACTTCGCGGATATACAGATTAGTCTTCTTATCTACAGATCTGATGAAGTATTCAGTAGCTTCAGCAGGGCCATTGCCTTCCCTCAGGCCAATGCCCATATAATCCTGAGCATGTAAATCAAGACAAATCGCGAATAGAACAGCAAGAATCAGAAATATCCTTCTGTCAACTTCATTGGAACATAATCTTTTGGGCATAGTGTCCGGCTTTGGTACTTACTCTCAGTACATAAATTCCTGTCTTTAAATTTCGGGTATTTACCTGAATTTGGTTTTCCACAATTTGATAGTGCACTTCAACAGCCTTACCGGTAGGGTCGTAAATATTCAAATTTTCAAGTTCATCCGGCCCTGTAACCGCAACAAAAAGCTTATCCTGAGCAGGATTGGGATAAACAGATAATACGGGTGATTGCACGTGAGGGTTACGCGTACTTAAGAAATACTGTGACAAATCCTCCTGCTTATAAAAAATCCGGCCCTCATCACAAGCCACGTAGGTGCCGGCCGGGGCTATGGCTATATCGTACACCGTACGACTCTGGCCCAGGTTTTCATTTGTCCATGTGGCACCTCTATCCTTAGAAATTGCCACGGATCCCTGGCTGGCTGCGATGATGTAATCACCGGCACTTTCTATCTTCGAAACGGGTTGGCTGCCCAGGCTATGTACCAATTGCCAGGCTGCACCTCTATTTAAGGTACTATAGACCTTACCACTGGACGTACCTACAAAGCCAACGGAATCATTGAGCATTTTGAAACCAATGATAGATTGATTAGCCGGTGCCATAGCCGAATCCCAGCTAAGGCCGGCATCCATGGAAAAATAAAGTCTCGTGGCTATACGACTTTTTATAAAAATCTTATCGGCATCCAGCACCTGAATATCATGCCCCCCGGGGCCTGGAAAACCAGGAATGCGTTGCCAGGTTTCACCATCATCGGTAGATTTATACACCGTTCCGCGTGGGCTTGAATATTGACAGGAAATATTGCCTACAGCACACTCTTCGCCTGAAGCATAGAGGGTGGCTCCATATCGATCAAGGCTGAAAACACCATCAGTGCTGTCTTCAAACATCTTATTGGTATAGGTGGTAACCGCCTTGTCAATCTTGGCGATATAGGTGGAGTTGGAAAGCGCATTGCGGAGACCTAAAATATAATCGCCACTGGAATTAATGAGCAGGGCGCGGAGAAAGAGCCCCTGGGCACCACTAATAGCCCGCTGCCAGTTAGCTCCATCGTCATCACTATACCAACCGAAGTGGTCTATGGTGGGCGAAAACTGGTTGCCAATTACCATAACAGCCGAATCTTCACCCACCACGATTTCATCGAAAAGGTTTCCATTATCAGGACCGATACTTTGCCATGTTTGACCAAACAAGCCAGAGGTACATAAGATCGATAGAACTACATATTTCAGGATTTCCATTTTATTAAGATTATTTCCTGCAATTCTACGAGCTAAAGCCGGCCAGTAATTGTAAAAAAGTAGATTCGGAGACGGTAAAATTGAATATAGATTTGAAATTCTCCTTTTTGACAGACACAACTTCCGTAAGAACTTACTGAGTTCCTCTCCTTATCCTGAAATCGGTTTACATATTCGGTATCAAAATACGCCCCACCAACCAACCACAGGTTTGCCTTCTCCAACTTATGGCACCGAATTTAGAATTTCACTCCATACACCCCTACTATTCACACCATAATTTTCCCTCATTCCTATTAATACAAGAATATTGAGGGTATATCCCAAGGGGGACATACCCCCCGAATTTTCCTCCCATAATCACAAAAATGATGGGGTAATCCAACCGCACCAACCCTGATACCAACCATAGTTTCAACCGTCAGACCAACCCTTGTGAATAATTTCAAATGACCATTTCTCTGGAGTGTGGTGATGCTATTTTCACCTTTGAAGGCTCCCAAAGGTTTTATAACCCAATTAGGTTTTCTCAAGTGACCGAATTGTCAATTCCATTATTCAACAACACCGTACAGGCGGGTATCCCCTCCCCTGCGAATGACTATTTGGGTAAGGCCATAGACCTGAATGAACACCTTGAGATGCATAAGGTCTCCGTTTTTATGGTGAAGGTGGAGGATGACACCTTTGTAACCCACGGCATCCTGGGTGGAGCCATGCTGATTGTTGACAAAGCCGAGCAACCCAGACAGCTTTGACTGATTATTTGCATTCTGGATGGTGAATTTCATGTTGGTCGCTACTTCATAAAAAATGGTGGGGTTGAACCTGAGTTGGGCGATGACCAATCCAGGTTAATAACCTCCACTTGCGACTTTGAAACATGGGGTGTGGTAAAACACACCATCAATAAACTTCTATAACCATGATTACCCTGGTGGATTGCAACAACTTTTATGCGAGTTGCGAGCGGGTGTTTAACCCCCGATTGCGCGACCAACCCGTGGCTGTTCTTTCCAACAATGATGGCTGCGTAATTGCCCGTAGTGCCTAGACCAAGCTCTCGACCAGGTCACCAAACGATTGGCAAAGCAAGCTGGACGCGAAGCATTTCAATTCCCAAACCGTAAAACTACCCGCTACCGCAATATTCCCCGATTTATCAGAGTCTATGGAATAAGCGGTTTCACCTCCGCTACCACCTTCCAATACATAGGCGAAGTCCAGTACGGGTTTGTTCTGAACGTTCAAGTAATTGAAAAAAATATTAGTAGGAAAAGCAAAGTTGAAATGCGCAAAGCTCTCCTAGTGATTCTTTCATAGTTTAGATCTCTACTCTCTCCACATACCTCCTTCCCTATTAGTGAAAGTCCCCTCGGTAACATTGAAAATTGTAAGCTTATACAGTAGAAACTCCCTACTTATAAGGATATGAATAGCCTTAGTATTAAGGTTGCTCCCTCCTGTTTTAGCTGGCATTTTTGGAGAACACTAATTCAAAAATTTCAATCATTTAATCCAGAACACTATGAAAAATTTAATACCCATTGTTTTACTTTGCCTATTTGCCGGCTTTGGCAAAGCGCAAGAGGTAGAAACCGACTTACCGGCAGTAGGCGTTACACCGTTTTACAGCGATGGTGACGATCAACTGGAGTTATCCCAGGAACTCTACGAAGCGGTCACCCGTAGGTTGATCCAAAGCAAACGGTTCCGGGTAATTGATATTCCCAAACGCCAAAACGCTAAGGAAGAACTGCAAACCATGAAGCGCAGGGATTTCATTCAACGCGAGATCGTGGAAGCGGGCAAAAGCACCCCGGCTGAATATCTTTTGGTTGGCTTCATCCGCAATACCGAATTGTTTAGTATCGATAGTTTGCATTCTGAAGTCCGGGTGGATTTTGAAGTGAAATATATTGATGTCAAAACCGGTGAGGCCATTGATGCTCAAACTTTTACCGGCACCAGTTGGTCCAAACCGGAGATCGGTAAAGACATTGGTAAAAAACTTCTCGGAGGAAAAAAAGGAGATGCCGTTGGTGCGTTCGCTCAGGTGGATGATATGCTTTCCTCTTCTATTAAAGGTAAGATCATTGATGCCGTGGATAATTCTGCGGACCAGTTGTTTAAATGGGTGTTGAACACTTCCAAGTCCAATCTTTATTTTTTGAAAGTAATCAGTGAAGATCTTGAACCTAAAAAAGTGGAGAACTTGCTCATTGAAGGAGGTCGTGATGTAGGCTTGGAAAAAGACCTGAAACTGGTGATGGTTGTGGACGAAGAGTTAACGGGACCCCGGGGAAACAAAGTTATCAACGAGAAGCCTATAGCCCGGTTGAAAATTAGTGATGTCCGTTCTCAAACCTCAGCTTGTAAGGTCACTGAGAAGGAAACTGATATTTTGCCATACTTAAAAGAGAAAAAACTGCGAATCATTTTTGATATCGATTGAAATGAAGTTTTTCATATCTATTCTTCTGGCACTTGCGGTTACGGCCGCTTATGCCCAGGAGATCAATCGTTCATTCTTAACCGTAATGGTGATACCCTATACCACAGAAGGAAATGCTATCGCTAAGTTTGAGAACGATCCCGCTTATCGTGCTGCCATTGGAGAAATAAACAATGCCTTGATCAAGCTAGGGTATAGCAATACTCTCGATCTACGCGAACAAAGAGCTTTAATTGATAAATTCAAGAATAGAGGAAGCACTCAAAACGATGATCTTAAAGAACTGATCCAGGAATTACCAGCTGATATTGTGATTGAAGCCGAACTGGAATGGATAGAATCCGGAGAGGATAAACAGGTACGCGTGGCACTCAAAGCCATTGATAAGCATACGGCTACTTTGTACGCCAATAACCCGGGCATACGTTCGCAGCAAAGGAATTTCCTGAATCTGCAGGAAGCCGTGGAAGCTGCTTTGCGCAGGGATGGCAAAAAGCAGTTTGAAGCTTTTTTAGAGCAGATGGAAGCCTCACTCTTGTTAGGAAGACAAGTGCCTTTTCGTTTTGAAGTAGCCACCGTAACTCCTTTGAATTACAAAACCATTATTGAAGGTAAACCTCTGATGGAATGGGTGAAAGATGCGCTGGCTCAGCACGGCAAAGATCAATTTTATCGCATTACCGGTGAAAGTGCCAACCTTATACAAGGCTTCTCCATAGAGCCCATTATTGATGCACAGGGTTTTTATATACAGCCTTGCAGTGCACTATGCTCAGGCGTTGGTGAATTTATGCGGGGCATTGGTATTAATATGCAATACGACCGGGTGGGCAAACAAACCCTTTTTCGCCTGGAAGGAGAATTACAGCAAACTAAGTAACCTAAAAAAGCCGCGCTTAACGCGCGGCTTTTTATTGGGCTCATTACACTTCGATACGATTCCAGCCGAAGTCTCAGGACAGAATCACTCAGCTTGACCTTTTATTTTATAGTAAAGGTCTTGGATTTACACTCTTCAATGAGGATTTGGCCGGTTCTTTGGGCGGATCGCCCTACAATATTCAGTGCGTCTTTTTTATCTATTTGGTATTCTGCGGGACCGATTCCCGTAGCGTAAATGCACTGTGTTTCACCTGGTTGTAAGGTGATGTTATAAACCTCGTAGTAGATTTTTATCTTTTTTCCCTGTCTACCTTTAGTATATTTCATTATACCTTGTCCATTTGGGTTGAAATTCTCGGTAAACCTTACCCTTAAAGCTTCACGAGTAGCATTATAAAAACAAATATCTCCAAAGTGATATTCTTCACAGCCTCCAGAAACGGTTAATGGATTATTGTATTCTTCATTAGAACTCAGCGGTCCGGAGAAACCGCGGTTGCTATTATTCTCCGATTTTCCATAGCTCAGGCCAAGGTATTGTTTCAGGTTATCGTCAAACTCCAGGTTTTGCATACTGGCGCCAATCTGGAGAGCAGTTTGGGCATCGAGCAATTTAACGCGAACCCGCAATACATCCCCAATGCGGCTGTAGGTGCCCACCACAAAACCTTCCAGTCCCTGCAGCTTCCCGAGTTCAGTTATACTGTTTTCTTCCACCAGCTTTTCCACCGTTCCCAGTTGATTCTCCTTGATCAAATGATCAATATAAGCACGGTTGAACAATTTATAACCATACTGTGGCCGGGTGAGGTATACACTAAAATCCTCGGCCAGTAGTTTGCCCAATTCTCCCTCTTCTCCCTTATCAGTAAAAAAGCCCAGTATTCCTATGTTTTCCAGTTTAGAGGTTTTGATCTGCCGGGCCATTTCATCGGCCAGAGTCTTAATATTGCTGTCGTAATCGCTTTGGGCCAAAACCTGGTTAAAAAAGGATACAAAGGCCAGTGTAACTAATAGTAGTTTAAAATTCATAATTCAATTCATTTTGGATGTTGGTTAAAAGATCTTCCAGCGCTTTCCCCTCAGCATGGTCGGCTGCCCCACTGGTAGCCTGGCCTTCAAAAATGCGATAGTCTGAACGATACGATTCTTTGACATTGAAAATGCTGAGTTTCAATGTGAGCTTTCGCCAAAATAGACCGTGCTCCGTTTCCTTTTCTTCTTTACCTAATGAAGCCGTTAGGATGTAGTCCAATTTTTCTTCCGGATGGTAGGCCTCAATCACACCCGAATTGCCAGCCATTAACTGTTGAAACACCTCCCCTTTTAGCACCTTAGGGTTCAGTAAAGCACGATGAATAGTCAATTGCTGCGTCCGCAACTGCGTTTCTACCGCAGAAGAGAGTTTTTGTGCAAGACTCCAATCTGCTCCACTTACATATAAAGTGGCATCCAGGGCTGATGAAGAGGATATGTCCCGGAGGAATAAAGGAGGTGGTGGGTTTAAAGGCTTCGGTTTTGGCTCAAAACCCTTGTCCTCAATTATTACTTCAGGTAAAGTGTCTTTAAGAATAATGAGGTTGGCTGCTTCAGCTTTGTGAAATTCTTTTGAATATCTCCAGCCAGCGAAAATTACACCGCACACCAGTACCATAAACGTCAGTACTTTGATCCACCTTGGAACAGGTGACTTTTGACCTAGTATTTCCAATAAAGTATCCGCCAGGTCTTCCGCATCATAATTCCACGGATAGTAAACAAAACCTCTAGGAAAACCTATCTCGGTAAGTTCAGTATTATCCTTTTGTATAACAAAGGCATACCTGGTTTCCTGAACGTTTCTGCGCTTTTTTATAGCGGCCAACTCAATTTTGCAGTAATCCTTAGTGAGATACTTGTCTGATAGAATTATCAAGGCGTATCTGGCCTGCTTTTCATAAATAACCGGTAATATTTGATCAAGATCCTCTCCCAGTAGCTCACTTTTAAATTTGGGATAATAAAAGGCATGAATACGCTTAAACTTACGCAAGCGGAATACAGTATCCAGCAAAGCGGCTATATCCCGTTCCTCCTCCGCAAAGGAGATAGCAATATCATATTTGTATTTTTTGGTTTTACTCATTACTATTTGGTATTAGCAAATATTGAAAGCCATCAGTAAGCTCTTCTCCTTACAAGTAAGGATTTCTGATTTAGCTAGTTATTGGGATACAAATGCCTCAAAACTGGGTAGTTTCATTACACCCTACCCTTCTAGTTTTGATCCTCATTATGCCCAACGGATATTCTTTACACATCGGACTCAATAAAGTAGATAACCTGAGCTATCAAAAAAAGGTGAGCCTATTAAACTCTTGCCATAATGATGCGGTCAGCTATCTGAAAATAGCTTCGAACCAGGGTTTTTACCACACTAAAATGCTGCTGGATGACCGGGCGACCTCAACCAACTTTTATTTGGAAATAAAACAAATATGTGATCAGATTCAAGCGGGAGATCTTTTTTTGCTCACCTTCTCCGGCCATGGCAGCCAAAGGCCTTCTAGTACCGAAGAGGACGGGCAGGACGAGACCTGGTGTTTTTACGATGGGCAGGTACTGGATGATCAACTATTTGAATTATGGCTACGCTTTAAAAAAGGGGTGCGCATACTGGTTATTTCGGATAGTTGCCACAGTGGCACCATATTGCGGGATATTTTTAACCAGGATCCCTTTGCTGCAAAGGCTGCATCATTTACAAATGGACCTCTTTCCCGAAGCTTGGAAATTGATCCATTTACTTCCCCAATCAAAGCTCATGTGAAATTACTGGCGGCTGCCAAAGAAGATCGTTATGCGGATAATTCCGGTCGGCACGGAGCTTTTACCCAGGAACTTCTCAATGTATGGGCAGATGGAACTTTTGAAGGTCATTATAAAAGTTTTTTTGATGCCATTTGCAAAAAAATACCCGCTACCAAACCACCGGTTCATATGGATCTGGGCAC
Source organism: Owenweeksia sp. (assembly GCA_965212245.1). Classification (GTDB taxonomy): domain Bacteria; phylum Bacteroidota; class Bacteroidia; order Flavobacteriales; family Schleiferiaceae; genus CAKZNE01. The sequence goes on along the minus strand of OZ243107.1, from coordinate 2,745,538 downwards.
TATCAATGAAGACTTTAACCAACAAAAACCTTTTCAAATCAATTTTTAATTAAAAATGCAACTATGGAATTAAATCAATCTAATGCCGTACTGGTCAAAGAAAAAATCAATGATAACCCGGAAGAATGGAAGTACATGATCTACTCGGTTACCATGATGGATCACAGCCGGTACGTAGCCGAAGAATACAACCAAACGACCTATACTCAAAGCACGGAAGGTCATTATGAAGTCACTCTGGAAGTGAGCGAAGACACTTCCATACCCGTGGATATGGAATACTTGAAACCAGTGGTGCACATTGCGGATCTGACGAACATCCCCCTTTCGGATACCAATCCCACCATTGAGCTCAGCGTGAAAAAAGGAAGCCAGTTGATGGGAAAGAAAAGAAAACTGCATAAATCGGTAGCCGATGAAAATGCAAGACCTGTTTAACATTTATTTGCCATAATGTAAGGTCTTCTTAAAGCCTGGGTTGTATCTGATCCGGGCTTTAAATTTTTTACATTTACCTACACTCTACTTAAGATACCAAACCATGTCTTTTACCTGTTCTTTTTCGAAATTCTATCGCTATACACTTTTCTGGGTTTTTCTTTTGACAATTTCTTTTTCTGTAAATGCCCAAAATTCCAACGGTGCAACAGAAATGGAAAGGTTGAATGATCTGGCCTGGGATTACCTTGCTATTGATCTTGACTCGGCCCGGTATTTTGCCCGGCTGGCACTTTTTAATACTATCCCAAAAACGGAGTATCAGATTTCGGTAGCACACAATGCTTTGGGAACTTCTTTTCAAAAAGTAGGTCAGTACGATTCGGCAATCTACCACTTCAGGCATAGCCTACGTTTACGCAAAAATTCAGCAGATAACCTTCCTCTCTTGAATGTGTACCTCAACCTGGGAAGTTTATTTTACGATCAGGGCCATTTTGCACGAAGTATTGACACTCTAGAAAAAGCAATGACATTATTGGATACTCAGCCTTACCAAGGCGATTCTTTAAAAATTAAATCATCCATTCTCAACGTGTTAGGAGTAAGCTATATGGAAACGGCCCGATTGCAGGAAGCTTATGACGCACTTTCCCAATCGTATAAGCTGCGCTCCATCACCGGTAGTGATCTAAAATTGGCTAAATCTGCTCTAAATTTTGGCCATCTCCATGAATTGATTCACGACTATAAGACAGCTCTTGAACTGTTTCGATCGGCTCTTGCCTTATTTGAAGATTATGGTAGTGACCTGAACATAGCTAAATGCTATAAAAGTATGGCTGATGTGTACATTAGTCAGGGCGACTATGCTAAATCTCTTGACTACTATACCCGGGCTAAAAATCTTTTTCTACAGGAAGGTGATAAACAAGAGGTAGCCGGTACCTATTCCAGCCTGGGCTTTTTGAGCGAGGCTACCGGTCATTTTGAAGATGCTTTTCAAGATCAGCAAACCGCATTATCTCTACACACCAAGATGAACGACCGGGATGGGATGGCTGGATCGTATAACCATCTGGGACATCTTGCTCTGAAGCAAAATGATTTGATCCAGGCTATTGATTATCTCTCTCAGGCTGAAAGTCTGGCTACTTCCATTGGTTCCATTTACCTCCTCACCAATATCTACGATGGACTAGCCAAAGCATACGGACGACAACAGAATTACGAGATGGCGTTTGCCTATCAACTAAAGAGTGAAGAGGTGTATGCAGAGCATGAAGTGGCGCTGCAACGATTGGTCAAAGAACGATATCGAAGGCAACTGGCCGAACAGGAAAAAGAAATATTCCGGGAAAAACTGGAAAAGGAAAAAGAACTCACGCGGAATCAATCACTAAGGCTCTACCTTCTCTACAGTATCGGAGGGGCCTTGGCCCTATTATTTTTTATTTTCTGGTTAAATATCAGGCAAAAATCAAGGCTTCGTAAAGCCAAAGAAAAAGAGCAACATCGCCAGGAAGAGATCCATCAAATATTACAAGACCAAAAAGTGCACAAAATGGATGCCCTCATTGAAGGACAACAAAGCGAGCGCATTCGCATAGCGCAGGACATCCATGACCGCCTTGGCTCTTTGCTTTCCGTGCTGAAGATCCATTTTGGTGAAGTAACACGTCAGTTTAAATCTATACAGGAAAGAACCGAAAATAGGGTTAGTGAGGTAAACACCCTCATCGACCAAGCCACGCAGGCTATTCGGGAAATCTCTCAGAATTTACGTTCTGGTGTACTGGATGAAATGGGGCTGATACCCGCTATTGAAGAGATCTGCCAACGAGCGCGTGATACCGGCCAAATTGAAGTGGAAATTCATACTGAAAGTGTCAAGGGAAAATTAAACCCCAACCTGGAATGGACCATCTACCGCAATACCGAAGAAGCTTTAAATAATATCCTTAAGCATGCCAAAGCGAATAAGGTGATCGTGCAACTTTTTCAGGGTAAAGATCATATTTCAGTAACTATTGAAGATAACGGAGTGGGTTTTGATCCCGCCAAAGTAAAAGAGAGTGAAGATCGTAAAAGCCTGGGGTTAAAAGGAATGAAAGCCCGTACCCGGAAGTACAATGGTTCTTTTGAAATTGACTCGAAGAAGAGAAGAGGCACCATCATAATGATGGATTTTAAGCTGGACCCCACGGAAAACTATGGGGATGAAAATAAATAATAATAGGGAACACCGGCTGGCACACTCACTTTATCTTTAAGATCAAATATTATTCAAAATGATGACTCAAACTAACCCTATTCGCGTGATATTGGTGGATGACCACCAAATATTATTGGACGGCCTCAAGATCCTGCTTCAGAAAGAACCCGGCATTGAGCTGATTGGGTGCTACGAAAACCAGGATGAAGCACTGCAAACCATTCGTGAGAAAAACCAGGAAATAGACGTAGCTGTATTAGATATCAGTATGCATAAAGAATCCTTAGCCGGATTACGCCTTTGCCAGGAGATCCGTGAAAACTTTCCACACATCCGGGTACTGATCATGACCATGCACGATCAGTCCAAATATATCACTCCACTGGTACGTGCCGGAGCTAATGGTTATATACTCAAGGAGAAAGGACAGGATGAATTACTGGAGGCTATCGAAACTTTAGCCCGGGGAGAAGATTACTATGGAAAAGCGATCGTAAAAACCGTTATGGATACGATCGCCAATCGGGTAGATTCTGATCACGGAAAAGTTAAACTAACCAGTCGTGAAATTGACGTGCTAAAATTGATAGGGAAAGGACACTCATCCCGTGAGGTGGCCGAAAAACTCTTTATAGAGAAGAGCACCGTGGAGACGCACAAAAACCATATCCGTGAGAAGCTGGACCTCAAAAATGTAAAAGAATTGATCATTTTTGCCCGTGAAAATGGTTATGTTGATGAAGTTGAATAATCCATACTTTTAAGGAGTAGCATTTCCTCATAAGTAGCCTACCCAGTTTGCTCATTTACGGTGATTTTTGAGAAAAAGAAATCACGTATGAAACGAGCGCTCATCGTAGGTATTGATAATTATTCCTTTGGCCCTTTAAAAGGTTGCGTAGCTGATGCTAAGAACATGTATGAAGTTCTGTCATTCAACGGGGATACTGACTTTCCAAGCCCTAACTTTCACTGTAACCTGCTTATTTCTGATTCTACAGAAATAACTCGGAAAAAACTAACCAGAGCTATCCGCGAAATACTGGACGATTCTACAGGAACTGTAGATAGTGCCGTATTTTATTTTGCAGGACATGGCTATGAAAATGAACTGGGAGGTTACCTAGTAACTCAGGATGCTGAGCTTTACAGTGAAGGTGTTGCAATGTCTAATATTCTTAAATGGTGCAATGATTCTAGCATAAATGAAATTACCATTATCCTGGATTGTTGTCATGCAGGCCACCTGGGAAATGCGGAAGCTAGTGACTCCTCTCGAACCTTACTTCCTCGTGGCGTATCTATTATCACATCCAGCGATGCCCGTCAAAAATCAAAAGAAGCTAAAGGCGAAGGGCTATTTACTTCCATCATTTATGAAGCCCTGTCAGGCGGAGCAGCAGATATATTAGGCAATATTACGGTTCCATCATTGTATCACTACGCAGACCGAATGCTTGGCCCTATGGACCAAAGGCCCGTTTATAAAACTTACGTACCGGAATTAACTCCTATACGTAAGGTAAAGCCGCGTATTACTCGTTCTCAACTTTACCAACTCACTCAACTATTTCAAGATCCTAAAGATAAATTCCCACTTTGCAAATCACATGAACCAACCGAAAAGCTTGGAAACAAAGAGAATGAGAAAGTATTTACCCTTCTTCAAAAAATGACAGCAGCTGGATTGGTACAGCCAATCGGTGAAGAACACATGTATTGGGCAGCTGTCCGCGAGAAATCATGTGGTTTAACACCACAAGGTCAATTCTACTGGCAAATTACCAAAAAAGGTCGTTTTTAATTATGAGCTATGAACTCCTGGAACAATACAAACTCTACGTGGAAATGGTCGATCGTGTAAGCCAGCGCAGGCAGGCCGCTAATCGTTTTTATATTTCCCTGCTCTCTGCCTTGGGCGGTCTTTATCTCCTATTGGAAAAGATCTTGGAAACTCAGCCTAATACCATAATATGGGCCGTACTTACCATTATCATTTCTGTACTCTGGTGGTTCAATATCAACTCCTATCGCCAACTCAACAGCGGTAAATTCAAAGTGATCCACGAAATGGAGCAACAACTTCCCTTTGCCTGTTATGATCGGGAGTGGGACTACCTCGGACGGGGCAAGAATGGCAAGCTGTACCGGCAGTTGAGTAAGGTGGAGGGATATGTGCCGTTACTAATCAGCATTGCCACTTTAATTTATTTACTAATTAAGTTAATATTCTAACTATGAGCTGGAACCATGGAAGCTTCTTCAGTGCATACACACTATCTCAAATAGATAGTTCAAGATTTCTAGATAGGGATGAGATCGTTGAGTGCAAGTTTACATTGAGCATGACCAAATTAAAAACAGGTCTCTTTAAATCAGAAGAAATCCCCTACCGAATGTTCTTTTTGACCAACTTTCAGCTTCTTGCTTTTGAGCATGACAGAGCTTATGATTATGCTCTTTTTCGAATCCCTTATGATGAGATTATAAACCTGGAATTTACCGACTCTCTTAATAAGAACCTTAAAATTAGCATTGGTGATAATCGAGGAAGTATTACATGGGATTTGGGACCCCATGCTAACAAAATCTATGCTCTCTTGAAAAACAAAACTCAAAAGATCTGAAAAACATTGGTGTACTCGCAGAATGGATTTCATTCTTAAAAATGTCATTAATCTAAATGGAATAGTCCTCTTTCGCCATACCCTAAAACTTCCATGGCGAATTGTGATTAGCTTGATATTCCTGGTTCTTGCTAATGCCTTTTGGACGGCTTTTCATTTGATCCCAGGGCACCAGATAGCAAGAACTTTTTATCTCCATCCTATCAGTACCAGTTTGTTTAATAGTGTTGCGCTAATCATTTCTGTCTATGCTATTATCAGAAGAAACCTCTTTTCCACTATCTACTTCGCTATAGCCACATCGGTACCTGGCTTTACTTTGATTCTTCTTCTTGGCTTTGGATTTATTGACCAGATGAAGAACAAGACAGATCCAATTCTTGTATTTTATATATTTCTTTTTTCCGTAACCACCTGGAGGCTTTTTATTCGCTACACTTTTATACTTTGGAAAGCGGTTCTACCCTTTGCTAAATGGAAATTTTTTCAGGATCAAGTTAGAAAGAGTTCCCCAAAACTAACTTCCAACTGCAGAAGAATAAGCGATCGGGTACTTTGCAGTGGCTCTTTTATCTATACACCCCTTTCCTGATCCTGCTTGCTATCATTAGTACACTTACAGCCTTTCCCGTATTTCTAAATACCCGGGCATTGGCCCATTTTCAGTCAGGGGAGCTTTTATCTGTATGGTTGATTTTCAAAGATCTACAGATTGATATTGGGTCTGAACAACACGATGTACAATACTGGTCACATGGATGGGCAGCCATAATATTGTTAATTTTCAGTTACTCCTGTCTTTGGCTTCTAGGCTATGTGTGGTATCAATACCACAAATCACTTATCCCCAAGATTAAAAATCACTTGGAGGACGCACTGAAGCCCTCTGATATTCTGTATTTACGGCCCTTTAAAGAGGACAAAGCCAGGCTTAGCGGACGAGCATTAAAACCTTCACGCTGGCTGTTTTCCTTTTATGATTGGAGTTATACTTACGAGGAGCTGTTAGCTGAAAGGTTGCAGTTTGTTGGTTTAGTCTATAAGTTAGAGGGAGGTGGGTGGCCCGGAGCCTATGAAATGAGAGCCTCAGCCAACTGGAAACATGATGTTCAGCAGGCCCTTCCCATCGCCAAAATGATACTAGTAACCATCGGTGAAACCGAAAGTCTCGGAGAGGAGATCAGGTGGATCAAGAAACAAGGACACTTGCCTAAAACCTTATTCCTGATGCCACCCACCTGGAACCGGAAAATAAAAAAGATATGGAAATTATATACAGACCACCTGCTTAAAGAAGAACTCGCAACCTGGAATCCTAAAACCGTTAAAGAATCACGTATCCTGGCTTTCTTATTTGTAAATGGTAAACCTATTTTTTTGACCGCCTCCAAAAGAAGTGGTAAGTATTACCAGTCGGCATTGGATATAGGCGTTAACTTAATATTGAACTCTTTATAGGGACAAGCTTCAATATACCCTCTATCAGATGCAACAACATATTTTCTCTTTTCTGGTCACCACAGCATCTTGCGTACAACAAACATTATAAATTCCTCCAATTATCATAATCACTATGATAATAACACAGCAGGCTCCTGCCCCATCCCTAAAAGTAAGGACAGAAAGAGCCGTACTTATCAGGTTGTTACCCCGGGTGTAAAACCACAATTTTGAATTGGTTTAAAAACCGCCCAAACTTCACATCAATGGCACAAGACTCAACCGATCCCGATAACTCTACGGAAATAGTAGCCGACATCTTAAACTCTGAGCTAAAGGAAATCAAGGATATGGATTACAAGCGAAAAGCTTTCCTGGAGGCCATAAAGCAAAACGCCCTAAGTCTGGAAGTCGTGATCAGTAATTGCCGGGAACTATTTAACCGGCTAAAGGAATTTGTACAAAATAAATTTAAAGAGGAAAAGGAAAACAGGGATGCACGGATAGAAACTAAGCAAGAGGATATTAATAAGAAAGAAAGCAAAATAGAGATCATAAAAGATAACCGGGAGGATAAAGAAGCAGAGATCGAAAAACTGAAAGCCGAGATCCTGGACATAAAGAAAGAATACGACCGCCTTCGCAGAGAATTGGGTACCAAACAATCCCGCCCTCTGCGCAAATTCATAGAGGAAAGCCAGGAAGATCTGAATAAGCTAGTTGATGAGCAAATGCAGCTTTTGAAGAAGGTTTTTGAAATGAATGACATCAACCTGGACAAAGCCCTGGAGCAACGCTTGAAATTTTTCAATAAAATTAAGGATCATCTGGAAAAATCTTATACTAGTTTTAAGGAGAAGGCTGAAAAATTACATGCTGAAGGTAGGACTTCACAAAGTGCCTATTTTATGATCAGTATAGGTATCGCCTCCACCGCAGCTTCTGGCTGGTTATACTCCCTTTTTCTTAAAAAAAGTAGTGTCAGGCTAGACAATCCCCTTTTTGACCTGGTGGCTGACGGCTATGGGTTTGTCATGGAATTTTTCAGCCTCAGCGGCAATAAACTCGTTGGCGGGTTCTTCGCCTTTTTTAGCCTTATATCATTATTAACGATCACGACATTTTTTTTCAAATGGCTAGAAAGTGTACTGCAACGCTTAAGTGATGATCGCACTAATGCTAATATTCATATTAACTCAAAAAAGAAGGAAGATAAAAAATCAAATAAGGAAGATGAAGAATCCTATTTCAACATGAATGTTCAAAGCACCTTCAATTTGAATATACAAGGCACAAGTTTCTATTCGCTGTGGCTACAAATATTACCCTGGCTGGTCATGCTTATTATAGTGTTTATTATCATATCCATTGGACATACCAATCGGGATTCAAATTTTGCCGACTTGATGACCGGGCAATCCCTGGGCAGTACCCTGGTTTTACTCTGTGCCGGCTTTACCCTATTGTACATTACTAAAATAATTGAGCCCCGGATAGACAGAAACCCCTTAGCCAAGAGTTGGAAAAATCTTGGCGAAGTACTTATCGCTCTGAGTTTCTTCATCCTGATTATAGTTGCTATCATTAGCTGGATATTTATCGGTCAGCAAAAACCGCAAGGTGAGCAATTAGTAATAATACTGCTTTTTGTAGGAGCTACACTCTTATCTTCCCTAACCATTGCTTACGGCCTTAGGGATCAATCTGTGTTTCAGCAACTGAATAAGCTGGAAGTACGGCTTTTTTCAATGGTGGAGGCTATTGATCGCTTTTCTAACGGGCTTCCCTTAAGCCAATTACTTTACAATAATCGCTTTTTTAGTAGCCAAATATTAAATACTCAGCGTAACCTTCTCAGCCTGATTGAAGAAAAAGCCAGGTGGCAGAACCAAGGCAGAAAAACCAAGCCTTCGCTCTTCCATAAGTTTCTCATGTACATGCGCTCTAACCGCGCTTCGCCAAAAGAACATTCCTTCACGGAATTTGATCAAAGGTACTATCCTGAACTGGTGCAAGCTATACGAATTTGTGAAGATAACCTCAGTAAAGCCGAAGAACGCAGGGATTTATTACAAAGAGAACTGGAAGAGTTGCAAAATGAAACGCATCCGGACCTCAGCAAGCTACTCTCAGAGATCAATACGTTGAAAGAGCAGATCAATAATCTTATTATAGCACGTGATGTTTACCAGCAGCGTATTCATGAGCAACTAACCCAGCTACACAAGCAGGAATATCTGGCCGTACTGGAAACTCAAGAAGGCTATAACCTGGGTCAATGGTGGTCCCAAAACAGCAATCGTTATGAATAAATACGTCCAACGCTTACTCGGCTTTATAGAGGAGTGGAGAAAACCAAAAAGTGAAGCTTCCAAAGCCATTCGTAAAAACCGGAAAGCACGGGAAGAAGGATGCTATCAGTTTCCGCTTAAATTAGACCATTTTAGTGAATTCCTGAATCTTATCCACAAGCATGGTGACGACTTTTTCGAGGATGGTATAGAGGCCGGAAAGCAAGGCATTACCCATACGCACTTTCCTAAACTTACTTTAGCGCATACCGAAAAATGGCAAGCTTATGCTATCAATCAGGCATTACCTTTATTGGAAGAGAAAGAAAAAGAACTTCATAACCTTGAAAAAGACATTGATCAATTCCAAGCTCAAAAAATCCTGCAAGAACAAAGATTTCTGGAAATAACTAATAAGCGAAAATGGAATCGTAAAAATTTCATCTTAAAAGAGGGTTATGTGTATCTGGTCGCAGCTATTTTTTTAATGCTTTCAGACATACCTCTTTCCTTTTATTTCATAAAAGATATTCTGGATCTCTATCTTTTTGAAAAAGCAGAATACCTCGGCAGGAGTATATTATCAGTTATATTGATCCTGGGTCTAGCGATACTGCCTTTTTACTTTAAGTATTTTTTTGAAAAGTACCTCTTTCCTCCTGTTGAAAAAATGCGTTCGCAGTTTTTAATTGAGAAAGTTCAAGGGCCGGACGGTGCAGTAAACATTAATAATAATGATAGAGCCTTTATCAAGGGCACCTGGTATCTAAGGTTGGCAGTGGACCTCTCGCTTTTTATAATGGTAATTACTCTATTGTACTACCTGGCCAGCATCCGCTCTACTGCGGTCATAGTTGATTTAAAAACCAATGGATACAATTTTACCGATTCCCAAATTAAAGGATTAATTGTATTAATATCAGTTTCTTTACCACTGGTAGGTGGCATATTACTCTCCTCCGGATTACTTAAAATTCAGAATCATAATTTTTTGAAAAACATTATTAAAGAAATTAATAGCCTTAAAGAAAAACTCAGCAATGCTTTTAAAACGAAGGAGAGTATACATAATAATATTAAAACCTATAAACACTGGATAGAATGGTCCTCTTCCGAAAATTTCGATACCTCTTATAGTGATTATTTCATGGGCCGATTTATGCAGGGTTACAAGCAAGGTTTAGAAGACTATCCGCAAAAATCAACCCTTTACGATTGGGCGGAAAGCCTGAGAGATAAAGAATTGAAACTATCTCATACTAAATTATAATCAACATGAACCTACTCAGGGCATTACTTTTATCAAGCCTGATTTTAATCAGTTGTTGCAACAACCAACCCAAAGAAGAGCGTATTATTATTTTTTTAGATGTTTCCAGGAGCAATGATGACAGTGAATTTAATCATAACCTAAAAATGATTGAACAGCTTTTCAATGAATTTAAAGGACCCGGTATTTTTAAGGTTTACCCTATTCTAAACAATGCCTCCCTTCCCCAAATTGATAGGGTAAAGTTATCGGCTATGGGCCCTTTCAGTGGTTCAAAAGATACAGAAAAACAAAATGCCAAAAAGAAAGATGAATGGCTTGAGCTGAAACAAAACATTGAGGAATCGTATAAGAGCTATCAAGAATCTGATAATAAAATGCAAAGTTGCATTATCCAAACCCTTGAAACAGCATACGAACAAGTAAAAGATAATAAAGACAACTACAAGAGTTACGTTTTTTATATTACCGATATACTGGAAGATTGTGACCGACCCCAGGCACCCACCGGAGGCATAAGTCTTGAAGGAAACAACCTTATGAAAAAAGATACTGTCCTGGCACGGCTGGATAAATACTATCATCCCGATTTTAACCTGGCCTCCGTACTGGGAAACCGTTTGTATTTCATTACAGCATCCGATTACGGTAAAAAGGTAAAAACCTGGCCGCTGCATGACCTTAAATACTTTTGGCGCTATGGCGTACTTTCCAAACTGGGATACACTGAAGCCGAAGCCCGTGATATCTACATCAATCCTGATTTACCGGATAAATTATTTATGGACTGATGCCCATCCTCGGAAAATACGACCTTGTGATCTCCTTTGCCAGCGAAGATGATGCCCTGGCCCGTAAGCTAAACCGCCTGTGTCGCAAAAGGTGCCTACGCACGTATTATTATAAACGAGAAAATAACAGCGGTTCGCAACTCGATAAACTTACCCAGGTAATTTATAATGAGAAAGCCAATAATGCGCTGGTATTGCTCTCAAACTATTATCAAAACAAAGCTTTAACTCAAAAAGAGCTGCAATGGCTTAAACAGGCTCAACGGGAGCGGAAACTTAAAAAGATCTTTTACATCCCCTTAAATCAGGAACTGGCACCCCACTATACGGGCAACACCATTTATATTCCCCGGAATACGCCTAAACGGATGGCTCAACAAATAGTAGAAGTCATTAACCGGGAGGCTCCTATGTCGGCCTGTTGGATCACCATCTTTCCTTTATTGGTGTTTCTCATTACAGCCCTGGTTTTAGCGTGGATGTACTATAATTCCATACTTCAACCGTAGGAAAATTAAAAAGCACTAAACAAAACGGAAGCGCAAACTTTTAACCGGTCCTCTTTTGATGGTCTTCCGTACCAAATCCATTACAACCAAGAGGTGAAACCCGATAATAGCTATTCAAATAGTCGGTAATTATTTGAGTAGATCACACCTTACTTTCAGCTAGTTAAAATCGTCATATCTGGGGATAGTGAAGCTACGGCACCATCCTACATTTAGACCACAAATCTATATCATCAAAAAATTTCCTATGAAACCATTAAAAAATATTCTTAAGGTCTTAACCGTATTTTTCTTAGGCCTCATTATCCTACAATGCAAAAAGAAAGAAAACAATACAGCCGCAGCCCAAACGCAGTTTACGGTTATGACCAATGCCAGTGACCCTCAGCTACTTTCCGCAACTACTCCTCATGGAGACGTCATTGACCTGTATGGTGAGCGTGCCGAAAATGGCCTTCCGCTCAAAATCGATCAGATGGTTATAACCAACAAGACCAATGAGGAACAAACCTTTTTGTTGGATAGCCTATTGAGACCTACCGACATTTTTGCCCACAACGGGGTGAGATTTCATTTAGACTGGCTTTCCGCCCATGCGTTTGCTCTTACCGCTTATAGTAATGATGGAGAAACCCAGATCAATACGTTCGTGGACCTACAGCAATCACTTGGAAAAAGATCTACCCAGGCCTCCGCCAAAAGACGCAGTGGAAAGCTGAAGCTGGATTTCAAAGTGCCACCGGCTTTAGCAAAAAAATCCTCCACCGCAGGTAAATGCAACCTGTACCTCACTCAATGTGATATACCGGCCGATGCTTACGCCTGGGTGAGCGTAATGGCCAACCTTGGTAATTTTAACCGTCACATTCCCGCCAAAAAGATAAGTACCGGACATTACCAGGTCAGCATACCCAACAATATTGCCGGCTCCGTGAACACAGCTGAAATATGCGGCAAAATAGCCTCTATGGCTGGCCTCTTATGCGATATTACCCAGGCTGGAACCGGAGGACTCGCCCTGGCCACAGCCATGTGTGTACGGCTTTCCGGAGCAGCAGGGGCGGTAAGTGGTGGAACCGCGACAGCACCTGTGATGATAGCCTGTGAAGCAGTAGCTGCAGGACTTGTCCTCTATTGTAATACTCTGGGCGGTTCTGCCGCTCCTGGAGCCCCCAGCCTGGCCTCTCAACTCTGCAACGCCAGCTTCCTCAATACAAACTTTACCGAAAATATAGAACTAAGAGGCGTAATAGCGGGACTCCCCAATAACCTCTACAGCACCGTATTTACGGTAGATCCGGATGGGCCCTATCCTGATATCCACATGAACATAGGATCCGTACCCGGTATCAGTGGATTTGTTTTGGAACCATCTGCACCGGTGGCGGGGCAGGAATATCAGGCAGTATCCGAAGCCTTTTGTCTTCCTTTGGCTGCCAGGGTTACCCTATCCATAAGTGGCACAGACGGATACGATGACTCGGTTACTTATTTTGTTTCGCAACCGGAAAAGTTTGGAAAGTTTGTATTGACGGTACCCGGTGCAGAATCAGGAATTGAAGACGTTTGTACCGTTACCATAGAACTACCGGACGGAAAGAAGCTAAAGAGAACAGCCTCCCTGGTTTTTAATTAAGAAACTACACCGGGGTTTCCCATACGTACATAAACCTCTTGCCCTTCATTAACAGAAGGGCAAGAGGTTTTTATTTCTGGGCTCGAAAAAGCATTTAATAAATTAATATAGCTTACAATTACCAGCTCTCAATACTTGTTCTGCCTTAAAATTCATGGATACTAACTATTTTGGATACACTATCCTTCCCGGCTGACTCACTCACCCGTTAAAATACCGGTAGCAATTTACTTCAGCTACGAGTGCTACTAGAGTTTTACCAATATGGTTGAAATGAAGTTACCAAACTGCATTAGCAGTATTGCTGTGGTGGCTCTGACTAACACGCCATTTCTCTTTCCTATTGTCTTTAAGTGAGTGGCCATGCCGCGGGTAATCACTATTTTTGGCACTTTAGATTCTATAGTTAAGTCAAAATCACGTTAATAAGAATCCTTTGTATTTGGTTTAGGGTGAAACCATAGAAAAGGTAATACCTATCCCGGGGCTACCCATCAATACCCCCTATTCCAAATAAACAAAGGGTTAATAGAAATAAACACTCCGCTCTTGTAAAGCCCGTTTACCACCTCCCGAATCTTTTCCACATCCCAGTCTATCGGGTACTCCAAATACATGAGCCGGTGGTATTTAGCATCTTCCATTATAGCCGGAGCCTTATGTAATCCCGCTACTGATATGGCTTTATACACTTCTTCCGGAATAAACTCAGGCGGATAATCAGGCTTACGCGTACTAAGCTGCCTGAGTACGCTCAGGCCATTAAAGACGCTTTCAATAGTTTGAATCTCAATCGTATTAGCAGCATGCGGGATGGCCGTATCGGTAGGTACAAAGCTTAATTTCAGGACAGGAAGCAGGCCCACCGGCTTACTATGCAATCCTGTAAAATAATCATGATGGATAAAAGCTCTCCCGAATTCGATGCCCCCCATCCAAAATGCTTTCAACAAGGAGTCTTTTTCATGAATATCGAAGCTACGCCCTGGCTTCAGGTAGTATTCATTCTGAGTACGGATGGGCATCGTCCAGTCGTAATCTTTGTGATGTACGTTAAGAGGCTTCACTTTCCAATCCCATTGACCCGCCCATTTCCTGATCTCCCTTTTTCCACCCCTGCTGAACAGGATGAACTCATGCCGCGCTTCTTTATAGGGCAGGCGATGACTAAAGCCGATCCAGGGTTCATCTTTACGGAAGAGGTAATATACTTCCGCAACATAGTTAAGACTCACCGTATCCTCCAGGTAATCCGGGTGTGTTAAGACCAGGCGGAAGTTATAATCGAAGGGTAATTGCTGTAATTCTTCCGAAAGTTCATAGAAATAGCATTGATGCATTTTCTGGTACTTCCCTGCTAAAGGCCAGGTTTTGCCATCAACCAGCAGCTTAACTTCCACATCGCGAACCTCTTCATTTTCAAAATTGAAAAAGCGCAGGTATAGCTTATCAGAGTGCTCCAGCCCGGGTAAGCGTAGTATGGAATCCCCGGTTTCTGAAACCGGCTGTGCGCCTAAGCCCAGATGAGTTAGTACCGATAGGAGAAATAGTAAGCGCATTAATTTTTGCTTCACCTTGTTTTGACGGTAAAAGGGGAAAAAGGTTTAGTCCGGGGGTGGTGAAAAGATTAACATGATGTAAGAAGGAATCTGTTTTTGGGGAACAAAACCTTCCCCGGTTTCCCGAAGGCCGCGGAAGACTGTGATCTGGAGGATTTAAACAGCCTTTCTCTGCCAATATTTCCGTAATATTGATACCCGATGAAAGACCTGATTGAACGTATAGAAAAGCTGAAAGCAGAAGTACCGCAACTTACGGATGAACAAAAGCGGTTGTTTTGGGAGAATAAAATTTTTTAAACCCTAAAATATGTCGTATAAAGAAACTCCATGGTATGAGCTATTTAAACAGCTAAACATTGCGCTGAATCATTACTATAATAATTGTGAGAATAAAAATCAAAAAGCCGGGGTACAACTATATAAGCTTGCATTTAATGATAGGAGCTTTAAAGAGTTAAACAAATGGATTTATTCCACATCTTTTGAACATGAAAGTTTGGATCCCATTCATGTTTTTACCTCTTTAGCTGCTGCCAATCTAAAAGCACCAATAAGAAACGCACGAATCCAAAGGTGGTTATTCCTACTGACGAACGAAATAAAATCCATTAACGCAGATTTTACGGGTTGTCCTCAAATTCCTCCGGTTAAAGTCTTATCCTCCAGACCTGTTGAGCAGCAAGATGAGATCTGGGAACTATACATACGAATATCCGGTGATGTGCGATTTCCTTTTGTCAACCCATCAGATTTTGAAAATTTCAGGAACTGGTATGGAATAAATATCAGTTCTTTCACCATATTTCTCTTCTGGGTCAATTCAAAAACCTTTCTTCCCTTAGATAAGAATACCGTAGAATTACTGATAAGAGCCGGTGTTATTGGGGAAATTCCAACTTCCTACAAAATTTACAAAGAGTTATGTGATAAGGCAAGAAACAAAAGATCTGATCTTATAAGAGACATGGTATCCCTGGCCTATGAAGTAACAAAAAAAGGGGAGTCGATTGATTACAGGGATGTCATGAGCCAATACCTTGATACTTCAAGGGATGAGGTGGCGAGCAATCTTAATCAGAATTTTAAACTGGTAGCTATTCGTCCGCGCCTAAAAAATAACGCCAAACAATTGCACAGCAAGAACCTCAAGGATGAACTATTTTATTTTTACCAGGCCTATCAGATCAATGAAACGGATGATGTTATTACCTACACACCCCATGTTGGAGAACATTTATACAATCAGGATAATCTGAAAATATCCGTATCTGCTATTGTAGGAAAGAATGGTTCCGGTAAAAGCGCCATAACTGAACTTCTTTTCCTGGGTATCAATAAACTTTCCAAAGAGCTTCTGGACACAGATGAATCCAGGAAGCTGGAGGATGAAGAGATATATCTCGATCTGTATATCCTTTCCGATCATTTGTATAAACTGACGATTGACGAGCATATTAAGGTATATCAATACCGTTTTGATAATAATAAGTTCCAGTCTCCATATACGATTGATAACCAAAGAATACTTCGCTCCTTTTGTTATTCCATTGTAGTGAATTATTCGTTATACGGATTGAATTCAAACATTTTAGGAAACTGGATTTATCAACTCTTTTATAAAAATGACGCTTACCAGATACCTGTTGCTTTTAATCCCAGGAGAAAAGAAGGTATAATTGATGTAAACCGGGAAGAGCAATTGGCCCATCAAAGATTACTGGCCAATGTATTGGAGCCCGAACTGAATTTACAGGCCAATATAGTTCCCGAAATAGCAGAGAATAAAATTCCGCAGAAACTAATCCTGATTTTTGACCATAAAAAGCTGGAAGAGAAATGGGGAGAATTTAAAAAATCTACACCGGACGGAAGATACATTCCCCAGTTAATCAAGAAGATATTTGGCTACCTGGGGTTTGAAATGAAATCAGGCCTTCCATATGCCCAATTAATTAAAGAATACATTTTTTTAAAGCTCATTGGCATTGGTTATTCTTATGTAGACTATAGGGATTACATAAAAAAGGACAATGATGGTGTTTTTGAAGATTTTGAGAATTTGGAAGAATATGTTTTTACATTATACGGTACCAACAGTCACATTACCTATAAGGTAAAACAAGCTATCAACTATTTACGCTTCGGGCATCTGAAGATAAGAGAAACCAGGAAAGAACAGAGTCTGGACATAATTGAGTTGAGTCAGGAAATTAATAAGGTGCAACAGGAAGTATCTCGTAAAGAAGTAAAGAATTCTAAAGAGGAAATTTTAACTGTGGAGTTAATTCCACCAGCTATCTTCTCAACCAGCATTGAATTTAGCAATGGCAGTAATTTTAAAGATCTCAGTTCCGGAGAAAAACAAAAGATCTTCGCAATTAATAGTGTGGTTTATCATCTCAATAACATTAATTCAGTTGAACAAACTGAAAATGTAAAGAAGTACACTTACGCCAACATCATCTTTGATGAAGTAGAATTATACTTCCACCCCGATATGCAACGAACTTTTATACATGACCTAATTAAGCGAATTGGGAGTATGACATTAAACGAAATTACCGGACTCAACTTTCTTTTTGTCACCCACTCTCCTTTTATCCTTTCAGACATCCCCCTTAAAAACACCTTAATGCTGGAAGGTGGTAAAACATCCCAACGCAAGGCATATCAAACTTTCGGAGCTAATGTTCATGATTTACTCGCTCATGAATTTTTCATGGAAAATGGCTTTATGGGTAAGTATGCCCAAAATATAATAGATGAGATTGTGGCCTTCCTCATCTTTAAGAAGATTGAAAAAAATCCAGAAGAATTTGAAAAGCCTGAGGAGCAAATGAAGAAGTTAAAAGATAAATACAAACCTCTCGAGCCCCAAGAATATTTGGCGTTGATTGACTTGATCGGAGAGGAAGTTTTAAGATCAAAGCTCAGAAGTATGTATTTTGAAGTGTTTGAAAGCGAAGAGGAATCTAGGAAAAGAGTTTTGGAATATATCAAGGAATCTGGCTTTACTATTGACCCAAAGAATTTGAAATGATCAATCTTCTTCAATCTGGCATTAACTTAGATAAAGCCCTTGAGGAGCATTGGAATTATTTCAAATGCTTTATTAATACGCGTCTCAATGGTGTAAAAGATGACCCTGACTGCAAGGATTGCGACCCTAACCAAGCTAAACGACAATATATAGGCAAATCTGCACACTATAGCAGGCTTAAAAAATTTGTCTTAGAAGAAGGTTTTATTGAGCAAGTAATAACCGGTAATCCCAAGGTTTTAGAGGAAAAGCATAACCAATTTATTGAAGAGTTTGACAGTGTCTTTCAAAAAGGCTCCTTTGAAGAATTTATCAATCTAAAAACAGAGGAGGAGCGTAAGATACAAGTAGCCAAGTATGACTATATTAAAGATTTACGCGCTATTTTTAGTTACTCATATTTTAATGGCTGTGAACCTAAGAGTAACGGGTACAGCCCTTATAAATTGGCAAAAAATCTGAATGTAAGATCGTGTACATTTTGCAACCGTACCTATACCGTAACCCGTGAAAAGCCTAAGGGTGGTAAGCTTATGCGCCCGCAATTTGATCATTGGTATCCCAAATCTAAATATCCTTTGCTTGCAGTTTCCTTTTTCAATTTGATCCCGTGTTGTTCTATATGTAATAGTTCCATCAAACGTGATTCCCTACAAAATCTCACAGATCATTTACACCCCTATATGGATGAGGACAGCCCAGATGACGTTTCGTTTGGTTATTGTCATTTTAATTCACGCGATGAGTACCGAATTTTTGTTAAAAAGAGTTACTCTGCTTCGGGGAAAAGTCTGCGCACCTTAAAAGAGTTATCCGTTGATGAAATGTACAATGCACACCACCCCGAGCTGGAAGATCTGATAAGAATTAAAAAAGCTTATGGCAAAGAGTATATTGACCAAATGGCCAAATTCTTCCCTAAAACAGGTTTATCAGAAGAGGAAGTGTACCGCCTGTTATTCGGAACAGAACTCTCCAAGGAAAGCTTTCATAAACGCCCATTGAGCAAGTTTAAATATGATATTTTGAAGGAGCTAGGTATAATTACATAAGAGATGTTTTGTCTCTAATAAAAATCATTTTTTAAATGAAACCCACCGCCTTCATCGATACTGAAATAACCCCCCGCAGCGGTAAGATCCAGGACATTGGCTGCGTGAAGAGCGATGGCAGTAGCTTTCATAAACGATCGTTGGATGAATTTGGGCAGTTTTTGCGGGGATCTGAATTTTTGGTGGGGCATAACATCATTTACCACGATCTGAAATACCTGCGGAAGGCCAATCCACGGGCGTCAACTTTTCGCATACCGGCCATCGATACTTTATACCTCTCTCCCCTGCTCTTTCCCGAAAATCCCTACCACGCTTTGGTGAAGGACGATAAACTGCAAAGCGATGAGGCCAACAATCCGCTCAATGATGCTATTAAAGCGCGGAACTTGTTTTTTGATGAAGTAAACGCCTTCCAAAAGCTGGAGGAACGTCTGCAACGCATTTTGTGCGCCCTGCTTAAAGATCAATGGGAGTTCGGGGCCTTTTTTCAATATTTGGATTACTGGCCGGCTTCTGCCGATACCGCAGAGTTGATCCAACAACATTTTAAAGATAAGATCTGCGCGCATACCGATCTGCGGCTCATGATCGAAGAGCGACCGGTGGAGCTGGCCTACAGCCTTACCCTCATCAACGCCAACGATCGTAATTCCATCACCCCACCCTGGGTGCTGAAAAATTATCCCGAGGTACAGCGCATCCTGCACCTGCTCCGCAACAAACCCTGCCTTGAAAGTTGTAACTATTGTGAGCAGGCCATGGATATACACAGAGGTCTGCAACGCTTTTTTGGCTTTGAGGGCTTCCGTACCTACGGAGGTGAACCGCTGCAGGAGAAAGCCGCAAAAGCTGCCGTAGATCATCAATCCATACTGGCTATTTTCCCCACCGGGGGCGGTAAGTCTGTAACCTTTCAGCTTCCCGCCCTCATGAGCGGGGAAAATGACAGAGGTTTAACCGTGGTGATCTCGCCCCTGCAATCGCTGATGAAGGATCAGGTAGATAACCTGGAAAAGGCCGGGATCACCGAAGGGGTAACCATCAACGGTTTGCTGGACCCGGTGGAACGCGCCAAATCCTTTGAACGGGTGGAAAACGGTTCTGCTTCCCTGCTTTACATTTCACCAGAATCTTTGCGGTCCCGCACCATTGAAAGACTATTGCTCGGTCGCACTATTACGCGCTTTGTGATCGATGAAGCGCATTGCTTCTCCGCCTGGGGCCAGGATTTCAGGGTGGATTACCTCTACATTGCGGACTTCATCCGGAATTTGCAAGACCAGAAAAACCTGCCGGACCCCATTCCCGTTTCCTGCTTTACCGCTACGGCCAAACCCCAGGTGATCGAAGACATCCGCGAATATTTCAGGGAAAATCTTTCGCTGGAACTGGAGATCTTCACCGCAAAGGTGAGCCGTACCAACCTGCATTACAAAGTACTGCCCCAAACGGACGAAGAGGACAAATACAACGCCCTCCGCAACCTGATCGGCCAAAGAAGTTGCCCTACCATTGTTTATGTATCGCGTACCAAAAGAGCTGCGATCCTGGCCAAAAGATTGAATGACGATGGTTTTGATGCCCGTCCCTTTCACGGGAAAATGGACAAAACGGAAAAAACTATGAACCAGAATGCCTTTATGGACGGTGAGGTGTCCGTAATGGTAGCGACTTCCGCCTTTGGGATGGGCGTGGATAAAAAGGATGTAGGCATGGTGATCCACTACGAAATATCTGATTCGTTGGAAAATTACGTGCAGGAAGCCGGACGGGCCGGTCGCGATGCGGAACTGGAAGCCGAATGCTTTGTGCTGTTTAACGAGGAAGATCTTAGCAAGCACTTCATCCTGCTCAACCAGACCAAACTCTCCATAAAGGAGATACAGCAGGTGTGGAAAGCCATCAAGAATATTACGAAGTTCCGCAGTTCCGTTTCACAATCCGCCCTGGAAATTGCCCGAAAAGCCGGTTGGGACGATTCCGTTGCCGAAATAGAAACCCGGGTAACCACCGCTATTTCTGCGCTGGAAGAGGCTGGTTACCTGAAACGCGGACAAAATATGCCGCGGGTGTTTGCCAACAGCATCCTCAGTAAAAATGCGCAGGAGGCTATTGACAAGATCCAGGCTTCCGCCCGATTCACTAAAAACCAGAAGATACAGGCCACCCGCATCATCAAAAAACTGTTTTCCACCAAAAGCCGTAAACACGCCAATGATGAGGAAGCCGAATCGCGGGTAGATTACATCTCTGATCACCTGGGCATTGTAAGGGAAGACGTGATCCGCATCATCAACCTGCTGCGCGAGGAAAAGATACTGGCCGATACCAAAGACCTCACCGCCTTTATCCGCCAGGGCGAAAACAGCAAGCACTCACTAAACATTTTGGAGAGCTTTGGGAAAATAGAAAACTTCCTGCTGCCCCTTTTCGGAGAAACCGAACAAAGCTTTCACCTGAAACAGCTCAACGAAGAAGCCGAAGAACAGGGCCTGAGCGGGATAAGCCCCCAAAAGATCAAAACCGTGCTCAACTTTTGGGCCATCAAAAACTGGATCAAACGCCAAAGTAAGCGGCATTCGCAGCACCATATGAGTGTAGTGGCGCTACACCCGGAACAAATGCTGCGCGAAAAGCTGGAAAAGCGGCATCAACTCGCTCGTTTTATTCTCAACTTCCTTTACCGAAGAAGCGATTCAGATCAGCCCAAGCGGGAGAAAGAGCAAGTACTGGTGGAATTTTCGGTGTATGAATTAAAAGAAGAATTTGCGAAAAGCCAGGATGGTTTCTTTACAACGAAGGCCGATCTGGCGGATGTGGAAGATGCTCTCTTTTACCTCTCCCGCATCGGGGCGCTGAAGATAGAGGGCGGCTTTTTGGTGGTGTACAATCGCCTTACGCTGGAGCGGCTGGAGCTGAATAATAAAATACGCTATAAGCAGGAAGATTATGGCAAACTGAAGCAGTTTTACGAAAGCCGGGTGCAGCAGATCCACATTGTGGGCGAATATGCACGCAGGATGATCACGGATTACCGCGATGCGCTGCAGTTTGTGGAAGATTACTTCCGGCTGAATTTTTCCTCTTACCTGCGGAAATATTTCCCGGGTAGCAAAGCGGATGATCTGAAACTGAAGATGACTCCGACCAAGTTTAAAAAGCTCTTTGGCGAGCTATCTCCTACGCAACTCAAGATCATTAAGGATAATGAAACGCAGCACATTGCGGTGGCAGCCGGTCCGGGTAGTGGTAAAACGCGGGTGCTGGTGCATAAATTAGCTTCCCTGCTGTTGATGGAAGACGTGAAGCACGAGCAATTGCTGATGGTGACCTTCTCGCGGGCAGCGGCTACGGAATTCAAAAAGCGCCTGATCGGCCTGATCGGGAATGCGGCTCTTTTCGTGGAGATCAAAACCTTTCACGCCTATTGTTTTGACCTGCTGGGCCGGATGGGTACCCTGGAGAAATCCTCTACCATAGTACAGCAGGCGGTGGAGGCTATCCAAAATGGCGAGGTGGAGCAAAGCCGTATCACTAAAACGGTGCTGGTGATCGATGAGGCGCAGGATATGAATGAACATGAATACGCGCTGATACGCACCCTGATGGAGCAAAACGAGGAAATGCGGGTGATTGCGGTGGGCGATGACGATCAGAACATCTACGAATTCCGGGGAGCTAGTTCACGACATCTGGAAGACTTTATGCAAACCCAAAACGCTAAGGTATTTGAGCTGGTCGAAAATTACCGCAGCCATAGCAACCTGGTGCATTTCAGCAACCAGTTCGTACAAAACCTCAGCCACCGCCTTAAAAGCACACCCGTAATGCCCGTGAGCGGGGAAAATGGCCGTATTAAAGTGATCCGCTATCATTCGGATCATCTTTTGGTACCGGTGGTGAACGACATTTTTCCACCGATCTGAAGGGAAGCACCTGTGTGCTGACGACTAAAAATGAGGAAGCGCATCAGATTGCCGGAATGCTACTCAAAGAAGGAATGCCCGCCCGGCTCATACAGTCCAACGATGGTTTCAGTCTCTACAACCTGCTAGAAGTGCGCTTTTTCCTGGAGCAACTGCAACTGAAGGAAGATACCTTCACCATTCCCCCGGAAGATTGGAAAACCGCCAAAAAGGCTCTGCAGGATCAGTTCCGCAATAGCACGAAGCTGGAACTGGCCTTAAACCTCATCCGGGATTTTGAAGCCACCCACCCCAAACAGAAATACCGCTCGGACCTGGAAGTCTTTATCCGCGAATCTAAACTGGAGGATTTTTACCATGGCGGCAGCGAGACGATAATGGTGTCCACCATTCACAAAGCCAAAGGCCGTGAGTTTGATAATGTGTTTTTGGTATTGCAAAACACCCACCCACGTACCGATGAACAGAAACGCCCCATCTACGTAGCCCTGACCCGCGCCAAACAAAACCTCAGCATTCACCTCAACCGCAATTTCCTGGAGGACTATACGGCCCAAAATCTCCTTTACGCGGAAGATCGTACGGACTACCCGCCTCCACCCTTCCTGGCACTGCACCCCGGCCATAGAGATGTATGGCTGAGTTATTTTGCTTCCTGTCAAGATGCTATTGCCCGACTCCAATGCGGGGATAAACTCACCGTGGAAGAAAACACGGCTTATACTTCCGAGGGCCAGCCGGTGCTCAAATTCTCCAAACGTTTTACCGAAGAGTTAGAGTCGTTGCGGGAGCAGGGCTATGTTTTGGATACTATTACGGTAAACTTCATTTTATACTGGCAAGGCGAGGATGCTGAGGATGAAATACGGGTGTTGCTGCCGGAGATGGGGTTTGGGAGGGGTGAGAAATAAAAAGGAATAAAGACCAATAATATGTTAGGTTGATCTTGAAGAATAAATCTCAAACCTATGAAGCCTTACCCTTTATTACCCAGCGATTAAACATTTCATATTCCGCCACTAAAGATTTCAATAAGGCTAGGCTTCGAAATTTACATTTTGTAAAGGAGGTATGTTAATGCTAGTGAGGGTTGAAAATTTACTAAAAGTAGTACTCTGCAATTAATGATTTCCAATATAAGCAAGAGTATCTGTACTGAATGATAATGGCATACCCAGCTTTTAACTAAAATGTTTTTGGGTTAGCTCCGGTCTAAAGAAAAAAGCTTATAGGAGAATAACACCTTTCCATAATTTCCAGCAAGAATATCTCATCTCTTAGAGCACCGTAGACCTCAATATATGCGTAATTTTAATGGAATACTCTAGAGGGCAATCGCCCCCGAGTTTAATTCTACCCTCTTAACCACTAAGGTATTTCATGTGCTTCTTGGGGCCCATAGACGACTACTCCTAAACGTTTCTTTAGTTCTCCTGTGTTGTTGGATGGGGTACTTTGTATAAATTTGATTATCATATCTGCCATACACAGCCTTATTTAGAGAGCCTTATACCAAACTCTTTTCACGAGGAAGCTGGATAGCAATAAAGGCTAGACTTCTAAAAAATGAGTTCAAAACCTACTCAATCCAAGATGTCTAGTTAACAACTTATTCGTTGCAAGCTATAATAAACTTAGAGTTTTATACTTAGGATGTTTAAGACAACATACGGTACAAAAATGCACCGTCCGGATCATTAATGATCCATTTAAGTATTCTAACCTTTTAAAAATAACTTATTAATCAATCACTTACAGATTGGCAAGATCATTGACTTGCCATTTTTAATATGAAAAAAATCTCTATAAATGATTTAACTAAAACCTTTGATTCTGAATCAGGGAAAATTCATGCTTTGGGGCCTGTAGATTTAGACATAGAGAAAGGCGAATTTGTATGCATATTAGGAGAAAGTGGTTGTGGTAAATCTACTTTTTGGAGAATACTTGCTGGCCTGGAAAAACCTACCTCAGGAAACATAAAAATGGATGGAAAAGAAATTAAAGGCCCCGACTACAGAAGAGGGGTTGTCTTTCAAAATCACGCCCTCTTACCCTGGCTAAGTGTTGAAAAAAATATAGCTCTTGGATTCAATATTCGGGGAGAAAAAGTTCCTAAAAAACTTATTCAGGATACAATTAACCTGATAGGTATAGAAGGTTTTGAAAAAACTAAGCCTGTAAATTTATCAGGAGGAATGGCTCAGCGTGTTGCCATAGCCAGGGCCCTGGTAGGAAATCCGGAGATACTTTTAATGGATGAGCCTTTTGGGGCACTAGATGCTTTGACACGTTTGAAAATGCAGAATGAACTAATACGTATATGGGCCCAAAAGAAGATTACTATAATCTTTATAACCCATGATATTGATGAAGCTGTCACCTTAGCTACACGCATTGCCGTTTTCACTCCAAGACCAGGTAAAATAGGACGGCTATTACAAGTACCCATCGAACATCCTAGATCAAGAAAATCCTCAGATGTCATACGTATTAAAAGCACCATCACAGAAGAACTTATAAACCTTATTGAAGATTTTAAGGACCCTGAACCGCATTTAAATCCATCATAAACTAAATATAATTTTATGGATATCACAAAAACAAAGAATACCGAAAACCATATTTCCAGAAGAAAAGCTTTGGGAACTATGTTAAAAGCAACGGCAGGATTAACACTATTAGGTCCCTTGAGCAGTTGTAATATTTTTAGTTCATCACCAACACCAACCTTAACAAGCGGCTATTTACCAATTCTCGACTCCGTACCTCTAATAGTAGCCTATGCGAAAGGCTTCTTTGAGGAAAATGGTATAAAAGCCGAAAAACCCTCTCTCATAAGAGCCTGGCCTCCTCTTTATGAGGCATTTACTTCCAAACAGATTTTATTAACCCACATATTGTTGCCTCAGGTGATATTTATGAAGTACCAACAAAAGGTAAATCTAAAATCCATCGCTTATAATCATACGGATGTAGTAGCCATGATGATAAGTAAGGATTTAGATAGTGTTAACGAACTAGGTGGTAAACTGGTGGGCTGCCCAACCTGGTGGGCTCCACACACGGGAGTTTTTCAGGATGTACTAAGAGCCACAGGCTTAAAACCAGTAGTAGGTAAATCAAAAGAGCAGTTAGCTAAAGACGAAGTAGGGTTCCGGGTGGTTCCTCCACCAGATATGCCAGAATATCTGAAAACAGGGGCTATTGCCGGATGTACCGTATCTGAACCCTTTGGAGCCTTGGCTGAAATAAAAGCAGAGGCTAAGTTGGTAAAGATGTCTGGTGATGTATGGCTACATCATCCTTGTTGCCAATCTGTGTTGCTGGAAGAAACCATTAATAACGATAAGGAATGGGCTGAGGCAGTTACCAACGCCATTTACAGAGCGTCTCTCTGGTCCCATGAAAATAAAGAGGAATTAGCTGAGATTTTAGGCAAGGATGGTGATGGTTATTTTCCTATGCCATCTAAGATCATAAAAAGGGCCTTATTAAAGAAAGATCTTGCCTCTTACGGCCCACAGGGTACCGGTGCTATTATGCACACAGATTGGGATGTAGAGAGGGTGGCTTTTAACCCCTATCCTTTCCCTTCGGCCTTTCAGGTAACTATAGATATGATGAAAAGGATGGTGGTGGACCCCTCTGTTCAAATGCCCTCCAATATCAGAAGTCTAACAGGGCAGCAAATCGCTGATAATATTGTTGCATATGACCTAGCTAAAGCAGGCTATGACAAAATAGGCGGTAAATCTGCCTTTGGTATGCGCGATAAACTGGGAAAATATGAACGGGAAGAAGTTTATGATGTCGTTCTCAAATCTGATTCAATAAAGTCCTAACTTATAAGTTTTTGAAAGCCCGGAATCTACATAAATGGATGTACTATATTTTTGGTGTTATAATAGTAGTACTCTCATGGTGGTTTTTTACTCGAAACCCTGCCAGTAATCTCTATAGGTTCCATCCTATGCTAACCTACGAATCATTTATGGAACTAGTAGATAACTCCAGGTATTGGAAAGGCATTTTAGAAACCATGACAAGATTACTTTTTGGTTTACTGATTGCCGTGATTATTGGGATACCGTTTGGCCTGTTAATAGGATATTTCATTATCGCTCACCAACTGACGTATATTTCCTTTCAGTTCTTAAGAATGATCTCTCCGTTGTCGTGGACTCCCGTAGCTATTATTCTATTTGGGATCGGTTCAGGGCCAGTATATTTTTTAATAGCTATAGCCGCTGTATGGCCCGTTATTATTAATACGGCAGCCGGGGTAAAAGGAGCTAACAAGCAATGGGTAGAAATAGCCCGTTGCCTTGGAGCCAATGATTTTACGGTCATTAAAAACGTGCTTATTAAAGCCGCATTACCCTCGGTTTTAACCGGTATACAACTGGCCCTTGGAGTGGCCTGGATTGTTTTGGTACCGGCTGAAATGCTAGGAGTTTCCTCTGGGCTAGGGTATATGATACTGGACTTCAGAGATGTAAATGATTACGGAGCTATTATGGCTATTATTATTACTATAGGTTTTTTGGGACTAGCTACAGACTTGCCATTGCGATGGGCATTAAGAACTGTAAGCTGGAATTAATATTTCTAATCATGCAAAAAATAACCAATATATCTGACTTTCAAGAAGCTATCACCAGCCTAATAGGCAAGTGCGATATAGACCAGATTCAGGATGAGTTTAAAAATAAAATCCAAAAGACACTTGATGAAAAAGATAAAAAAGATGTAGTTCTTTCCTCTCTCCTCCACAGGTTTAAAAGCTTAAGTCAGGATAGTGAGGATATGCATTTCTGGGACTCCTTACTGGACAATCATCCAGAATTTGCCAGAAAGGTAATGCCGGTTCATCACCCGGATCCGCTTTTAATCATGGCCTGGACCGCTGATATTGAATTCAATAGCAGCAGGGGATTGAAAATAGGAAATGTAAAGTGGGGTAATAAATCACTTATATCTTTCCTAAGAAAGAATGCTGTTAACAGCGATCTGTACAATAAGTTTACAAGCGGTGACCTATCACTTCAAGATTTTTTTAAGAACCTTGCTATAGATGAAACTACTGGAGAATACTTAGATAAATTTATTGATTCCTTAATAAGCTCTTTTGACCACTATATGAAAAATGTAGATAAAAAGAGAATAGATAAAAAGGTTAAAACAAGTGGACCGTATCAACAGGATACCATACATTCATGGGAATCCCCTATTGACAGACAAAAAGTAGGCATAGATATATTTCGCCTGGTTTCTAATCCTTACTCTGAGGATCAAGTTCATATTATATTGGGAGCTAAACTTTACTCTATCTCCGGGATTGGGTTTAATGTCAAAGAGGACCTTTTGAGTAAAGACAAAAACTATGGGAAATGGTACGACCTCTTTGCGGTCTTCCATCTTAAGCCTACCCAAAATGATGAGAAATTCACCGAAGACCATCTGTTGGCTGTACAAGGAATATTTGTACCCGTTACTGCCCGGAAAAATCTTTATGACCAATGGAAGGAAATGGCCATAAATGCAAAATCCGCTGGCATGGTAGCCCGGAATTTTTCGCACAACCTAGGCTCTCATGCCATGCTTAAGATTGATTCCGACTTAAGAAAAGATATAGAGCGTATATCTCAGGAAATTTCTCAGATCAAGAATTTTTCAGAAAATAAGCTTACCCAGAAATTTAAAGAACAAGGTAGAAGACTTAAGGGTTTGGCTGACTTTATGGTGTATATCACCGAACGAGCAGAGCTTGTAGCCCTCTTAGCTACCAATAACATTCCCTCCTACTCCACTCCAATTTACCTACAGGATATACTGGATCAATTTAATGAACAAGGGTTATTACGAAATAACCTATGCTCAACAGAAGGTTTTGAACTGAAAAAGGTAGAATCAGCTGAGAACCCCATTCATTCTGCCGCCATATCTATCTCCATGCCCGGAGGGAAATTAGGCGTTCAGGCACTATATGCCCTATTGGAAAATTTTGCCAGGAACTCCGCAAAGCATTCATCTGCAAAACGGCCATCAAATGCAATTGATTTGAAAATGAAGATCCAGGAAGTAGGCCACCTATATAAGATTGATCTTTGGGATAATGAAGCTTCTTACGGGAATGGTCCAGACGAAGAAACTCGAGAAGCTATCAAATCAGATATTGATAAACTGAACAGAATTGTGGAGCAGAATAATAACGTAATCAAGTTTGATAAAGAAAACTCCAACTCTTTCTCACTAGGATTAATGGAAATGCAGATCTGGGTAGCTTTCTTAAGGCAGATAAATTTAATCGAATCAATTGAACTAGGGCTAGATGAACCTAAAATACTGGAATATCAATTGATTGAAAGCGACAGACCGCATTTAGGCTTAGTTTTTTATATGCATAAAGGGGAATGGGCTGAACATGACAACCTAAAAGATAAAAGTCGTTTAACTTCCAAAAGAACACACTATACAGTTTATAATCTTAACAATGATAATGGCAATGAAAAAAAATTAAAACCTGGACGCTGGATAGCCTATACCTCAGGATCAGAGTATAGATTTTTTTCCTGTTTCAATAAGGCCCTTAGAAAGGATAGATCTTTGATCAATATTACAAATAACATTGACAATCAGGTGAAATTAGCTCTAATATCGCAAAGATTCATACTGAGTGACCTGAAAAATAAGAGTTTAAAGGGATTATCCAATAAAGCTGCAGGTATAGCTAAACCCTCTCTATTTATTATTGAAAAAGACTGGGCACAGAATAATTACCTCGAATATGAATTTGAAGAATTCAATGCCTTTATCATAAACGAAAAATATACTCAACAACCCGCTTTTAGCAGGCTCATCGACTCCATAACTAGCAATAATGGTGTTATAGCCATCTGGGCACGGCATGCTTCCCTTATTGAAATATTTGAACAAGATACCCCATGGTTGAACAGAGTCATCCACTACGAGTGTTATAATGCCCCATTAAACCCTTATTTTAAAGGGTATGAAAGCAACTATGGCTCATTAATTCAATCCATTTTTCTCGAAAAAAAGTCCCACACAGAAAGTGAATTTAAAAACCTCCTGGAGCTACAACTTGGTTTTTTTGCAGAAGCAGCTTTATCTAAAACATTAATTGTGGATGACCGTCTATCCAAGCACTTTGCTGATCAAAAGGATCTGGTTAAGCAAATGCAGAGAGCAGGTATTTATTTTTTAGATCCCGATAAACATACAGACTGGCCCAATAAACTTGATGAAATATTCAACGACCTCACTTTGCCTGCTCATGGTAAAATGCCGTTTATATTCGAAAGCTTCCATGCCAGCCTCAAAAAAAAGAAATATACGCTTAAGAATTACAGTGGAAAAACTGAAGATGAGAAATGGGGGAAATTCCTGAGATACCGACAGAGCCAAGTCCCTTTTTTCTCACTTCACTCAGGACGCGGAGCTGTGTCAGGTTTGGGTGATCTTAATAGCCTGGCTTTTTTTCCGGTTACGGTTATACGAAAATCTGCATTCGAAAAGCCCTGCAAATTTGATTTAGTACAAGTTTTAGTTAACGGTGGAATTTCAAGCTATGGCAATATTAGTATTTGATAATTTAAGCTTACATGAATCTGGCTCAACATGGGCCTCGATTTTAAAAGAAGATGGAGAAAAATTAAAAGATCATCATATTCTTGCTATCAAGCATGATTCTAAAACAACTTTGTTAAAAGATCTGAAAGATGTAGGAAAACTAAACAATGTCAATCATATTCTTATCGTAAACCTGAACGTAACCAATGAAGAAAGAACGAAGGCATTTATTGAACAGGAAAAAGAAAATATTAGAGACATTTATCTCCATAAAACTAATGAAAAATACGCTGATTATTTAGAAAAATATGTAAATACGTTGTATGACTATGAAATGGTAATAAAAGACTATACTACCTTAATTGTGCAAGATCGTTATGCCAGTTTAAATTGGAAAAAACTAAGAAGCTTTTTTGTGACCGAAAAGAGCAATACCCCTTCAATATATGAGATCCTTCATGACCTAAAGAGACCCATAGCTTCTATGATACTTATAATACAGGAAAGCAGTTCACCGAATGAATTGGTTGAAACAATAGATGAAATAGGTAAAGATAAATTCAAAAAAGAAATAGATAGCCTACCTCTTAAGCTAGAAAGACATAAATCCTATTTTGATAATAATATCAAAGATTATGAATCTATGTTACAGACGATTTCAAGTATAAAAGATAAGATGACAGATCTAATAGATGAAAAGTCAACGGACATGCAAGAGGTGGAAATACTCTTAAACACCTGGCTTCAATTAATTAACAGATTTAAAACATCATGAATCTTTCTAAGGAAAATATCAGCATATTGTTGGTTGAGGATGATGAAGTGTACTCCGGTTTACTTTATAATAAATTAAAAAGACATTTTCAGGTAACCCCCGCCTTTTCTGTAGAGGATGCACAGGAGCATTTAAACAAGGGAGTTTTTCATGGTATTTTACTGGATGTCCGCCTGGAACAGGGGGATGATCGAAACAAAGACGGCCTCCAATTACTCAGAGATATTAAGGAAGACAGGCCATTAATGCCGGTAATTGTAATGACCGCTTTCGGTGATATACACACTTCCGTGGAGGCTATGAAACTGGGAGCAAATGATTTTATTGAAAAGGGTGAAGTAAAAACTTCTGAGCTGGCTGCAATTTTGAAAAACCACTTACAGCAGGCCCGTAATCAACTCAAATTAAACGCCCGTTCGGAGGAATTTGACCTTAAGGAATCCGTTGATCTTGTGGGTAGTTCACCAACGCTGGAAGTTGTTACTAAGAACATCAATATCGCTGCCAATGACGGACACTGTTCCGTATTAGTTTTGGGAGAGACTGGGACAGGAAAAGAATTGATTGCGCGCAGAATTTATGAACAAGGCTGGCGCAGGGAAGGCCCTTTTGTGGCTGTAGCCATTTCCGGACTATCACCAACCATAGTGGAAAGTGAATTATTTGGTCATGAAAAAGGTGCTTTTACAGATGCTAAGGATTCCCGAACCGGTTATATCGAACAAGCCAATGGAGGGGTACTGTTTCTGGATGAGATTGGAGAGTTATCATCTGATTTGCAAATTAAATTATTGAGATTCCTGGAAGACAGAATAATGTACCGGGTAGGCTCCTCCAAAGGGCGCCCTATGGATGTACAACTCATTAGTGCCACTAATCAGAACCTGAGGAAAATGGTAAAAGACGGGGGCTTCCGTGAAGACCTCTATTACCGAATAAGAACAGTGGAGGTAACGGCACCTCCACTAAGGGACCGGAAGGAAGATATACCCCTTTTAGCAGATCATTTCCTGCAGCAACTGCGTAACCAGGGGCGCACCAAACTGGCCGGTTTTAGTCCCCAGGCCATTGACAAAATGAAAAGCTATGGCTATCCGGGAAATGTACGAGAACTAAAGGCCATCGTAGAATGGTCTGTATTGGTTGCAGGTGGAGCTGAGCACTGGGTAGTGGAAGATGTGGACCTTCCGGCCGAAATAAAAGAGGATCATACTTATTTAAAAGATGGTTACCAGGTTAATTTAGGTAATAACCTGAACGTAGAAAGAGCCTGTGCCCTGGCTGAACTTCTTTGTGTGGAAAAAGCCCTGAAATCAACCAGGGGACAAAAGCAGAAAGCAGAGCCGATACTAGGTTATGGAAGCCGTCATACCATGCGCAGAAGAATTCAACGGATTAAAGATAAATTCCCGGAGATCTGGGAAGAATTTCCATATCTAACCAAAGCTTATGCAGACGAGTGGGATACAGAATAATAAGGACTCCAACATAGGACATATTTATATCCTCCGCCAGGAAGAAGATGATGTTTGGGACCTTTTAACTATGAAGGCCTTACAAAGAAAACTTGCTCATCAAATTTTCCCAGGCTTCTCAGACCTACCAGAGTATGTTAATTCAACACGTGAAATACCC
This sequence comes from Owenweeksia sp., assembly GCA_965212245.1. GTDB lineage: Bacteria > Bacteroidota > Bacteroidia > Flavobacteriales > Schleiferiaceae > CAKZNE01. The sequence continues at coordinate 2,712,735 of OZ243107.1, read as the reverse complement.
GTTGAAAATCCAATAGTTATAACCAATGCTCCTTTGAGGAGAATGGAGAACAATGCAATAAGCCCGCTAGAGATTCCTAATGCAGAAGGGAAAGACAAGTTTTATGAAGGCGTAATCTCTCTGAAAAGCATAATACAGGTAATTGCCAGGCCGGAAGCGTTCTTTATTATATGCTATGAATTTAGCCAAACACAGCTCCAAGAAGACCTTCAATCCTGGTTAGGAGGTAAAGATTATTTAAGGCCTAAGACCGATACCGAAGAAAATAAAAGGCAATTGCCTACAAAATATCAAAACCTACTTGATACTTCTAATACCCATTTGCTCAGATCTTTTATATGTTTAGAGGACATTGTTGATAAGGATAAAGATTTAAAGGATCTAGCTGATTTTGCCGGGCGTTTCCACAAGTTTGCCCTGTACGACCCCACTGGGCTAAGGAAGTTCTTTCAATACTGCTTAACCAAAACTCAAAGCCCCAGAAGCTTATCAGGTAAAACTAAAATTTATCCACCTCATTATGCCTTGGTGGTCGATGATGACCAAGCTATAGCCAGGTATCACGCCTACCTGCTTTACAGAATGGGTTATAGCGTAATAATTGCCAGCGAATGTGCAGATCTGAAATATGTTGACTCCTCTGAAATAACATTTGATCTGTATGCGGTAGACCAAGGATTATATTTCCATGACTGGCCTAAATACAAAGACAAAACTGTTAACTATGGAGACGGAGCTTCCTTTCTGAAAAGCCGCTGTAAAGATGAGGAAAGTTCAACCAGGTCAAAAAACCGTAAATCCATCAAACTTCTCATAACCGGTGGAAATCATAATTCTGATAGATGTTTTACAACTCTTCACAAACCAATTGTCGGCTTGTATCAATTTATTGAAGAGTTAGAAGCCTCAAAAGTATCAAAAACCTTACCCGCGGATAAATCCTTAAATGTTTTACCCCTAAACAGCAATCTGCATCAAACCGGCATAGGCACTTTCCGAAAGATGACAAAGCAATTGATCATTGATGGATCCAAACTGGTTGATAATAAGCTCACCTGGGAAGCCTGCGTTCACTGGTTAGATGCCTATGAAATTATAAAGGGGAGAGATGGTGTTCTCGCCATGGAAAGCTTTTATTTATTACAGGAACAAGAGGTAAAAGCTACTTGCAACTATTACACAGCTATACAGGATAAAAAACCCTGGGCATTACGCTTTGGGGAAATACGCAATAAAGCTAAATCTGCTTTTGTACAGGATGATACTTATGCTTCTAAAAAAATAAACACTGAGAACTCCCAGTCTATCTGGTGGCAACACAAACTCCTGACCATGATCCATCGGATAATGATATCTGAAGAAGTACCCATGAGTGTGCGCATCATAGCTGTGCACGAAATAAGAAATACTATTGCGGCTATTTGGCAAAAGGAACCCGAACTTCACTACCGGGTCAAGGTTTGCTTACTAAAAGCCTGGAACTCTATAACCTTTAATTTAAACAGTCTATCTAAAATACTAATGATATGGGTAGGTTGGTTACTTATTTCCTGTTTAATATACCTGTCCGTGTTTAATATTAAATGGAAGAAGGCTTTAATCATAACCATGCACCAGGGAGTTGGTTTAGACTTTAACGGTTCTGATTTTAAATGCCACCCATTTCTATTTGCAATTCATGAATTACTAAATGGTATACTTACCCTTTTTATAATAGCATGGATAGTTGATCATTTCATGAAACGTATTTCTAACCCAAACCCTTGATATGGAAAAAGTAAAAGCAGAAAAAACACAGCCCGGGATCTACCATATCCATATAGACGCAGAGAAAATGTCTGAAGACCTTTATCAGTTTGCCAAACACCAATTACATTTCAGGGATTCAGACTTTGAAGGCAGCCCGGAAGGGTACGAGTGCTTTGCCCCAAAAAAACATATGACGCTTAAATTAAAGGAAAGATCCGATTTTGATAAAATGTGGGACCTGGTAGAGGATAAAGCGGACAAGGTAGAATGGGAAGGATATCTGGAGGGGGAATATCTGCCCACGGATGAATATATTCCTTATAAATCATTCAATGGCAAACCGGTTCCGTTTAAAATAGAACGAAAAAAAGTTATGGAGGAAGAAGGGTTCCGACAAACAGAATTTCATTTAAGTATGGATGCCATAAGATCCGACCCGCGCCTGTTAAGGGAATTATTAAATTCTGGTCTAATGGCCGTAGAAATTATCAAAAAAGGAACTAAATTCATCATATTTACCGCACAAGGTGCCAACGATAAAATTTCCAGACTCTATCAGTCTGTTAAAGATTACTTAATAAATAATGGAGGGGCATCCCGGTGCACAATAAAAGAAGAGCAAGTAGTAAAGTATAAACTCTATAAAAGAAGTCATAATCAGTTACCAGAAGTTTTGAATAAAGTCCATTATTCATAAATATTCATATAAAGGTTTCTCAAATTTAAATCATAGACTTTTATGAGATAAATATTTTTCTATATTTGTTAGTATAATTTTTTTTTCATGAAAACTTCTACCAACTCAAACACATTATACACTACTATTGGTAAAATACATAATGATATTTTAGATAAACTTATAGCCAAACTATCTGAAGGGATAATTTTTAAAACCCCCTTAGACTTTCACCCCTGGGTTTGTCAATTTATCGTAGAGGAAGTGGTAGACCGGCTTCAACCGGAACTTAAAGAAAATAAAAATGCCCGTTTGACTATATGCTGTGACACCTTTAAATATTTAGGTTCGGTATTACATGATATAAATAAGAAAGATCTGCTTAAAGATTCGCCTCTACCTGAAAATGCCAAGAGATTTTTCCTTCAACTAAATACGGAGATGAATGATGTTCTAATTGAAGATGTTGGAAATCTAGAAAAAGCCTTAATTGATTATACCATACAGGAATCCCTTATTGATACGGAATTAGCAAATTGCGATGCCCATGTACGAGACTTGGCACAAGCGGTAATTTCTATTGCCAAACACAGCACTGAATACTGGTACTATAACCTCTATGCCTATCCAAAAGGAAAATGGGCGAAAGCTGAGATCAAATTTAACAGAACTGACAATTGGAGGTTAGATGGCCGCTACAGTAAAAAATCATGGTCCGAGAATATAGCCGATAACATTCTTGCCTCCATGGCTCCCAGTCTGGTTTCCGATAAACCCATTGAACCAATAGGCATATTAAGTGCCGCCACCGTAGGATCAACTCTATCTATGGTTAAAGAGTATATTTAGGAATTCCTATTATTCGACCACACTAAACATATAGTTTAACGCAAACATTTTGTTTAGTCTAGATTATCCACTCCCCATAATTGAAGACTCTACCGCTTCCAACAACTTCTCCTCGTAATCCCAAATATCATCCGATGATCCAGCAGCGGCTTGCGGTTGTTGTCATCCAACAGGACTCCGCAATACGATTGCCTACACCTGGATCTTGCGCTTCAAAATATGTCCTAGAATTTGACACCTACATTACCTCATAAATCTTACGCTGCTATAGTAACCAAAAGGAACAGGAAATAACCCACCCCAAAACACCGCTCACACCTCAAAAACGATCCCCTCCACCTTCTTTTTAAAATAGCGGTCTTTATTAAAACGGAAAAGATTAGCCGGGCGGCCTCTGCCCTCGGATACTTTTTCATCCAATTGATCGAGAATGCCGAGGTTCAGCATCTTTTTGCGGAAGTTTCTGCGGTCTATATCACGGCCCAGAATAGTGTTGTAAAGCTTTTCCAGTTCCCCGAATAGGAATTTAGGATCCAAGAGTTAAAACCCCACCGGCTCATAGGTGATCTTGGCGCGTAAGCGTTGCAGGGCTGCTTCAAGAATTAGGGTATGATCGAAAGCCGGTTCAGGCAGATCATTCACATCAAACCATTGGGCTTCCGCAGCATCCGTAGCGGCTGCAAGAGAAAACTTATCCGGCCTCACCAAGCCATAATAGGCTACACTTATCGTTCGTCCACGCGGATCACGACCCGGGGCACCGAAAGTGTAAAGTTGTTCCAGGTAATCGATCTTTAGCCACGTTTCTTCTGAAAGTTTCCCCTTCACCGCTCTCAACAACTGCTCCTCTTAGCTATAAATAGCATTCAAGGATTCCATCAAGAGGTGAGTTTCTTATTTTTCGGAGGTCACACAGTCGTTGGGATTTTCCTATTGGGAATTTGAATTCGTTAAAAGGCCAATCAATTTTTTCTATAGGTAAGAATAATCTCTATCCTTCTGTTAACTTTTCTCATCGCATCATCATTATTTGCAGCTTTTAATTTTTTGAGATTGTAATGAAGTGTCTCAACTTTCCTTTCTACGGGTTTATACTCTCCGTATGATGTAATTGACATGAGATTTTCCGAAGGGCTTAACCTAATGACATCTTTAAAAAAGGTATAAACCTCAATAGCTCTTTTGGCGGCAAGATTAAGATTGGTACCATGCCTTCCTGTAGGTCTTGTATCAGCATGACCCTGTATCTGAATTTCACTGATCAAGTTCTTTCTTTTATTGATTATCTCCCCTATCTCTTTTAATAAAAGATCCCCCTTCTCTTTTAAATGAATCTGATCCGGTTCAAATAAAATATTACTCCCAAAGGTAATTCTTTGTTGATGAAAATCATTTATGATCTGAATATCATAGTCATTAATACCTGTAGCCCTAAATGCAAAATGATTTTTTGACAAGCGAATAAAATTCAGTCCCCCAAGATTTTTCACCTCATCAATAAGTTTATCCTGATTCGTTTTAATACGGTCTAAAACCTCTTGTTCTTCCAAATATTTGATAGCTATTATGTTAAGGCTATCAATAAGCTGATCCTTTTTTTCAAGCTCTTCAATAAGTTCTTCGTGTGATTTCAGGTCAGCCAGTGCCTCTCGTAACTGCTCCGAATTAATAGCCAGCATCATTACCAAAACTGCCACCAGAGAAATCACCAGATCCGTACCTGGCCCTAATGCTCCACTATCCTCTGAAATAATATCCTGCAACCTCATAGTAGCGAGTTACCGGAAAGCATTAAATATGTTACTGAAAAAACTTACTACATCTGCCGGGAAGAACATGGTTACTCCGGCTAGAATTATACAAATACCAGCAGCAATGGAGAGACTCCTGAAGCGTAGTTTTTCAAATTTCAACCGTTCTGCCAGGTAATTCCTGTTTTCTTTATTGAAACTCTTGAGTTCAGTATTCAGATGACCGATAAATTGCCGAAGAGATTCTACATCCTTATGAAGGTTTTTACTAATACCTTCGCTGGCCTGTATCATTTGTTTCTTCAATTCTTCACTTACGTGTGATCCGGTTATCTTCTTTAAAAACTCTTCTTGAGAATTGGTTATATCGTTTATGGATTTTTGAAATACCTCAGAAGAATTACGCACTACCACACCGGAAGATTCAATTAACTCCTGTTGTTTTTCAATCTGTTCGCGGCTTAGGTTCTTAATATCAGCAATATTCGAACTCAAGCCTTTAGTGGCAACTTCCAGCTTTTGATAACCCTCAATGCTTTTGGCAAGATTTTGATTCAGAGAATTGCTTACACCTACCACAGCAGTATCCAAGCTACTTTTTAAAGATTTGCTGATTTCCTCAGGAGATAAAATTTGATGATACCCCTTCATCTCTTCGAGAAACTTTTTTTCCGCCTCACTAATACCCTGTAAAAAATGATCGAAACCCGATTGGGCTGAAGCTAATTTTCCTATTCCGCTTTTAATTTGCTCGGTTTGATGGGACAATTCCTGTGTTTGCCTGTAAACTCTTTTCTCAAGGTTACTCACGGAATTATTGATCTGCTGGAATTCAGCCATCAGATAATCCTTATTATCAGCATTACGCACAAGTGCTATAAGGTTACCGGAAGCCCGCTCCATAGTTTTAAAATAGGTTTCCTGCTTCTTGCGCAGAACCGTTAACAGCAGTCCCAGTAAAATAGCTGCAACCAAACCGGCAATACTGGTACTAAAAGAGAATTGCAGGGACTTGGACATTATATCCAGAGAGTTCTCAAGCTCCTGAAAATCGAGGTTGGTAAATGCTCCTATTAATCCCATGAAGGTTCCCAGAATACCCATCTGTAAAGCCGTCTTTTGTAATATACTGGCATTAATCATCTCCCCCATAGATTCCTCCCGGAAAGGCTGCATGAGGACCACACCCGACTCAAACTTACGATCACGCGCCTCCTCTATGATATAGTTAAATAACCTGGGCATAGAAAGGTTTTCGTTGGGGTTGGCAGGCACAAATCCGAAAACTCGCTCCAGAGAGATCCGGTCACTTTCATTCCCTCTAATTTTCCGCAGTTCTTCAGATGCCCTGATATCCGTCATCCGGGCGATGGCATCTTCAACGTCAAATTTCCCCATAGTGCGCACTATACTAAATATACCCCAGAGAGTAATGATATAAATGATGCAGTACAGAGGGAGTGTTACCTGGGACATGCCACCTGCCCCAGGTTCCGGTAAAAACAACTTGAAAAGAAAAACCAATAAGAAAAGGCAGATGACCAACCATAGCAGGAAGGAAAAATGATTCCTCCAGAAAACCCATCGGAAAGGCAGGCTTCCAGGACTGGCCAGTGCAACTTTATCAGTTCTCTTCGGTGACATCAGGCTCATCGTTTTGGTTAGTGGTATTCTCTCCTAGCTGCTTGTTGGACGAAATGTAGTCATCTAAATTGAACTCATTCTTTGTATTTGGACCACCTAGTTTCTTCTTTAGATCCTTGTTTGGTATCGCATTATAAGTGGGCGTATCATGAGTTATTTTGTTAATCTTAGCTTCAATTTCCTCCAGTTCTTCCTGTACATCCTCTTGGGGCGAAGTAACTAGTTTTTGTTTCTGTTCTAAAAGAGCTTCCAACTCAGCCATCCGGCTCTTATGGGTAAGTCCTGATGCTGTGCGGTTAAATTGAAAATGATCTTTGGCCATACGATCATTCATTTGAGCTATATCCTCCTCCCAGAAAGTGGTCTCTCTCTGTAAGTTTACAATATCAATGGAAAGGCCATATAATTCACCAGCTACTTCTTTTACTGCCTCTTCAGCAACCAACTTTATTTTTCCCAAATCTTTGTAATCACCATACCTTAAACTGTCGATGGGAAATGTATTTAGAACCTTGGAAATACTTCGCTTTAAAGTTTCATTAATGCCCTTTATCTGCGCTGAGTAATCAATATTCTCTAAGCCTAGCATATTGCTTTGAAAAGTGTACCAGCCATTAGGATGGATACCATTTAATTTATACTCCGCCTCAAAAGTGATATGCTCGTTATGTTCCTCTCCTCTTAAGGAGACAATGTCTACCTTGAAAGCATTGAGTTTACCCAGATTGATCGCCTGTGTCATGGCCGTAATATGTTGAGAAAATTTGTCCTCGACAATTTTTAAAGATATCGTAAGGTCATCGATATAGAAGTCTTCCAGCCTTTTCCTTACTGCTTTTTTCAGTCTCCTCTCTACGGATGGCTTTTCAGGATTCCTTGACACTTTAAAATCAATATACACCTTGTCCGGATCCAATATATTCACCTCATTTTCAATTGTATCAATGGCAAATTGGATGATCTTATCTTCCACATTTCGCTGAGATTCAATCAGTCCTCTAACCATGTCTTTGTTCAGGTCTTTTATCTTCCCTCTTATATCAACGTCAAGACTGATTTCTACTCTACTATCATGTGTTGGAAAAATAGCATTCCTCTTTACTTTGAAACCATCTATCAGTTTAAGCGGCTCTAATTCAGGCATTATAGTATGCATCTTAATTGCAAAACCTAGCTTCATCATTTGAGCCCTAAACTCATCCGTTATAGAGGTCTTAATTTCGTCCAGTTTTAATATCAAATCTAGATAAGTCCGATCAAACATCTCTTGTTGGACTATTTCATCCAATAGTCTATTAACCTCACCCTTCAAGCTATCTATTCCTGATTCACGAAATAACCCGAGGTTTTTCAAAGAAACCCGGACACGGTTGGTGATCGGTATAAAACCTTCATGATTCTTAATTTTACATAAAACCTCATGCTCAATCACAGGATAATTCTTCGGTATAATAGCCTGATCCGATGAAGTGAGATTCATAAAACTGATATACCGCCCGTAGGGCACGCAGGCTTCTTCAATACGCTTAATCAATTCTTTTTTAATGGACGTTCTAAGGTTTTCCTTAAACTCTTGTAGTGTAACATGATCCAAAAGGTAACGAGTAACCGTTTGCTCTACAATCTGGCGAAGCTCATCTTCTACGTTTAGTTTTAACAACGCATTTATTTTATATTCCTCATCTACATCCAGTCCGCATTCTATATTTAAACCAAGACGTTCAGAATAGTCTTTTACCCTTACCTCCCAGTTAGTACCCTCTTCGGAATTGGCATTGATGGTGATTCTTTTAAGCAAGCCTTCGTTTTCCAGTACTATTTCGGTATTCAACACTAAACCCGCTTTTTCTTTCGCTTCAACACTCAGGAACTGCTTTAGATTAGACTGGTGTTTATAGAATTGGGTAATAAATTCTTCATCATTTATTCGGTTATTTGAAATATAAGCCCTTATCCAGTTGGCAAGGCATGCCTCCAGTTTATCCTGAGGATTTTTATCGCCACACAGAACGGAGGCCATTAGTTCCCTGTCGGTACAAATCACCGAGTAATCAATAGATAGGTTTACACTGTAATGTAGCGTTGAGAAAGGGCATAAAAAGCCTTTTACAATGGCCTTGTTTTTTGTGGAGATCACGTAGCTTCGTATGTCTCTCCCTATAGCGAACAATGGCTTCTTAGGAAGTACTTTAGCTTCATCTGATTTTAACATTTCCACAACCACCATTTTTTCGTGGCTATAGTCATATTTGTCAGTGGAACTGCCGGTTCGCCTAATGATATTGTCTATGCTTGTCATCCTCTAATATTTAGGTGGATTGTTGTTTGCTTTTAATAACTGCTTCACGTAAATCTGCGCTGAACCTTTTGAGAAACCTGCGGCTGGCCAACACCTTTCTTCGCTTCTTAAAATCTCCCTTTTTAACAGCTTTATCGGCTTCAAGCAGGTAATTTTGCTTTCTCTTTCCAAATTCCTGTTGCAACTCTCTTCTCTTATGAATGCTTATTTCGTTGATCAAATTTTTCAGAAATAATTGATAGATCTCTTTGGCCCGTCCACTGGGTGACTCCGCATCTACACAAATTCGGGCAAACATTTCCAAAAGTTTAGCTCTTGAAGATTTAAGCTCCTGCCTGAATATGCCTTCAAGAGTTTCTGTTATGTTTACCCATAATTGCTCCTGAGACCATTCTTCTGCTTCCGGGAGAAATTTAGCTGTGTGAACCCAATACAGCCATTTCATCCAACGGATCAAACCTTCCTTGTCTTCTGATCTCAATTTTTTCTCCGAGATCAACTCCATGGTGTTCAGACGAATGAATGCCGATTCTGCTTTGTTATGGAATAACCATTGAATCAACATCTCAAAACGGGTATCAGCATCACCCTCCTTATGTAAATTTACCAGTATAGGGTGAGGAGATGGCCAAGTACCATAATCTTCCGGTTTGATACGATGGTGTACCCGCGTTAAATAGTAATAAGGGAATAGGGACACAAACAGAGTAGACAGACTATTTTCCTGCTCATCTCCGTCTTTACTTTCCACTTGATGATAAAACTCCTCTAGGTAGTTGTAAATACGATGTGGTTTTTCTTCACTGATATGGAGAAGTATCAGAAAGGCTTTTTTCTGTACTTCAAAATTTTCGGAAGTCAGGAGTTTTAATATCCATTCCTTTTCATGGAACCAGGGAGATGATTCCATCAGTCGAATTAAATCACAAAGCTCTAAAGGATAATTATCCAGTAAGTAATCTAGAAAATCCGTAATAGTTTGATTTAAAGCTGCTTCATTTTTTGCCAACATGGACTGTATCAAGCGGCTTAACTGGTATTGCACCCACTCTTTGGATTCTTTTCCCTCAATAATTTGATTTGGAAGACCTTCTTCTTTTAAGCTGTGGTGAAACAGATCGAACAACATATTTCTGCTCAAAATATTTGGATTGTCCAGAGCCGCTTCAGTAAAGAGTTTTACTAAATTGTACTCCAATGTATCCGATGTATCCTGGTGTAGAAAAATACCGGAATAAAAGATCCGTTTAAAATTATCTATTCCTGAAACCCAGTAATAGTCATTAATAAGTTGCCGGGCTTCCTGGCCAAAGCGAACATCCTCAAAGGCTATCTTTGTTTTGTTATCGGTATCCCGTGTCAGGGTAAGGCCACATTTACGCAAATGACCATCAGCATTCTCCTCCCAATAGGCGAAAACATCTTTGGTTTTTAGTTTCTTTTTGTTTTTTTTGGTTTTGACCTTAACTTTTATCTCCTGCCCTTCTGTAATGATCTTCATCAGCCGGTTAAACTCCGTAAAATGAAGTCCCGGAAAAAAAATAGTCAGGTAGATCAAATCACGGTTCAGTTTGGACTTTTCGACTATAGCAAAAGCATTATCCCTATAATTTATGCTCTCAGTTGAATCGCTTTTTGCTCCTCTATTCGTACTTGACCTACGAAACTCTAGTTCCCGTTTAAAATGGGTTTTTCCCCGCCCCAAGTAAACAGATAACTCCTTGTAAAAATCCACATCACCATCCGGCCACAAACCGTCCGAACGTTGTACTTCTAACTGTTTTATAATGCTTTTAGCTTCATCCGCCTCATGAAAATGCTCATGAACCATAGGCTCTAAAAAAGGTAAACTCCAATGCAAGTGGGGAAAATCAGTTCTTTCAGCTATCTTTTTACACCAATCCGGCTGATCAAAATAGCAGATCACAAAAAATTTCTTTTCCTGAAGAGTAGTCTGTAGATATTGAAGGTCATCCTTATCCACAAAAAGATTTTGAAAAAAAACATCTTTCTTGATGTGTACTTTAGTAGCCACATATTTGTTTTTACCTATTTTTTTTTCAGGTATGGTGAATATGGATATATCAAGCTTTTCCATTTTCTCCCGGGCGGTATCCATATAGCTCAAATAGCGTTTATCATAGTCCGCTTTAATCTGCTCATTCAGAATAGCCTGAACTACCTGCTCTGCGGCCGCTTTATGTAAACAGCTTACAACCAGAACTCGCTCTTTTTCAAAGGTCTTACTTAGGTTTGTTTTATAATAAGCCGTTTGTTCAGCCTTTAAAACATTTTTACTACTTACCAGCAGGGGACGGGTAGGGTCAACATTATCTGATGACCCAATAATATAGTTGTTTTGTTCCGCAACAACATCTCTCCCAGCGCTGGGATTATCAACATTTATCTGATCGCCTGTATAGAAACTGGTCTGTTTACCAATTAAATCTCTGCCTGAGTGAGGATTATTGATATTAAACTGCTGTTGCAGGGAATCTCTAAATTCTGCGGCATTTGTAAATTCCGAATTACCACCTTTGGGGGGGGCTGGAGGTATATTTGCTTTAGGTTTATCATCAGACTCCTGATCGGTCGCTGATTCTTCTAAAGCATCAGGTTTATCATCTTCTAAAGAATCTAAATCGTTGATGGCCTCTATATCGTTCCATTCTTCCAGATTTTTATAATTATCCCTTAAACCAGAAAAATCTACTGGTTTTTGCTCCAATTTATCCTTTTCTAAATTCTCGGAATCAATAGAGTAATTATTATTTTTCTCCGTGTGTAAACTTCGATTACCCTTTCCAGGCTCCTCAGGCTTTTCAACCTCTTTATTGTCACCCTTATCCGCGCTCATCTTTGTCCCAGTAGTTAGTTTGTTGACCAATTACATCTCTTGCATTGATGGATCCATTAAAATTGATGTGAGTATTTTGTGTCGGTTGGTCTGAAAGTGGTTTTTCCGGTAGTTTTTCTTCCTTCCCTAATATGTCAAAGAGTGCTTCCGCTATTTCTTCAGGATTATAGTCCCATTTTTCGTAGCACAAACCTTTTGGCAACCCGATATCTATCGGTAATGTATCATCAGTCTTTACCACTACCACATAGCGTTTATCTTGTCCCTGAAGTCTATGTAGTATAGCCTCTGCTTCTATTTTGCAGTAAGTTTTATTCGGATAGTTTTTGGAAAGTACAATGACAGCATATTGAGCTTTTTCATGGTAAATCCGTTGGAGTTCAGAAGCCAGGTTGCTCCCTAAAGTAGCCGCTTTATGATCTGGGTAATAATAAGCTTTTATGTCCTTAAGCTTAAAGCCGCAGGCCAGAGCTACGGCAATATTCCTATCTTCCTCGGCAAAGGATATAGCGATTTCGTATGGGTAGTTGCTCATGTTGTAAAGAATATGAGCAAATATGAAATGTAAGAACCTGATCTCTATCCTTTGAAAACAGGATTTAAGCTATCCATACTTTTAGGGATATGCAAGGTTTAAGGCGACTAACTACCGGTCTACTTCAAATACCTCTGGTATATTTTTATTAAACCTCATCTCCTACTCCCCATCGTAATATCCCACCTAATAAGGGTTGGCACGAAGGCTAAACAGAATGGAAATACTAACTTTTTTGGCTATTATTATCCGTTTTGTTTATTCGCCAAGAAAACCTATAATCCTCTTCCAAATTTTAACCTAACCTACTTTATTCAACAAACCATCATCCTGCAGGTCTTTCTCTATTTTCCCCCGAATGCGCTTCATGACTTTTTTCTTACCCAGGCCACGCAGCAGGAAGCCAATTACGGGTACTCTCAGGTTCTCACGAAGATAATAATCTAAAACACTACCCAAACGGCTATATAATTGGCTTAAGGGTGTGGCTAACTTGCCTTTAGATAAGCTTGGAAATGTTTTCATCTCCCTTTTATTGTACTCATACTCACTAAGAGGGTTCAGGATCAAAGTTTCTCCAGAAGACCCTGGGGTATTTACCTTGAAATGTTTCTTAATAAACTGATCGCAATTAGCCAGGCCCAGTTTGTAATCGTAGGAGCGGTAATCTTCGTGTAAAAATCCACTAAAGGCAAAAAGAGAGCCACCAGCTACCTGTATCTGTTTATTCGTACGGCCAGCTGCGGACGAGGAGGGTGCAATAAAAAAAGCATCCTTATCTTCCGCTTTAAGCAATTCTTCAGTTTTAAAAAGGGCTTGGTTGCGCAGGGTCCGGATGGTTTTCGAAACCATATCTCCCAAACCTTTTTCTCCTATTGAATAATCTTTAGGATCAAAGGGAAAAGGATCAATCATGATGATAACATTCTCCTCACCCTCTACATCCTTCATATGCTTGCGGATGAGACCAAGGGGTTCATTGTCCACCAAACCACCATCCAAACTAAGATAGGTAAAAGGGTCTGGCATATCCTTGAGTGGGTTTGAAATGCCTGAGCTTTTTAGCATCTCTTTAGCGTTTCGTGACATTAATTGCGGTGGCAAGCCAATGGGGAATGAGCCGGTAGCTATAGCAGCATTGGCCAGTAACAGCCAATCGGAATTCTTTAAACGACCCTCATTCAAACGGAACTGTACATAATCACGGTGATTGGTTAAAGCGTAGGTGCGTGGAGCTTTGTTTAAAAAGTGAAAGGGATACACCACACCCCGGCTATTGCTTACCGTAAAAGTGGCCTGCAGGTCAGGATTACATATATCGGTATTGTTTGCCGCACCTGGTTCACTGAAAACTTTCTTGGCCAGTTCCCGTATGATTCGTCCGTTAAGAAGGCTCTCTGGTTCCTCACCTTTCCTGAGATCGTCCTTTTGGGTAAGATGTGCTATATCAATAGTTTTTACCCAGGCCTCGTACATCATCCCAGATTTTGGAAGTTGATCAGGCCATTTTTGGTGCAGTTCACTCAATAAAATAGCCCCGCACATACCTCCGGCTGAAGTACCGGCCATGGAAGCCAGTTTAACTTCATAGTCCTTACTTTCAACGTTATTCCATCTTTTAATGGCGGTTATTAAATAATCTAAAACTCCTGCGGTATAAGCCCCTGCGGATACCGCACCGCCCAGCACTAAATGGATGTTAATTTTTTTCATTGTAAATAGTATATATTAGAACTTTATCATATCACCCGTAATATTCAATCCCATAGCCACCTGATTTCCGGTAAAAGAAGGAATACTATAATCTCCCTTTGAGTTTAGGGAATAAAGGACATAAAAATTTATTGAATTAAGATTCACATTAACGGAAAATTCAAAACCATTATAGCCTCTGTTTACCACGTTATAACCATCTATCCTACGGTCTTCATTGCTAAAATCTCCGAGTATTGCCCGATGAGCATAATGAACATCAAAATAAATAGCAAGCCTGTTATTTGTGTCATTTGTTGAAATCTCAAAAGGGCTGATCGTTAATCCAATTCTCAAGGTTAAGGGCGAAGCATCTAAAACGGTAGTACTATCTGTCTTCCAAAAATTGTCAGCAACCTTCATCTGACCGCTAAAGCCAAATGCCTTCCAGAATTCTCTTTTGAATGGCATAGTCCGTAGATACAGATTTAGAGAATGACCACTCAGATTCGGGTTCATGAGTGAGTTCCCAAAATCAGCCAGAGAGTTAATCTCTACCGTTTCGCGGGCATTGTAGGTAAAATAAAGTCCAAAATCAGTCATATTATTAACCAAATTAAGCCCTACACTTCCTGATACCGAACTTTTCTCTTCGATCTCATCTTCGCTGGTCAGAGCTCCGAATAATGCGCCTCCACCATATATATATACTTCATTAAAAGATAACAGGCCGCTTCTTTCTTCACTGGTTGGCTTATACGCACTTTCTTGATTAGTTAAAATTTTGTGGACACTGGAAACACGGCCTTGAGCCAGGAGCTGACCGCTTTGAACAAGGCAGAAAGTAACTATTAAAAGAATAGGGTAATTAACGATACCAAAGTGAAATAAAAGCTTAGACGTTTTCATAAAAAAAGATTTTTAGCACGTCACAAAGCTTCAGAACTGAGCCATGTAAAAACAGAGGAAATATCCGGTAAAGAGAGAGGTTTTAACCTTTGATTAAAAGGAAGATCCCTATATTAAGTTAAGTAAGTTCTATAATGATAGTATTTGAGATAGTTTAGCTCCACTATTAATCACAAAAACAATTTACAATGGCAGCAAAAATGGAATTCTCAGCCTTACCTGTAGCCCCGATTGCTTTAAAAGATCTAGACCCTAGTAATAAGGGTGCAAAAAGTATGATCCAAGCTTACCAAAATCATCCTGAAAGACTAAGAGCTGGCCAGGCGGAAGACACTCTGAGAGGTCTTAAAGTAACCAAAGGTGATTTACAGGCATTACTAAAGTCAGCAATTGGCGCTGAAGAGTTTATGATTCTTTTTGCCGTATCAAAAACAGATATGGATGATGATGATATTCCTATGGAAGATAAAAGGCTAACTGCCATACTTGCTCCGGTAAAGGAAAATAAGTATATTTCTGAATACCTGGATGAAAATGGTACACAGAAAAATGCTCTGCGAAACATATTTGAACCATGTCCGACAAAATGCAATACAACTTTAGAACAAAGTTATGTAGACACATTCTTAAAGCCTTAAGGCCAATATGATTAGTGTTAGCCTAGTACAACCCGGGGTAGCTTTGTCCCCGGGTTTCTTAGTTTATATTGGTATTATTAGTACCGGAGCAATTTTTGGGTTAGCAAAATATAGTAAGTTTCCAAAACCGTTTAAGATGCTTACCCAAATGCTTTATTTGGTAGCCATGGCAGGAATAGCCAGTAAAGTCATTCAGAACTACCTCCCTACAAACTTTCCGGTTTTTCACATTTTACAAATACTTCAATTACTGTACTTTGGTTTGATATTTTATTACTTTTTCCAAAGTCAACCTATTTCGCAAAAAATAATCTTATACTTTTCTTTATTACTTTTCTTTATTTCCTTTTTCTATTCAATAACCCAAGAACTATTAGTATTTCCATCTATTGGAGCCATAATCCTGAGCTTTCATGTAATCATTCTCTCCTTATCACTTCTTCTAAAAATGATTCGCTCTCCCATACCTACCCCAATTCTGGCACAGGGTAAATTCTGGTTTGCAGCAAGCAGTCTTTTCTTCTACAGCATCACATTTTTCATATTAGGCTTTTATGAAGTTATTCAAACAAAACAAGGCAAGATGCCTGAGTGGACGCACCAATTACTGTCTGGTGCCAATTATCTACTGTACACAGGCTATCTAATTACTATTTTTATAGCCGCCAGATCAGATCAAGCTTATAATGAATGAAGATAGCCTCATACCACTTATTGCCGGTACTGTTCTGGTTACCGCCCTGGTTATCTTCATTATTTTTTTCGTCATCCTCTACTCCCGCGCCCAACTCAAATTTCGCCTGGAGCGGCAGCAGTTTCAGCAGGCCCTTTTGGAAAGTGAAATTGAGATCCGCAAGGAAACCCTCCACAGCGTAGCCCGCGACCTGCACGATAACCTGGGACAAGTGGCCTCGCTGATTAAGATCAATATGAACTTGCTGGAACCGGAGCTAAAAGGTGAAAGTCAGTATTTAAGCGAATCTAAAGCTTTACTCTCCCGATTGATACAGGATATGCGGCAACTGACCAACGAGCTCTACGCCCAGGATCTGAACAAAATTGATCTTTCCGAAATGATCCGGAAAGACCTGGAACGGATCAATTCAATCGGCATGATTCAAATAGAATTTCAGGATGAAACAGAAGACCTTTCTCTGAGTCCTGAAATAGCCCTTTTCCTCTACCGTATGTTCCAGGAAATGATCAATAATATCCTGAAACACTCCGGGGCCGTTAGTGCTTCAGTCCATTTGAGAACTACGAGAGAAAAACTGGTGTTAAGGGTTCAGGATGACGGAAAAGGCTTTGACACGGATCAAAATCCTGGCAATGGATTGAACACCATACGAGAACGTTGCCAAATAATTGGTGCCAAATACGCTATAAACAGTTCCAAAAATAAAGGTACTTTTATAGAGGTACTTTATCCGCTTCCAAATCATGTCAACCAAAACCCGTGAAGTTAAAATAGCGCTGGTAGATGATCACCAACTTTTCAGGCAGGGCCTGGCCAACCTGGTGCAACAAGTTGATCCTTCTTTCCAAATCGTAAAAGATTTTGGTAACGGCCAGGAACTTTTAAACTGGTATAAGGATGAACAGGATCTTAGCCTGGTCATCCTCGATATTCATATGCCGGTTTTAAACGGACACCAAACCACCATCGAGCTCCGGAAAAGATTCCCCAAAATCCCCATCCTGGCCCTAAGCATGATGGATGATGAAATCACCCTGGTAAAAATGCTGAAAGCCGGAGTCAACGGTTACCTCAATAAAGACATTGAACCAGAGGAACTTAAAAAAGCGATTAGCTCCGTAATCACTCAAGGTTATTACCACAGTGAATACATGGCCGGCAAGCTGGTGAGTGTTATTCAAAGTCCTGGTGGACACAATGGAATGACGGAAGAGATCAATGAACAGGAACTGCGCTTTATTGAACTGGCCTGCTCGGAATACACGTATAAAGAGGTAGCGGATATCATGTGCCTGAGCGTTAAAACCATAGATGGCTACCGGGCAAGGCTTTTTGAAAAACTGGATGTCAAGTCAAGGGTAGGACTGGTTTTATATGCTCTCCAGAACAAACTGGTAACACTGGACGAAGCATATAATTTATAAACAGTGCATTAAAACTCCACAGCCTCTTTCTCAACTGTTTCACTGTATAAAGTCTGCAGGCTTTGTACCATCTCTCCTTTTTCACCTTTTCCAATAATCCGGCCGTCTGCTGATTTGATCCAGCTTAAAGCACCCATAGTACCTGTAGTAAAGGCTTCATCTGCTGTGTAGAGCTCGGCCAGGCTAATATTTTTCTCCTGCATGGGTATGTCATTTTTTTGTGCCAGCTCCATCACCTTAGCCCTCGTAAAACCGGGCAAGCAAGCTTCTCCATGCGGGGTATAAAGTGTCCCTTTTTTAACTATGAAGATATTGGTAGCATTAGTCTCAGCTATAAAACCGTTCACGTCCAGCATAATGGCGTCATCGGCTCCGGCATTGTTTCCTTCTATTTTGGCCAGAATATTATTGAGCAGATTATTATGATGGATCTTAGAATCCAGTGTAAATGGTGGGTTTCTCCGTACACTTGAAGTGACAAGCTTTAAACCATCATCTCCGTACACAAAACCTTTATACTCTGGCAATACAATTAAAGTACAGCCTAAAGTATTAAGACCAGGATTCATACCACTAGTGGTTTTTCTTCCACGCGTAAGCGTCAGGCGTATATGTACACCATCCGTCATATGGTTTTTATGTAGTGTATCTGAAATGGCTTTTTTTACCTCATTGCGGGAAGGTATATTTTCAAAACACAGAATATGGGCCGAAGCAAATAGACGGTCCAGGTGTTCTTCCAATTGAAATATCCTGCCTTTATATACCCGCAAGCCTTCCCAAACGGCATCTCCACCCTGTACCACACTATCCAGAGGCGAAATAGCTGCTTCATTGCGCTTTACCAGTCCATTTACATATACGTAAGTGTTTTCATTGCGAGGATCAGGAAGATTATATTTACTCATATTGTTTTATTTTGTGATACAGCTCAATGCTGGACGTTAAGAGTTTGTTTAAATCAGGAGGCACCTGATACTTTTTTGTTTCACCGGCCTTTTGAAAACCAGTACTGGCATGTACATTAGTGTACCAATACTTAGCCCATATTCCGTCCTCTGGCTTAGCCCCCGCGGGCCATCGGAGCATAGCTGGGTCGAAGTCCATTTCAAGATACTTACATAATGCCTGTAAGGCTCTTTCAGGATTTTCCAATACTACATCAGAGTCCAACACATAAATTGGCAAGCCTTTTTCCGTCAAAAAATCCAGAATCTGTAGTTGGTGCCTATAACCCAGGTCCAGTTCAGTAGGTGATTCCATCTGGCGGGTGTAACTGCTCAATACCTTGGCGGGATGCCGAATTAGAATTATATTCTTATAATTCATCAGAATTTCATATGAAAGCCCCTCTATATGATTGGCCATATTTTTCAGGAACAAATTAGGTTTATTGACTGATTTGTGAAAGTTATTGAAAAGAATTTCAGCATCTGTTTCCATGGTTTGCAAGACCTCATCCCTGGAAGGACGCCATACTCCGGTATGCTTCAAAAAATGCCCAAACAATGGCTCATCAAGCACTTCGGTATCTTGTCTTTGGCGGAAAGAATACATCAAAGCAGTGGAAACATTTCGGGGACCACTCCAAACAGCTATGGTACGGACTAATTTGGTATTGGATAACATGACTATGGTTTAGGGTTGGAAAATACAGCAATCTCCCGGCAGTCCAAAATAGATTAGCTCCGTCTTAACGTTAAAAAAACTCAAAACTCTATCGACTCAAACTTTAATTACCTTTTTTGCAATTAATTATCTTAATTTATGTAGATTAGATTTACATATCTGTTTATGTAAAATAGATGTACAAACAGTGGCTCTCTCTACTCTAAATCTAAATTGTCATGAAAAAGTTTATCTTTCTATTTGCCTTAAGTGCCCTGACCGCAATTCCGGATCTGGGTTTTGCTCAAATTTCTTCACAAAGATGTTTCTCTAATGTAAGGGGAAAAGCTTGTGTAGGTGATTGTAATCCATTTACACTTACCGATGGTTTTCAATATACAGTTTCCTGTACGGGGCCAATTATTCCTGTAACCCAGCGCTTTTGTGTAAGTGTAGCGGATTTTAATTTATGTCCCAGCCACAAAGCCGTTGTTTTCGTTTATGTAAATGGCACCTATGTTACCGGGGGCTCTATAGGAGCAGTTGGCCAGAATTTTCCGTTCACGGCCTCCTGTAATGATGTGATAACCGTTAAACTGGCCGCCATAGATCAGAATAACGGTATAAATTGTATCCAGTTTGGTTCGGCCAAAGTGTTTTTAAACTCTCAATATTAATTAATAACCTGTAGAACTTAAGCCACTGTTTAGGATTCTCCCCAGGGAGATCATTCAACTCTAATAAGTTTAAAAAGCCACTCCTGGGAGTGGCTTTTAATTTTAATCCGATTCCTTATAAGGTACACTAATCAAAACAGATTTGTAGGCCAGACACAACTTTACAATGCTCAATAAACAATCCTAATCATAGAGGGCTTTCCGAAATGGAAAGACTTTTTTATTCAGGGTTTGTGCAAGTCTTCTTAAATTTCGGAGATCATTAATGCATCACCATGTTACGAAAACTATTAATTCCCGCATTGTTACTCTTCTTTTCCGCGACTGTTCAAGCCCAGGAAGAAAAAGATGACGCCAAAACTATTATCCGTCAGGTAAAAGAGAGCTTCATATTGGTACGCCTGCAAACTTCCAGGAAAAAAATAGACCTGATGAAGGCCAGGGGCCTTGATAAAGAAGCAGAAATAGCTACCAATGAACAGTATCAGGAAAATCGTGAAACCATTCTGTCTTTTGAGAATACCTTCACCTTTTGTCCGGTATACTTCTTTTATGCTGAGAACTCCCAAGAGATACGGGAAGGGAAACTGGAAGGCCATGTGTTTAGCGGGAACCAACAGATGGTAGAAGCTTCCAGGCTTACACAAAGGCCATTTTTTACCGCTGAGTTTGCCGAAACCAAAAAAATGGGAATCAGCGCACTGGTGCTTATGGATCAACATATGGTGCCTTTAGAAGCTCCGTTTCCATTTTATGAACGCAAGTACATTTTCTTTTCGCTGATTAAGCAGAGTAAAGCGCGTATTGCGGAACGTTATGACGCCCGGTTAAAGGCCTATTACGATCGTCATCATTGATCATGTTTCTTCCAATGGCCCCGGTATCCTGCGGATGTTTTTCCAAAAGTCCAGGCCACTGCTTCACAAATAATTTGGTAAGATGAGGTGTCACACCTAAAAAGTAAGTATGATCAGAGCCAAGGCAAATCACTCACTTCTAGTCTTTTTCTGCACACAATTGCGCTTTTCTAAATAAAACACCTTCTGGTCTGTAGTGCTGTATTATAATATTACCTACTAATTCACTTTGCGTATACCATCAAGTGTAAGCCAAAGGTGCTTCACTTCTTTATTTCCAAAATAATAAAACCAGAACGCTCCCCCACCATAGGCCAGTATATCTAGAGCATCCGCATGGTGTCGATTATCCCAAAGGGGAAATAAAAGTTCAAACAAAAAGCTATACCAAACCACAAAAAACAGGATGTGTGAAAGCGGTAAACGATAATTTGCAACCCGGTACGTAAAGTGCTGCTGCACAAAAAGGGCAAAACCAAGCACAATACCCGGACATACTATATCATCCAGGTAACTGTGAACAAATGGAATAAAAAGCCCTAGTTTTTCTACTAATTGATTGATGATAAACACCACACTGCATAACCAGAAGTAATAAGAGAAGCCCAACATACTAATGTACCGTAGAAGAAGCCAACATGGCCAGGAAGGTTATTATTGCGAAGAAGACCAGTTGTCCGAAACGGATAATTTTCTTGCCGGTTTTAACAGACCAGGGGTCTTTAGGGTCAATCTTAATTAAAGGGATACGAGTACCGTCCGCATTTTTCAGGATTTCTTTTTCAGAATGATATTTTTCGTTAAGCACACCTCCGCAATAATTGCATTTTTTCAGTTGACCGTTGGTCCAAAAGCCGCAATGCTCACACTTGGTTTCTTTCATTTTAACAAAAGTTTGACACAACAAATTAAAATAATCTGAGATTATATGCCTTTGTATATTTGTATTTTATAAAAGCTTCCGCATGAGCAACAAAAGGATCAAAGGGTTTTCAAAACTCTCCAAACAAGGTAAAATAGAATGGTTGGTTGACAATTACTTTGATGGTCGGGAAAAAGCAGTAGAGACACTGAAAACCTATTGGAACTCAGATCAAAAACTACAAAAGCTTCATGATGAATTTATTGAAAACACCTTATCCAACTTTTACACACCTTATGGTGTAGCACCCAACTTTAGGGTAGACGATAAGCTATTTACCCTGCCTATGGCTATTGAGGAAAGTTCTGTGGTGGCTGCTGCTGCAAAAAGCGCTTCCTTCTGGCTGGATCGGGGAGGTTTTAAAACTACCATAGTTTCAACTACAAAAATTGGCCACGTACACTTTATATATGAAGGTGATGCGGAAAAACTGCAAGGTTTCTTTTCTTCTCTTAAGGATCGTTTTCTGGAAGATACTGCATCAATAACCGCCAATATGCGGGCCCGAGGTGGCGGAATACTGGGTATCCGTTTAAAGGACCGTACAAATGCCATGGAAAATTATTTCCAACTGGAGGCCCGTTTTGAAACCTGTGATTCTATGGGTGCCAACTTCATCAACTCCTGCCTGGAACAATTCTCCAAAACCTTTACTTCCGCCATTGCAGAAGATAAACGCTTTACAGAGGCAGAAAAGAATGTACAGATAATTATGTGCATCCTGAGCAACTACACTCCTGAATGCCTGGTACGCTCAGAAGTCTCATGCCCGGTAGAACAGTTGGAAGATGGTTCCGGAATAAGCGCTGAAGAATTTGCTACCAAGTTTAAAAGAGCCGTTCGTATTGCAGAAATAGAACCCTACCGGGCCACCACTCACAATAAAGGCATCATGAATGGCATTGACGCTGTGGTTATAGCTACCGGTAATGATTTTCGGGCCATAGAAGCAGCATGCCACACGTATGCCTCCCGTTCCGGCCATTATACCAGTCTTACACATTGCGAAGTGAAAGACGGTATATTCCGGTTCTGGATAGAAGTACCGCTTGCCTTAGGCACCGTAGGTGGCCTTACAACCCTGCATCCGCTGGTGAAGTTCTCACTGCAAATGCTGGATCAGCCTTCCGCTACGGAATTAATGTCCATTATTGCCAGCTCTGGTTTAGCCCAGAATTTTGCCGCACTGCGAGCTTTGGTTACCACTGGTATTCAAAAGGGACATATGAAAATGCACCTCCTAAACATTCTGAATCAACTGGAAGCTACCGAAGAAGAAAAAGCCATAATAGTGGATCATTTTAAACATAATACTGTAACTCATAGTGCTGCCGTGCAGAAATTCTGCGAAGTAAGAGGCATAGAGAAACCAGAGATTACCCTTAAAAAATCTTAGACTTTGTCGCTTCAATTCCGGGCTAACGGTAAATTACTTATAAGTGGAGAGTACGCAGTATTATTGGGAGCGGAGGCTCTGGCCTTTCCTACCCGCTACGGTCAGACCTTGCTTATACAAGATCACACCGGGGATCACTTAAAGTGGACCAGCCTTGATCATGAAGAAAATATTTGGTTTGAAGCCCGCTTTGACCGGCAGTTGAATATCCTTTTTTCAACTGACCAGGCCAAAGCTGAATACCTTAAAAACCTGATGGACACAGCCTTTCAATTGGTTCAAGCTCCCATTCCTGGCGGGCTGCATTTAACCACACGGCTGGAATTTCCAAATGACTGGGGTTTAGGTAGCAGCAGCACTCTGGTTCACCTTATAGCGCAATGGACGGGTGCTGATCCGATCCGGCTTTTTAAAAAGACCAGTACCGGAAGCGGTTATGATGTGGCCTGTGCCGGAGCTTCAACACCTATTACCTATGCGCTGAAAAATGATTCAGCAATTTGGAGAAAACAAGAATTACCGCAGGCTTTTAACCGGGTTTTATTTGTGCATCTCAACCAAAAACAGCTCAGCAAACCAGAGGTCCTGCGCTTTAAAAAGGCGGTTGATTTTAATCAGTATCAATTGTTAGCACAGGTAAATTCTCTTACCCATACATTCCTGACCGTTAAATCGGAAAGTGAACTTCAGGAGGTTATGGATGCACACGAGGCTTTGTTAAGCCCTGCTTTACAATTACCCACTATTAAAGAAAAGCTATTTTCTGATTTTAAGGGAAGTGTTAAATCCCTGGGTGCCTGGGGTGGTGACTTTGTAATGGCTATAGGTCCTGAAGCCTCACAATACTTTAGCCGAAAAGGCTTTCATACACAACTTTCACTAAAACAAATGGCATTAATCTAATTCTTAGGTAAATAAGCCCCTCAGTGTAAGTGAAAATCCTTATTTTTAAAGCTGGAATGCCTTATTTCCCGGCTAATGCTAAAACGTTTACTGCTCTTCATGTTTTCTTTCCTCGTGATCTCCGGTCACGCAGCCCACCTTGTGGGTGGCGAGATAACCTATAAATGTTTGGGCAATAACAATTATGAGGTAACCTTAACCATTTACCGTGATTGCTTTTCCAGTGGTGCCCCTTTTGATGCGCTGGCCTCCATTACCATTTATGACACCAACGATATACTAGTGAAGGATGAGGATGTACCGCTTCTCACTTCCAGCCGGCTACCCGTGGAAGCTCCTAATAATTGCACCACTTTGCCGCTTACCGTTTGTACAGAGAAGGGTATTTACCGTTTTACCACCAACCTCCCTCCTAAACCAGGTGGGTACCTGATCACTCATCAGCGTTGTTGCCGTAATGCCACCATTATCAACATTCCTAACCCGGATGACTGGGGTTCTACTTATAGTGTTTCCGTACCAGGTAATGATAGCACTTGTAATAGTACACCCGCTTTTAATGCCACACCCCCGGTTGTTCTATGCCTGGATCAATCGCTAAACCTTGATATGTCGGCTACTGACCCCGATAATGATAGTTTATATTATGAACTTTGTACGCCTGTGCATGGTGGCGGTAAAAATCAAACCGGCACCGGGTTTAATTCACCTAAGCCGGATATAGCTGCTCCACCTCCCTATACAACAGTACCTTATAGTCCGGGTTTCTCTGCCAGCACCCCTATTACCTCCTCTAATCCGGTTATAAGCATTGATCCCTCCACAGGTATTTTAAGCGGAAGGCCCAGCCAGGTAGGTCAATATGTCTTTACCATTTGTGTAAGTGAGTACCGCAGTGGGACTCTGATAAGTACGGTTCGCAGAGATTTTCAGTTTAATGTATCCAATGCGTGTAAAGCTACTATCAGCCAAATGGAAACGCAGATCATGAATCCCAATACTTTATGTAACGGACCTCAGCTAAACTTTACAAATTTATCCCGCCACGCCACTACTTACCTATGGGATTTTGGTGATCCGTTTTCCAATGGGGATACCAGTCGCCTCAAAGATCCTACCTATACTTATGCGGATACAGGCACCTATACGGTAACTTTAATTGCAAACCCGGGTGATGCCTGTGCCGACACTTCCTTTTTCACTTTTAAAGTTCACTATCCAATCAGTATCACCAGCAGTTTTACAGGTGATGAATGCTTTAATGAACATTCTTTTGATTTTGAACTAACGGGTAATTACAGCGCTGCTTCTAAAATTGAATGGAACTTTGGCGGAGCCACTAATCTGGGTTTTGTCAGTGACCAGGAAAGTCCTAAAGGCGTAAAGTACCAACAACCGGGTGTTTACCCTATTAAAGTGATAGTTGAAGATTTTGGTTGTACGGCTGAGTTATATGACACAATATATATTTTTGAAAACCCCAAGCTGGACCATACGGTACCGGAATCGGACATTTGCGTTTCGGAAACGGTATATTTTCAGGATAATAGTACGGCCGGAAACTCTGTACTTGCACATCATTGGGATTTTGGCGATGGTACTACTTCTGGTTTAGCGAATCCGGTACACGTATACGAAGAAGCAGGCGTGTACACAGTAATGCATACTATACGTACTTTTCAAGGGTGTAAAGACTCTTTATCCGAAGTGTTTCCTGATCATATAAGGGTATTTTCCAAACCAAAAGCCGTCCTAGACATATCTCCTTCTTATGTAACTATTTACGAGCCCCAGGTAACTTTTACCAATTTATCTGAGGATTTTTCGAAGACCAAGACTTTTCTCCCCAACGGAGAAATAATTGAAACCTTTGGAGAATTAACCCTGGATTTTAAAGATACAGGTACGTTTCGGATCACGCATGTGGCTTTTAATGACTTTGGTTGTGCGGATTCTACTGAACAAACACTTATTGTAGATGTGCCCTTGAATATTTATGTGCCCAATGCCTTTACACCCAATGCAGATGGTATAAATGATGAATTCAGGTTTGAGATTACCGGAGCAGCAGAGTTTTCAATCCTGATCTTTAACCGATGGGGAGAAGTAGTGTATGAATCTACAAATCCTAATGAAGGGTGGAACGGGCAGGTAAGGAAAGGGTCTGAAGCGGCTCCCCAGGGTTTATATACCTATCAGATGGTGATAGGTACCATTTTTAATGCCCGGGATATCAAAAAATACGGAACATTAACCTTGCTCCGTTAAATCTCCAGTGGTGCCTTTTTTTCTAATATAGCGAAAACCAAAAGGCAAACAGCTACACTTAATAGTATATTAAGCAGCAGTACAATGTAATTTCCGTTTTTATACAATAACCAGTTCTCCAGACTAAAAGTGGAGAATGTACTAAAGCCGCCACAAAAACCAACTGCCCAAAATAACTTCCAGGTTACAGGAAGTCCGCGTCCTTCAACCACCCAAAAACTAATGACCGCCAGCACTATACTGGCCAGTACATTTGCAATTAACGTAGCCAGAGGAAATGTATAGGCATAGCGTAAAGAGAGGACTCCTTTGGTAACCATAAAGCGTAGTACACTCCCTAAGCCCCCACCAATGAATACTGCAAGCCACTGCATAATTACCGTTTTATCTTTTGAAAAACCTTTAAAGTGACCCACCCACATAAAGCTCCGTACAAACCGCCACAGATTATATCCAATGGATAATGAACACCCAGGTAAATTCGGCTGAAACTGACCAGCAAGGCCCAACACACTAATAAGGGGAGTGCATATTTATAGCGGGCTTTCAAAATACCGCCTGCCAATACTGCCAAACCAAATGTGTTGGCAGCATGACTGGATACAAAACCATACCAGCCACCACAACCTTCTTTTACCAACCGCATCCGTTCCAGGAGCTCTTCCACATGGCAAGGTCTTAATCTCTGAAACTGCTCCTTAAAGAGCCAAACACTTCCCTGATCTGTCATAAAAGTATTGGTTACAATGAGCAGTACCAGTATCAGGAATAACTTCAGACTTAGCTGACGAAACAAAAGAAACAACAGGAGTGCATAAAGCGGAAGCCAAATTGCAGTCCCGCTTACTGCGCGCCAGAAAGGGTCCCAAAACTCAACACCAAGCCCATTGAGCGCCAGGAAAAGTGTTTGATCCCATTCTATCAGTTGCTCCATAGAAGCTTGTTAGTTAAGCATTTTCCAGAGTTTGTCTTTCAAAACATCCAGGTTAAGCTGGCTTATACTCGAAATGAAAATCCGTTCCAGATTATCCGGCAAGTCCTTTGCCATTTGTTCGGAAAGCAACTCTTTCAGTTCATCATCCAGCATATCTGACTTGCTGATGGCCAAAATCCGGTCCTTATCCAACAGCTCAGGGTTGTATTTTTTCAACTCACTTAGTAAAACCTGGTATTCTTTTGCAATATTCTCACTGTCTGCAGGCACCAGGAAAAGCAATACTGCATTACGTTCTATGTGTCGTAAAAATCGATGCCCCAAGCCCTTTCCTTCACTGGCTCCTTCAATAATACCGGGAATATCCGCCATTACAAATGAACGGTAATCGCGATACGAAACCATACCCAGGTTAGGCACCAGGGTAGTAAAAGGGTAGTCTGCAATCTCAGGCTTTGCTGCGGAAAGAACGGACAGTAAGGTGGATTTTCCGGCATTCGGGAATCCCACCAAGCCTACATCGGCTAATACCTTTAACTCCAATATTCGCCAGCCTTCCTGTGAGGGCTCACCTGGCTGTGCAAAGCGTGGAGTTTGAAAAGTGGCTGATTTAAAGTGAACGTTGCCCAGGCCTCCACGTCCACCGGGCATTAGTATCTTTTCTTCACCTTCTTCAGTAATCTCAAAAAGTACCTCACCGGTTTCACCATCTTTTGCCACAGTTCCCAGTGGTACCTCCAGCACCTCATCCTGACCCTGTCCACCGGTACTTTGGTTTTTACTGCCATTGGCACCGGCTCCTGCCTTAATATGTTTGCGGTATTTCAGGTGCAGCAAGGTCCAGTATTGTCCATTGCCCCGCACAATAACGTGACCTCCACGACCTCCATCTCCCCCATCTGGTCCACCTTTGGGTATATACTTTTCGCGATGCAGGTGAGCCGATCCGGCTCCTCCTTTTCCCGATTTCAAATGGATCTTTACGTAATCAACAAAATTACTATTCATTAACTTTCTTTAGCTGCCGTGATGGAATTTGAAAGTCTTTCAAAAACCTCATCAATGGTTCCGGAACCATCAATTCCTTCAAATTTATCCTGTTTCTTATAGTATTCTTTAAGCACTGCGGTTTGAGCCTGGTATACATCCAGTCTCTTACGTATTACTTCTTCATTCTGGTCATCGGGGCGTCCGGAGTCTTTTCCGCGTTCCAGGAGACGCTTTATAAGTTCCGCATCTTTTACCTGTAAAGCCAGCATCATATTTATAGACGTACCTTCTTCTTCCAGCAATTCATCCAGGGCTTCGGCCTGCTTTTCTGTACGGGGGAAACCGTCAAAAATAAAGCCCGCTGCTTCCGGGTTTGTTTCAAGCTTGTGGCGTATCATTCCTATTACAATCTCATCCGGCACCAGTTTACCATCATCCATTAGTATTTTCGCTTCTTTTCCCAACTCAGTCCCCGCATTAATCTCTGAGCGAAGAAGATCTCCGGTAGACAGATGTATGAGGTTATACTGACTGACCAGCTTTTGAGATTGCGTTCCTTTTCCTGCCCCGGGGGGGCCAAATAATACTATATTCAGCATGTAGTTCCTGTTTAATTTAAAAGTTTTTGCCTTTTGGTATAGGCAAAACTGCGAATTTACAAAAATGGTGGCTCTAATTTTTTCTTAATTCCGTGCTCATATTTGTAATTTTGCCACACAAATTTGCAACATGAGCAATACGTATAGTGTGATTATGGCCGGAGGTATAGGGAGTCGCTTCTGGCCGGCCAGCACTTCCAAGCTTCCCAAACAATTTCATGATATTCTCGGTACAGGAGAAACACTGTTACAGCAGACCTACAGGAGGTTGCAAAAAATATCTGACCCATCAGAAATACTGGTGGTTACCCACAAAAATTACCGCAGCCTGGTTGCTCAACAGTTAAAAGGCTTACCTCAGGAAAATATCATTGCTGAACCGGCCAGACGAAATACAGCACCTTGTATTGCCTACGCTGCGTTTCATATACAAAGCAAAAATCCGGATGCCATAATGGTAGTAGCTCCCTCAGACCACCTAGTGTCTGATGAGGATGAGTTTACCCGTATTGCAACCAAGGCGGTAGAAAATGCTGGCAGTAAACCCTATCTCTTTACATTAGGTATAAAGCCCCATCGTCCGGACACAGGCTATGGTTATATTCAGTATGTAGACCAACAGCAAGATGCAGATTCTGAAGTTAAGGTGGTAAAAACTTTTACCGAAAAACCCAATGAGGAGATGGCCAAACAATTTATTGATAGCGGTGATTTTCTCTGGAACTCAGGTATTTTTATCTGGTCTGTTGAAACTGTAATGAAGGAAATGGAAGAGCATATGCATGACATTTTCTCTACTTTTGATCAGGGTCGCAAATATTTTGGAACCAAAGAAGAAAAAAACTTTGTGAACAAGATCTACCCCACTTGTCAAAATGAATCTATTGATTACGGCCTGATGGAGAAATCTACCGATGTATACGTTATTCCATCTGAATTCGGCTGGAGCGACCTGGGCACCTGGGGTAGTTTATATCAATTGTCCGATAAGGATGAAAATGAGAATGCGCTCTACAACCAAAAAACAATGACCTATAACAGCAGCGGAAACCTGATACGGGTTCCTAAAGGAAAGCTGGCTGTTATAGAAGGTTTAGAGAATTTTATTGTGGTGGATGAGGATAACAGTCTCCTGATTTGTAAACGTGAACATGAGCAACTGATCAAATCATTTGTAAATGATATTAAGTTAAAACACGGAGATAGTCACCTCTAACCCAAAGCCTGTTTAAATCTGTCCAAGGCCCGTTCTCGGGCTTCTTTATGATCTACTATCGGTTCGGGATAATCCGGGGTGCCATATTCAGGCACGTACTGCTTTACATACTTATACTCAGGATCGAATTTTTCAAGTTGTAAGGCAGGATTAAATATCCTGAAATAGGGAGCTGCATCAACCCCGCTGCCAGCGGCCCATTGCCAACCTCCTACATTTGAAGCTTGCTCATAATCCAAAAGCTTTTGGGCAAACCAGGCTTCTCCCCAGCGCCAATCTATCAGCAGGTGCTTGGTAAGAAAACTGGCCACCAACATACGGACACGGTTGTGCATATAGCCGGTAGAACTTAGTTCACGCATTCCGGCATCTACCAGTGGATAACCTGTTTTTCCCTCCTGCCATTTCTCAAAATGGGTTTCATTATTCTCCCATTTTATGCGGTCGTAATCAGGACGAAAGGATTTATCCACTGTTTGAGGAAAGTGATACAATATCATCTGATAAAAATCTCTCCATATGAGTTCATTAAAATATTTTTGATTGTGTTTTTCACCCACTCGGCAAAGCTCACGGATGCTTATTGTGCCAAATCGCAGATGAAGGCTAAGGCGGGTAGTTCCTTTAATGGAGGGAATGTCCCGGGTTTCATGATAGCTATTGATAATATTCTCATCAAATTGACGAGAAGGGAAATCAAAATCGGTTTCTTCAAAACCCATGTCTTCTATGGAAGGTAATTTTTGGGTTTTTATATTTAAAAATTCCTGTCCATACTTAAGGGTAGGATAACTCTTTAAGTAGAAGTCATTGAGCTTAGCCTTCCATTTTTTCATGTAAGGCGTATAGACTACATAAGGATCACCATCATCCTTCAATACCTCATTCCGGTCAAAAATCACCAGATCTTTATACCCCTTAAAGTCAATCTCCCTTTCTTTTAAAAAAGCATAGATCTCTTTATCCCGTTCCCGTGCTGCAGGCTCATAATCCCGGTTGCAGTACACCATAGCCACATCATACTCCTCCACCAGTTTTTTATAAACTTCAATTGGTTTACCATGATACACTTTAAGGCCTGAATCAAAATCATCCTTCAGGGTTTGGTTCAACTTTTCCACTTCCTGGTGAATGAACAAAACCCGCTTATCATCTTTTTCCTGTAGTTTACCCAGGATATCCGTATCAAAAATAAAAACCGGCAGCACCTTATAACCAGACCTGAGGGCATGGTATAAACCGGCATTGTCAAATAGCCTTAAGTCTCTTCTGAACCAGAATACAGCAATTGGTTTTTCCGACATTTAAATATGAATTACGATGATTAAAGGGTGCGTAAAGCAGACATCCCTCCGTCAATGGTAAGCACCTGACCAGTAACCCATGAAGAATCTGAGCTTACCAGGTAAGTTACTATTTTACTAATATCAGAAGGAGTTCCTACCTTTTTAAGTGGGTGCCGGTTTGCATTGGCTTCCCTTTTTTTATCGTTGGAGAGTAAACCTTCCGCAAGTGGGGTGTCGGTTAATGAAGGAGCCACTGCATTAAAACGGATGGAAGGTGCATACTCTGCGGCTAAACTTCTCACTAAGCCTTCCACAGCTCCCTTTGCCGCGCTTATACTGCTATGATACGGCATTCCGGTTTGGACAGCCACCGTACTGAATAATACTACAGAGGCACTTTCAGCTTTTTTCAGAGAACGGATAACTTGTTTAAGAACCCGTACTGCACCCAGGTAATTCACTTCCAGTTCCTGCTGTATATCTTTAACTGAGATTCTTTCAAAAGGCCGGAGATTTATAGTACCGGGACAATAAACCAACCCGTCTAATTCGTTCGGTATTTCTAACTCATCATCAGATGTAGCATCAAATTGTATCCGTTTAACCGATTCAGGTAAATCATCAGCAGACTCTACAGAACGGGAAGCCGCGATGACGGAATAGTCTTTATCCAATAGGTCCAGCACCACTTGCTTACCTATACCCGAACCTCCTCCTATTACTAAAATGGTTTTCACAATAAAAAATTTACTATTAAAGCCATGAATAGAGTAAAAAGTTTAAAAAAACAGCTTATCCGCTGAATTCCACAAAATTTCTGGGCGTTTCGTAAAGAGTTACTTTAAGTTTATGACCTTGATGTATGAAAGGTCTTAAGCGGTTCCAGATCACAATTACGATATTTTCAGCCGTAGGATTTAACTGTTTGAACTCCGGAACTTCCTCATTCAGGTTTTTATGATCCAGGTAATCTTCTATTTTATCACGGATCAAATCTTTCAACCATTTCATATCTACCACAAAGCCGGTTTCCGGTTCTACTTCTCCCCTTACCGCAACTATCAATTCATAGTTATGACCGTGGTACCGGGGATTGGCACATTTACCGAAAACAGCTTCGTTTTTTTCTGCACCCCATTCAGAGTTGTATAGACGGTGAGCTGCGTTAAAATGGGCGTGCCTGTTTACCGTTACTTCCAAGAGCCTCTTTTGATGTGATCTGCAAAACGGGTGAAAATAATTTTAAACCATTCTGTATAATCGTCTGGATTTTCCACCAGGTCGTATTCAATCTCTTCCAGGCTCATCCATTTCCAGCTGGCCACTTCATCCGGATTAATGGAAGGATTCGTATCCGAGTAACCCACATAGAGATGATCAAACTCATGCTCTACCATATTATTATCAAACTCTGCGCGGTAAACAAAATCAAATAATTTTTCCAGGTGGCAGTCAAAACCCATTTCTTCCTGCATTCTACGATGTGCAGCTTCATCTGTACTTTCCTGATAGCGTGGATGGCTGCAACATGTATTTGTCCACAGACCTCCGGAATGATACTTATGAAAGGCCCGTTGTTGCATCAGTAGCTCACCATTGCTATTTAACACAAAAACTGAAAAGGCCCGATGAAGCATACCCTGACGATGGGCCTCCATCTTTTCCATCAAACCCAGTTCATTATCATGCTCATCAACCAGAACTACATTTTCTGCCATTTAAGGAAATACTTTATAAGAGGTTAAAACTGTGCCTAAAATAGGAACTTAACAGCAAACCGTACTTATTGGAATTGGGAATTCTCACTCTCTTCTTCAGAATAGCATGAGCTGGTGTAGCTTTAATTTTTTGAAACAGAGCATAGTAGTATACATAAGCTATATAAACCCCAAAACGGGCTTTTTTAGGAAGCTTGAGTATGCCCTCGTAACCCGTTCTGAAATCTTTTTCTATATCTGCTTCTATTTCTGCTTTTACATGATCATTGAAGTCGCGAATATCCACACCAGGGAAATAAACTCTTCCCAACTGATAATAATCCGCGTTCAAGTCTCTCAGAAAATTGATCTTTTGAAAAGCAGAACCCAGTTTCATTGCTTCATGGCTCAAAGCTTCGTACTGTTGCTGATCGCCATAGCAAAAAACTTTAAGACACATTAACCCAACTACTTCTGCTGACCCCAGAATATATTCATCATAGCGGGAATCATCATATTCAGAAGGGTCAATATCCATTTCCATACTTTTTAAGAAAGTATCTATAAGACTATGGTCTATATTGAACTCATTGACCGTAGTTTGAAATGAGTTGAGGACAGGGTTCAGGCTTATACCACGTTCAATGGCATCATAGGCCTGTTCTTTAAAATTCTGAAGTAACCATTTTTTATCATAGTCATGAAAGGTATCTACCACTTCATCGGCAAAGCGGACAAAGCCGTAAATGCTGTAGATATGTTTGTGTAACTGGCGGTCAAGAAAAAAAATGCCCATAGAAAAAGATGTACTGTAATGCGTAGTGACCATTTTACTGGTCTTATCCGATATTTTGTCAAATAGTGTTTTCATATAGCAATCTTTTTGGCACCTTTAAAATCCTTTTCAATCTCTTTTGCCACCACTTGCCCGGAAATAAGAGCTGGTGGCACGCCAGGGCCGGGAACTGTAAGTTGTCCCGTATAATAGAGGTTATTAACTTTTGGACTTTTCAGGGAGGGTTTTAATATGGCTGTTTGTTTCAGTGTATTGGCTAAACCATAAGCATTTCCTTTAAAGGCGTGGTAGTCAGAAATAAAATCTGATTGAGCATATGACTTCTTATAAACTACGAAGTCTCTTATATTTTGGTTCGTTAGTTTTTCCAGTCTTTCCATAATCATATCGTAATACCTCTCACGGGTAAAATGATCATCTTTAAGAGCTGGGGCTACCGGCATTAAAACAAATAAATTCTCACAACCATCAGGAGCTGAAGATGGTTCTGTTTTAGAAGTAGCAGAAACATAAAATAAAGGGTTTTCGGGCCACTTAGGGTCTTCATAAATATCACGGGCATGCTGATCAAAATCCTCATCAAAGAAAAGGGTATGATGCTGCAGGCCTTTCAGTTTTTTACTCACTCCCATATAAAAGATCAGGCAGGAGGGTGCCATCTTGCGCTTATCCCAATATGACTCTGAATAATTTCTATGCGCAGGTTCCAATAGGTGTTGCTCTACATGATGATAATCTGCCCCGGCTACTATTATATCTGCTTCATAATTTCCCTTACTGGTTACTACCCGCTCAGCTCGCTTTTGAATATTTACTTCAATACTGCTTACCTCTGCACCAGTTATGATCTCCACACCTTTCTCACTAGCGAGCGAAACCATAGCTTTCACTATCTGATACATTCCACCTTTAGGATACCAGGTTCCCAAGGCCATGTCAGCGTAGTTCATTAAACTATAAAGTGCCGGAGTGTTTTTAGGGGTTCCTCCTAAAAACAGAATGGGAAACTCCATGAGCTGACGAAGCTTGGGGTTCTTAAAATAAGCATGCACATATGAGCGCATAGATTTTAAAAGATCCAATTGAAACAGTCCTTTTAATACCCTGGTATCAGCATATTCCATTAAACTACGGCCGGGCTTATAAACCAAATCCCGGATACCTACTTCATATTTATAAGCTGATTCAGATAAGAACTTGCGTAACTTGGAACTACTCCCTTTCTCTATACTTTCAAAAACAGCATAAAGCTCTTTCATTGAAGCTGGAATATCCACCCAATCATCCTCAGCAAAATAAACCCTGTAGGAAGGATCAAGGCGTATGAGTTCATAATAATCTGAAACAGATTTACCGAACCGGTTAAAATAGGATTCAAAAACATCAGGCATCCAATACCAGCTAGGGCCCATATCAAAAGTATACCCCTCATCAAAAAATGACCTAGCCCGTCCACCGGGCTGGTCATTTTTTTCTAATAGTTGAACTTTAAAACCCTTATCGGCAAGGGTAGTGGCAGCTGAAAGGCCAGCGAAACCTGAGCCAATTACGATGACCTTTTTATTCATATAAGTTCACTGCACAAAGTGTTAACGATAGTCTTTTAATTTATCCATCATCTTTCTGCGGGCTAAGAATATACGACTTTTTACAGTTCCTAAGGGAATCTCAAGAATCTCTGCAATCTCTTCATACTTATATCCATTGTAGTACATCATGAACGTTTCCACATAGGTTTTTTCCACAGAATTAATCTGCTTCATCATATACTCCTTGTCAACAGCTGCGTCTGTTTGAACAGACTTCTCAGTTTCACCCATGTTGATGAAGTATTTATTATCCGTTTCATCAACAAACGTGTTTTGATTTTTCTTTTTGCGATAAGCATTAATGAAGGTGTTTTTCATAATGGTGTATAACCAGCCTTTAATATTGGTACCCTCCTGAAACTTATCCTTGTTTTTTAAAGCCTTGAAATATGTTTCTTGCATAAGATCATTAGAGTCTTCAAAACTCTTAGTCAATTTCATGGCAAGCTGATGTAGGAAACTTTGATGCGACAATATCAATGAACCAAATTCTGACTTTGACATAATGTTAAAGATTAGATGTTGTTTGTTATTTGTTTAAGTAAATCTCCTCAAAGTTAAACAAGAATTACACATTGACAAATTATTTTGTAAAGATTTTATGATAGTTTTCAAACCTCACTAATACAAAACATCTCATAATCAGAATTATAGAATTAAGCGCGTGGATTTTCAGTCAACAAGACCAGGTATGCTAACCAAACGATAAATATAAGAGGAGTTGAATTTTAAGAAATAAAGTTTCTCTTCAGTGTCTCAAGGTCCGGACACATTTCTACATAACCCGGTATCTTATCACCCTGATACCTACTTACCTGCAGGCCTGTAATAAAGAATTTATAGTTCTGAGGGTCAAACATTTCACCCATACGATCAAAGTAAACATCAAATTCCTCAAAGTGAGGACGAGTAGTGAAAATAGAAATGAATTGATCAATATGAGTGCGTTCAGAAACTTCCTTTACATATTCCATGGGCACTGACTGCCCCAAATAAATAACTCTATGACCTTGCTTCTTCAAAAAATAATAGAGGTATAAAAGGCCCAGTTCGTGTAATTCATCTGCTGGCAGATACAATACATAGCTCTTTCCCTGTTTAGGGTTAGGCAGCATAGTTTGATCTATAATGGAAAAAAGTTTCTGCTTTATAAGGTTGGATATGAAATGTTCATTACTGATATTAATAGCTCCTGCCTGCCAAAGAAGACCTACTTGTTGAATAAAGGCGCCTACAATGCGGGTAAGGGTTTCTTCGGTACCAAACTGAATCAGACATTTATTGAATATAGATTCAAATAAATACTCATCAAACTCCATCATAGAAATTTTCAGGGCATTGATCTGGCTATCATAATTCCCTTGATAACGCCCTGCGTCTATAACTGCTGTTCGTAATTCTTCCGGTGATAATTCAGCTACTTTGCTAATACGCATACCACTCTTCACCAGAACGGCAACGTTCAACACATTCTTGAGATGCTCATCAACGTAATAACGTATGTTAGTCTCCGTGCGCAAGGGCTCAATAAGATTATATCTCTGTTCCCAGGCCCGCAGCGTATGAGCTTTGATTCCCGAGAGTTGCTCTAAGTCTTTTATTGAATATTTAGATTCCATAAAGCCGTATCAATCTTACATTTTTAGTCAAACCCATTAACTTATAATTAAGTTAACATTAAAGTGTTTTGTTTAAATTTTACACGGATAACTTCTACAAAAGTAAAAAAATCGGGAATACTGGCAGTAGTTAGTACATTTGCCGGCTGTTATGAGTACGATTAAGGAAGAAATACAACGAAGACGAACTTTTGGTATCATCTCTCACCCGGATGCCGGAAAGACCACCCTCACTGAAAAACTGCTCTTATACGGGGGCGCTATTCAGGAAGCAGGAGCCGTAAAATCAAATAAGGTTAAAAAGGGGGCTACTTCTGACTTCATGGAAATTGAACGTCAGAGGGGTATCTCTGTTGCTACTTCCGTAATGGGTTTTGAATATCGAGAGAAAAAGATAAATATCCTGGATACTCCCGGTCACCAGGATTTTGCCGAAGACACTTACCGCACACTTACCGCAGTAGATAGTGTTATTGTGGTAATTGATGTAGCCAAAGGTGTAGAAGCTCAAACCGAAAAGTTGGTGGAAGTGTGCCGGATGCGCGATACTCCTGTTATTGTATTTATAAATAAACTGGATCGTGAAGGAAAAGATGCCTACGACCTGTTAGATGAGATTGAGCAGAAATTAGGCCTTACCGTTTGCCCGTTAAGCTGGCCCATTGGAATGGGACAAGATTTTAAAGGTGTGTATAATATATGGGAGAAAAACCTGCAGCTATACACCGAGCAGAAAAAACAAAAGATAGCACAGAGTATAAAGATCAATAGCATTGATGACCCTACCCTGGATGAAAATGTGGGCGAATCTTATGCAAAAACATTGCGTGAAGATCTTGAATTAGTGAACGGAGTATATCCACAATTTGAGAAAGACACTTATCTGAAAGGAAAATTGTCACCTGTTTTCTTTGGCAGTGCCTTAAATAACTTTGGTGTTCAGGAACTCCTGAATTGTTTTGTGGATATCGCACCTCCCCCACTTCCCAAGGCAGCAGAGCAAAGATTGGTGGAGCCAGCTGAAAACATATTTTCAGGTTTTGTTTTTAAGATACATGCGAATATGGATCCCAAACACCGGGATCGCCTGGCCTTTTTAAAAATAGTATCGGGCCGATTTGAACGCAACACTTCCTATAAGCATGTGCGTATTAAGAAAGATTTACGCTTTAGTAACCCCACTGCCTTTATGGCTTCTAAGAAAAGTGTGGTGGATGAGGCTTTTCCAGGAGATATCGTAGGTCTGCATGATACCGGTAACTTTCGGATAGGTGATACGATTACCTCTGGTGAGGATTTAGAATTTAAGGGTATTCCCAGCTTTTCTCCGGAACATTTTCGTTTTATCAATAATGCCGACCCTATGAAAGCTAAACAGCTTAATAAAGGTATAGATCAATTAATGGATGAAGGTGTAGCACAGTTGTTTACCCTTGAAAATAACGGACGTAAGATTATTGGAACGGTGGGAGCATTGCAATATGAAGTGATACAATACCGCCTGGAGCACGAGTATGGAGCTAAATGTACCTATGAAAACTATCAGGCTTTTAAAGCGTGCTGGGTGGAGTCTGATGATGATGAGCAGTTGACCGAATTCAGTCGCTTAAAATCACGCTATTTGGCACGAGATAAATTTGATCGCTTAGTATTCCTGGCTGATTCCTCTTTCAGCCTCAACATGGCTCGCGAGAAATTTGATAAGCTGAAATTTCACCTCAAGTCTGAGTTTTGAAGGATCTTCTTAAAAGAATCAGGAGAGAAAGGTTTGCGCAGCATTTTCTTTACTAAAGGATTATTGCGTACTCTTTGAATATCCTTTTCGTCATCAGTTGAGCTAAGCATAAATACCAGTGGTATCTTGGGAAAGCGATCCTGAAGATTACCAAAGTGTACCATAAAGTCAAAACCATCCATCTCAGGCATCATAATATCCAGGAGTATAATATCAGGGAAATCAGCCTTTGACTCCGTACTTTTAAGATACTGAAGAGCTGCCTTACCGGATTCAAATTCCATTATGGAATCTGAAATTTTATGAATCTCTAAAAGCTTCTTGTGAACAAAACGATCTGTAGGGTTATCGTCAATAATCATCACCATGTCTACCATGAAAGCACTCATAGCTTGTTGGGAATTTGAATAGAGAAAATGGTGCCTTCACTGGGTTTGGAATTTACTGAAATAGTACCGCCCATTTTATTCAATGCCTCCTTAACTATATAAAGACCTATACCCGATCCGGTTCGTTCATCATTAGATTTAAAGAACATATGAAACACCTTGTGAATATAGTCTTCCAGAATACCCATCCCCGCGTCCTTAACATTTATTGTAGCTCCATCAAGGTCTGAATTAATATGGATATCCACCTTGGCTTCTTCCTGATCATTTCGTTTGAACTTGATCGCATTACTGATAAGGTGACTTAAAATAATACGCAATCGAAACTCATCGCCTACAAATTTATTCTCTTGCTCTACCTTCCATTCTATTTGAGGATCTGCAGTACCTAAACCGCTTTTTACCGTTTCAATAACTTCTTCAAGCACGTGCTCAAATCGAATTTCATGGATGTCTTCCTCCTTCTTCGAATTCTTATAATAATCAATGATGTGATGTACAAAAACATCAAGCTTTTTAACGCTCTTCTCTATTTTCTCAAAATAATCTTTGGCCATGGGATCGGTAACCTCATGATTGGCCACCCGGATCACCCCTAATGAAGTAGCCAGCGGAGCACGAAGGTCATGCGATGCACTATAAATGAACCGGCTTAATTCATGATTGATCTTTTCCAGTTCCTCTACCTTGTTCTCCAGCTTTCTTCGTGTGAGATACAGATCATAAGCATTGTCAATAGCCACACGAATCTCATGTTCATTCCACGGTTTGGTGATGTAGCGATAGATGTGGCCCTTATTAATGGCTTCAATAATATCGTTGATATCGGTATAACCGGTAATAAGAATCCGGACAGGGTCAGGAAATATTTGACGGACGGCATTGAAAAAGTCCACTCCACTGGTAACCGGCATGCGTTGGTCAGAAAAAATGACCTGCGGTCTTACAGATTTAATAACCTCATACGCCTGTTCTGAGGTGTTGGCAGTATAAATGTCATACTCCCTTCGGAAGGCCGCTTTAAATGACCTTAAGTTGTTGTCCTCGTCATCAAGGTACAACACTTTAATATGTTTTTTAGATTGAGTAGAGGTCATTCAGATACGTTTGGCTGGCTCATGGGCAAAGTTATTATAAATTCAGTTCCCTTCCCAGGTTCACTGTTTACAGCTATAGTGCCTTTGTGTTTTTCTATTATCTTAAACACAATAGACATTCCCAACCCTGTTCCTTCGCCAACATCTTTAGTGGTAAAGAAGGGGTCAAACATTTTCTTTTTGGTGGTATCGTCCATACCGATACCATTATCTATAAGATGTACGGCCACCTTATTTCCTTCGGCTTTTTTGGTTTTGATGGTGAGTCTTGGTTTCTCACCTTTTTCGTAGCGCTTTGCATCAACGGCATAAATTCCGTTAGACAAAATGTTCATAAAGACCTGATTGAGTTTACCCGGGTAACATTCGATTTCCGGAATGCTTTCATCATACTCCGTCTCTACCTCAATAATATCTTTGGTTTTATTTCGAAGCAGGACCAATGTACTATTCAGACCTTCTTTGACACTGATTTGTTTAACAGAATCTTCATCAAGACGACTAAAGGTACGTAATCCTTTTACAATTTCCGAAGTTCTGGTAGCCCCGTCTGATATTCCATCCACCAAAGACTCTATTTCTTCCTTCAGGTATTCGTAATCATAATCTTCCTGAAGGGCATGAGCATTTTGTAAAGCTTCTCTGGAATTATCCAACGGTACAGAGGCATACACATCTACAATTTCGTAGATCTCGTTAAGGTCCCTGCGCAATGGTGCAATGTTGGAAGTAACAAAATTTATAGGGTTATTTATCTCATGGGCTATACCTGCCGTTAACTGACCAAGTGAGGCCATTTTCTCGGCATCAACCAATTGGGTTTGCGTATCTTTAAGGTTAGCCAGGGTTACCTGTAACTCTTCATTAGCTTCCTGCAACTCCATAGTACGCTCCAATACCCTTTGTTCCAAAACCACGTTTTGCTCACGAATTATCTTTTCATTTTCCCTTGATACACGCAATGCTTCCAGTTGCGATTCTTCTTTTTCGCGTTTCAGTATGTTAATCTTATCCGCCAGTGCAAATGAAAGTAATACCGCTTCCAAAGCAGACCCTATCTGGATGGTATGTACGGTAAGATAATTATAGGGCAGTATACTAAAGTCTTTTAAAGTAAAAATCAATACACCTATAAGTAGTACACTCCAGCTTAACACATAAATTTTAGCGGGTTGATAACCCCGGGCCAGTATCATCAGTGAAGCTATAAAAATACTGATGGCAATAAGCCCTTGTAAAGGAAAGAGAAGCTGGTACGCTAAATTCCGGAAATCGAGAACCTCTGCTATCAGAATAATCAGGTACACAAATTCCATTGCTCTGAAAAACGAGTAGAAGCGCGGGAGGTATTGTTTCACTTTTAAAAACTCGAAGAAGAAACGGATCCCGGCAAGGCTAACCAGACAAGTAAAGAGCACAAAACTGTGTTGTACCAGCCATGTGCTTTTAGGCCATAAATACAAGTATGCAAATCCAAAAGCTGAGGCTTGGGTTAGCAGCACAAACAGGGTATGAGCTACATAGTAAATATAACTGCGATCGCGAACGGAGAAATAAATAAAGAGATTATACAAAAACAGCGCGAGCATAATCCCCGAATAAAGCCCAAAAAGTATCTGATCACGAAAGCTGTTAACCATGATCTCATCTTTGAGACCAATATTCATGGGAACACTAAATTGCTCAGGGTTTTTAACCCGCAGATAGATGACCTCTTTAGCACCGTCAGGTATATCAAGCTTAAAAATAATATTGGGTAAGTCAAAATCCCATTGACTTATGGGTACAGACCGGCCCTGACTTTTAATGGCCCAGTTTCCATCTGCCAAACGGTAATGCAGCTCAACGAGATCAATAGCCGGGTTATATATTTCCAGTAAAAGCTGATCTTCACCGGAACGGTTTTCAATGGGTAGCTTGAACCAAAGACATCCGTTTGAACCACTGTAAAGAGGTACATTATTGGTTTCCGGGGTAAATTCCATTCCCAAAATCTCTTCCAGCGGGGCACAGGAACTATCATGGAAGACCATGAGACTTTGGCCGATATTCGACTCTCTTTCCGAATCAACCATTAGCTGAGCCATCAGGC
Organism: Owenweeksia sp.; assembly: GCA_965212245.1. Taxonomy (GTDB): domain Bacteria; phylum Bacteroidota; class Bacteroidia; order Flavobacteriales; family Schleiferiaceae; genus CAKZNE01. Next base: position 2,670,345 of record OZ243107.1, on the reverse strand, counting down.
CTGATTGCAACCCTAAGGTTAAAACGGTTATTAAAAGTAGTTTGAGATTAACCTTCCTTTTTCTCTTCATCAAGGTGTGGTATATATAAATCGTATTCAATGTCTAACAGACCTTGGTTACCTTGTTCTTTACGGACTTGACGCGGAGCAAACCGCAGGTCAAAAATATCTTTCCTTTTTTCATTATCAGCCCTATTGAGGCCTTCCACATCCCTGATCATCAGTGCCGTAGCAATCATATCTTCTTTTGGGTAGGGAAAAGTTCCCTCTTGCCCCAGTGAAGAAATAATTTCAAACCCTACATCTTCAACCATTTTTACCGTGTAGGGGGCGCATAATACAAACAAACTTCGTAGTTCCAAAACATTGGCAATGGCTACTCCAACTTTAGCTACGCAGGCCTTTGTTAAAATCACACTCAAACCTTTTCCGGCAATAGACCGTGAATTCCAAAGGCCACATAATTCTCCTGTTTTATCCTGTTTATAGTTACGCACCAATTCATAGATTCCCGGATCCATGTAACCAATGGCTTCTTCAATGGGAAGAGGTTGGTTTCCGCCTGATCCATGAATTCGTGCACCACCCAGAACATCATCCCCATCTTCCACAGCTATCACGTATACTTCCGGGTTGTAAAACCATTCATAGTTTGCAGAAGTAACCTTGGTTATGCCATAGCTTTTAAGAACATTTTCATGCCCTATAGCGTATTTCTCGCAAGATTCAATGTCATCAATAGCCCTGTATGCTCGTATCTTCAGCAAATCATGATTCTTAATTAATCAATAATACATCATTAAGCGGATAACGGTATGACTTCACTTGTGGCTCTTCAGCATAAAACAAGCGGAACAGGAATAGGTCATTTGACTTTTCCGGTAATTTCAAAACAGCCTTGAATTCATCACTAAGGACCTGCATATCGGCCTTGAATTTTTCATCAAGACCGGGGTCATCCATCACCAGCCGGTAAAACATAAATGTAGAGGGCGAAACCGGCTGCATAGCTATTTGCTTCGAATTTACATAAAGCCACGCTCTTTCTAAAATTTGACCGCCTTTAAACACCGCCTTTTGTGAATGCTCTTTTGCAGAAAGCAAGCAAAGCGCAGATGAATTAAGAGGTGCCTTACGCGTCATGTTTAAAAATCCACTCCCCATATCCCATTTACGTAAATAGGCAATAGCCTCCCCATCGCGTAACAGGCGCATCCCGGCAATATCTGACGCGCTTAAATCCAAGGTGGCCAGATCTATTCCATCTCCCGTTTTACGCGCTTCTTCAGGAGTCCAACGTGCTTCGTTTATAAAGTCTTTATGTCCCCACTCATTCAATATCCGCAAGCGTTCCATCCGGGCAATAATTTCACTCAGGGCCTCAATAGTAGTTTCATCTTCTGCTATGTGTAGTTGATAGCCTTCATTGGATTCCACCAATGTCTGTAGTTCTGAAAGGTGTTGTGGTTCAATAGACTGGCCGCGGTCTCCCATTTTACGGTTAGTCAGCCGTTTTTTGATCATATCTCCCAGGTCACAATAGGCCGGTATACCGGAAGAATCTTCACGTTTGGTAAAAGTAAAGGCTGCTATAAGTGGTTTATAGCTGCCAGGCATTGTATAAATATTGGTGTTCAGTTGCAATTGTGTTGCCCTTTGTACAATATTTTCAGAAGCAGCTCCTAATGCGATCATGGAACCGCGGTCTTCAAAATCAAGAAAAGAATAAGACTTAGACCTTTCATGGAATAAGTACAAAACCCCTTCTCTGTAGTACCATTTCCACGGTTGTATATTTCCCCCCGAAGGCGCAAAGGTAGCATGCTCAACCAAATCTCTGACAGTTTTTTCCGACAATTTCTCACCATCAGGATCTTGAAGGGCATATTTTTCAAAGTCTGTTTTCAACTGATTGAAAGCCAAAGGTGCTGGTCGCTTTTTCTCATATTCAGGTATAGCATTATTATCAGGGTCATCCTTTATAAGGTCCTCCATATCTATATAAAAGCGGCCGGAGACATGAAGCTGGTCCAGTAAAACCCTGCGGCAAATATCAGCAGCCATTGCTCCCCCCATGGTTACGGAAGTAGAAAGTTGTGGCCATGTGGTAAGGCTTTGGTCCACTTCCAGCATAGAGGCTTTAAACCGTTTGGAAAAGCCCTCCGCATTTACCATATCGAGTATATAAGGCACCTTTTCCTCTGTGGTAAGTCCTTTAAGGTTACGAAGCTGATTTTCCGGAACCAGGCCGTGGAATATTTTCCGGTTTGGCTCCAGATCAAAGCGCTCTATATCTATTAAGCCCCGATCACTGGTGTCCATAATAACCGGAATGCCATATTCACGGGCTTTAAGCCGTGCAAGAACTTTTATATCCAGGCCATCACACTCTTCTATCAAAGCATCCATCTTACCGTTTGCGGTAAGGAAGTGATCCAGATTTTCTTCAGTTATTCCTTCTTCAAATACTTCTACTTTTAAAAAGGGGTCTATCTCAGCAATTTCACGGGCCACCATAGTGGTTTTAGGTTGGCCAAGGGCATCTACACCCCTGCGTATACGGTTAAGGTTGGTGAGTTCAAGGGTATCAAAATCTGCTATACGCAAAGTACCGAACACTCTTTCAATTGCCATGGTTACTGCCGCAGACTGTCCTACTGAGAGCCCAATGACCCCTACAATTTTATGAGAAAGGAGTTGTTGTTCTTCCTCCGTGATTTTATATTTATTTCGTGATGTTCTCAGTTCAATAAATTCATCCTTATTTACAAGATGAACTAATTTGTTATTCCATGGATAATGTACCCAAACTCCATAGGTAAAAGGATCATGATGTACTAACCAATTCTGATAGGCCTCCTCCAGGTCTTTATCCTTTAGGCGATCCTTTGGATGTCTGATTTTGTAGAGCTCTTTGATCTGACCTTCAAGCTTATCATGCGTTACAAGCCAGGGTTTTTGACTTACCAACTCATGCAACCGTTCTACATGATCCATTTTGGATAAATCAAATATACCAACTTTATAATTCTGATTGTCAGATTTTTGCAGAGCTCCCAAGGACTGTTTCAGACCTCTAAGCCTATTTATTGTCATATTTTTTTTACTTGGATTGAGGCGCCAAAATAAGATTTTGTCTAAAAATATGGTTTACTTTGGCATTCATTATTATTCCTGAAATTAAAAATGAGTTCGAAAATAAACATTCTGTATGTGGATGATGAGGTTCATAACCTTCAGGCATTTAAAGCCACTTTCAGAAGGGATTATAATGTGTTTATTGCCGAATCAGGAATAGAGGCACTAAAGATTTTCGATAACCAGCACCTGGATCTTATACTTACTGATCAGCGCATGCCGGAAATGACCGGGATTGAATTTTTAATGGAAGTTCAAAAGATCAATCCTGAACCCATGCGTATTCTCATCACCGGTTATTCAGATATAAATGCTGTAATTGATGCCATTAATAAAGGGCAGGTATATCGCTACCTGAATAAGCCCTGGCAGGAAGATGAATTAAGAGCCACTATTGAAAGTGCTTATGAGGTATTTCGCCTTAGGCGCGAGAATAAAGAATTGATTGAAAAACTGGAACGTGCGAACGACCAGCTTGAATTCCTGTTAAGACAGAGACTATTATCTTAAAAAGTGATTTACCGCTCTCTACTTTTGTTCTTAACACTCCTCTTTAGTTTTTCGGGGCTATACGCCCAGAAGTTACCTGCACGTTTTAAAGACCTTCCGGCACAGCAAAAGGTACTCCTTACTGAAACCGGACTCCGGGAAAAGACGGATTCATTACAGGCTTATTCGCGAATTGATGTATACGGAGTTTTTAAAGAGCTGGATCTTTCATTAAATGAAGCTTACCCGGAACAAAGCGCCAGCCGGCAAAACTTTACCTGGCATATTTTACACCCGGAACTGAGCAGTCGCATTTATGCAACTATTAATAACCTGACGGAGGAAGACACGGTTTATATAATGAATGCCGGGGGCTACCTTATAGAAAGCATTTCCCTTGAAAATTTACCTGGTTCCGTTTATACCGGTATTCCTGTAGCAGAGGAACAATTTATTCAATTAAGCCGCTCATCCTCAAGCAAAGCTTACTTGCATATTTATGGCATGAGCCTGGAGCCCAGGCTTCCTCATTTTAAACAGAAAGCCTCTGATTTTGGGAATAGCGGGCCTTGTCAGGTAAACGTGAATTGCAGCGAAGGAAATAACTTCTCCGACATTAAAAATTCCGTGGTGCGGATATTGGTAAAATTAGGGCCATCCCTTGGGTTTTGTACAGGAAGCATTGTCAATACAGCCAATTACAGCTATGCCCCTTACCTGCTTACGGCAGAACATTGTGGCATTATCTCACCGGGTAACTACGTTTCAGCGGCTGATCTTAACAGCTGGACTTTTTATTTTAATTATCAATCTGATAATTGCACTTCTCCCCCCTCAGAGGGGAACCTGGCGCAGCAAAGAATAACCGGAGCACGCTTACTGGCTAATAGTGATGATAATGGTGGAGACCTGGGTTCTGACTTCTTTTTGCTGGAGCTGAACACCAATATACCAGCTGCCTTTAATGCCTATTATATTGGTTGGAACCGAAAAGGAGATGATACGCCCCTAAATGGCGCCAGCATTCATCACCCTAACGGAGATCTTAAAAAAATATCGGTTTATTCAAGTCCCGCTTCCTCCGGTTCATTTGACGGGCGCGTGAGTGGTACGCATTGGGTAGTAAACTGGATTCCAACTGTAAATGGTTTTGGAACTACAGAAGCCGGATCTTCAGGTTGCCCCTTATATGATGAAGATGGTCTGCTTCGTGGGGTTTTAACCGGGGGTGCTGCGGCCTGTAGTTCGCCCAACGGTCTGGATTATTTTGGTAAGTTCAGCTACAGCTGGGCCGGCAATGGCAATATTCCGGAAAGGCGTTTGCGTGATTGGCTGGATCCAGGCGGCACCGGGTACCTGGCCATCAATGGTTCCTATTTTGGTGATAGTGTGCCTGTTTCCAGCGATGAAGATTTGTTTATCGTCAACAATCCGGTAACAGATGGTGTTCTTGCCATAGAGAACATTGGAAATCCTACGGATGATCTTCAGGTATTGGTAACCGACTTAAGCGGTAAAGTGGTATACAATCGCCAAACCGTTTCTATACCGGGAACTAACCAGAAAATTGCAACCGGTAACTGGCGCAATGGTCTCTATATAATTGTGATACTTCGTAATAAGGAAGTAATTACCAGGAAAGCGTTTATCCGAAATTAAAATATATGAAGAATATAATACTTTGCGGCCTTATCCTTATGGCGATGATGGCTTGTAAATCATCAGTTTCTCAACAAAAAGCCAAAAAGTCTGACAACAGTGATTTAGGTCAACTGGCTCCCGCCACTGACTCCAGTGATAAGGAACTTGAAGAACTGTATTGCCTTGACCTTTCCGAGCCCTCTGACATTCAGGATTCCTCCCTTTACAACCGCACTACTTTGGTGGATTATCAATTGCAAGAAGGTTGCTTGTGCATTACGTATCAGTATAGCGGGTGTAATGAGGGCGTACCCAAACTGATTGTTTGGGAAGAAAACACCGAAGAACCTACCTTTCCTAAAGTCCGCACCAGCCTGTGGGTAAAAGATGCCGGGCTTTGTGAACAGTTACTTACGGGTAAAACCTGCTTCAGCATGAAGCGAATGCAATTAGTGGGTAATGATGTTTTGGTGAGTATAAACCGCGAGGATCAAAATGTAATGGTTAAAACTCAAAACTGACCCGTGTTCAGCAATACCAAGGTACACGCCTCTTCGGTTTCAATGCCTTTATCCTGTAAAAGTGTGGCCAGTTCGCGGTTTTCAGCTCCGGGATTAAAGATTACCCTGCGGGGCTTGAGCCCGGAAATATAATTGTAATAATCTTTCTGATTTCCAGCATTCAGGTATAAGGTTACTGTATCAATGTTATCTAAATCAGGTTTACCCTCTATGATCTCCCAGTTTTCAACCGGACGGGCTCTGCGCCCCAGGGCCACTACTTCATGATCATATTGTTGCAAGAGCTTTACGGCTCTGTAACTATAACGCTCTGGCTTATGGCTGGCACCTATCACAAGTGTTTTCATCATTTTATACTTTAAAGCTTAGCTTTGTAAATCTTAAAAATTAAGGTTCTTGATCAGCACGCAAAATGTTTCGTATGCTTATCCCGGAAGTGAAACGTTACACTTCCCCGATCTCCAGTTAAAACAGGATGATTCCCTTTTAGTTCTGGGCCGTTCAGGCAAGGGCAAAACTACATTTTTACACCTTTTAGGCGGGCTTTTAATACCTCAGTCCGGCTCTATACGCATTAATGATACTAAGATTGAGCAGTTAAGCGCCAAAAAACGCGACCGTTTTCGTGGTGCACACATCGGAATTGTTTTTCAGCAATCTTATTTTTTGAAAGCATTAAGCGTAGAAGAAAACTTAAAGCTGGCCATGCAGTTGGCGGGGCTAAAACCAGCTCCTGACAAAATAAGAGCAACTCTGAGTTTTTTAAATATTGCTGACAAGGCCTCTAAAAAACCACAAGAGTTAAGCGTAGGCGAACAACAAAGAGCTTCCATTGCACGGGCCGCAATACACAAACCCAGCCTTTTACTGGCAGATGAACCGACCTCAGCCCTGGATGATGAAAATGCGCTGCGGGTAGCCGAGCTGTTGTATGAAACGGCACGGGAAAATAAAGCAAGCCTGATTATTGTTACTCATGACAAACGGCTTAAGAACATTTTCAAAAACTGCATTGAACTATGAGATGGCTTAGCATCAGTTGGAAAAATGCTCTTCAGCGACCCTTGGCCACTTTCTTAAGTGTGCTTTTACTGGCTTTTGGAACGGGAATCATATCGCTGTTAATGTCAGCCTCTGAACAGATTGAAAATCAGTTTACCAAAAACATTCAGGGTATTGATATGGTGGTAGGCGCTAAAGGCAGTCCCCTCCAATTGATTCTCAGCAGTGTATACCAAATGGATGCACCTACCGGTAATATTCTCCTTAAAGAATATCAGCAACTGTTGCGCAACAGGCTGGTAAAACAAGGCATACCACTAGCCTATGGCGATAATTATGAGGGTTATCGTATTGTAGGCACCGAGCCAGCCTACCTGGAACATTACAAGGTTCCGTTTTCTGAAGGTGAAGTATGGTCGGTACCAGGAGAGGTGGTGATCGGAGCAAAAGCCGCACGCCTTACCGGGCTTAAGGTCAATGATACTTTTACAGGAAGCCACGGTTTGCAAAATGATATGGATGCACACAATCACTTTACCTATACAGTAAAAGGCATCCTGGAACCCTCCGGAACAGTAGCTGATAAACTTATTCTTACCTCCCTGGAAAGCGTATGGTCCGTGCACGATAAGGGTCATGGAGATGAGGAGGAGAAAGTGCACCACCATGAAGGTGAAGATCATACTCATGAACATGCCGGAAGTGAAGAATCCAAAGAGATAACCGCGGCTCTCATAAGCTTTACCAACCCTATGGGCAATCTCACCGTGCCACGCCTGGTCAATCAACAAACTTCCATGCAGGCTGCGCTGCCCGCCATTGAAATAAACCGTCTCTTTTCGCTGATGGGAAACGGTATTGAAACCTTGCGCGCCCTCGCTATTCTTATCGTACTGCTATCCGGTATCAGTGTTTTTATATCCCTGTACCAGAGCTTAAAAGACCGCAAGTTTGAACTGGCTTTACTTCGCTCTATGGGTGCTTCAAGAGCCAGGCTCTTTTTATTGGTGCTGTTTGAAGGTCTTATCATATGCCTGATTGGTTATATACTGGGCATTGGCCTGGGTAAATTCGGTTTATGGAGTCTCTCTGAACTGGCCGATCAGGAATACAGTTATTCACTACAGATAGCATTTCTTACCCTTAAGGAAATTTACCTGCTGGGTGGTATTTTAGCCATTGGTTTTCTGGCGTCATTGTTGCCATCGGTACAGGCATTCCGGTTAAACATATCCAAAACATTAAGTGATGCGTAAAGCACTTTTTATACTAAGCCTTTTTACAGGCCTTACAGCCCAAGCCCAAAAACCACTGGTGTGGGAAGTGTTGGGAATGACTACCTACACCAACAACTTTGAGGGAGTGGAAGGCGGGCAAACGATTCCCAATTTTCCTCCGGTGTTGGTAAGTCAGTTTGAAGGTGAAGAAGTGGTAATTTCCGGATATCTTATCCCGGTAGATGTAGCGGCTAACACCTATGCTCTTTCCAAAAATCCTTTCACGTCCTGTTTTTTTTGTGGAAATGCCGGGCCGGAAACGGTTATTGAATTAAAATTTGACAAACCTCCCGGGCGCTTTGCTACCGATACCTTTACTATGATTAAAGGTACTTTGCAATTAAACCACGATGGAAACAGACTGTTCTTCACTTTAAAACACGCCAGTTTACACGGATGATGAAGCTCATTCAAAATACAGCTCTTATGATCCTGATCTCCTCCTCAGCTTTATGGGCGCAAGAAAAAACGGCTAAGCTTATTGACTGGAAATTTTTAGCTAAGGTCACTTTCAAAGATCAATATTACCCTGATCTGGAAGCCTGGTACGTAAAACCGGTTTTTCCGGAGAGCATTAAAAAAGTAGACGGAAAACGCATCATCATTAAAGGTTATATCATTCCACTGGATGTTCAGGGTGGTATATATGCATTATCCGCTTACCCTTTTAGTGCCTGTTTTTTTTGCGGAGGTGCCGGCCCGGAATCGGTAATGAGTTTAAAGTTTGATGAACCACCCCGTAAATTCAAAACCGATGATGTGGTAACCCTCAGTGGTTTTTTGAAACTCAATGACTCTGATGTAGATGATTTTAGTTATATCTTGCAGGAAGCCGAAGAGATCCGTTAAATGAAAAAGCTATTGATCCTCCTCGCCATTCTGGCGATTCTGTTTATCCTCTATTTTTCCGGCCCCACCCCAAAAACTCCCGCCTATTCAACTGAACTTCCCTCTGTTCCGGCTATTGAGAATATTGAAACCTACATAAACCAGCACGAGGCACAGTATACATTACGAAAGGATAATGAGGCGCAAATTTTTTGGGCCGATAGTGCGGGACAACCTACCACATACGTAATCCTTTACCTCCACGGTTTTTCGGCCAGCTGGATGGAAGGTAACCCGGTAAACCGGAATGTAGCCAACTACTTTGGCACCAACACTTATATGGCACGTATTGCCGGACATGGGCTTAAAGACACTACCGCCCTGAGCGGATTTACGCCTGAAGCAGCCTGGGAATCGGCTAAAGAAGCTTTAATAATTGCCCACACCCTGGGCGAAAAAGTAGTTATTATGAGCACTTCCACCGGCAGCCCGCTGGCTCTTAAGCTGGCTGCTGAATACCCGGATAAAGTAAGTGCCCTTATCAACCTATCTCCCAACATCCGTATTCGTAACGCAGCCGCACGCATTTTAAATGACCCCTGGGGGGAAGAGATAGCCGGGTTGCTATATGGCAAAGGACGGGTAATTCACCACAAACAGAAGGAAGCCTCCAAATACTGGGACACCCTGCACACTCCATCTGCTTTAGTAGCCTTGGAAGAATTATTGGAAACCACCATGCACGATACACTTTTCGCCCGTATTCAGTGCCCGGTGTTAACTCTTTACTATTATAAGGATGAAAATCATCAGGATGAAGTGGTGGATGTTTCAGTTATTCCGGACATGCATAAAGCTCTTGGTACTCCGGATGAGCAGAAAAAACAGATTCCCTTACCTACTCCGGGCGATCATGTAATTGGTTCTTCCATTAAATCAAAGGATTATAAAGTAGTGGAACAAGAGATAAAAACCTTTGGCAGAGAGGTGATCGGCATGCCGGTAGCTTCTTCCTCTAAACAGTCAAATCTTTAACTAATTTGTAATCTCAGGAAGTAAGCTTTGTATATCTTTGCTTTTTAATGAATTTCCTGTACCCGCAATTCTTCTGGGCTTTATTTGCACTGTCCATTCCGGTCATAGTCCACCTTTTTAATTTCAGGCGTTATAAAACCGTTTATTTCAGTAATAACCGCTTTTTACAGGCCATTCAAAAAAAATCACAATCCTTTAACCAGATACGGCACTTTATCATTTTATGCTGCCGTTTACTGGCCCTGGCCCTTTTGGTTATTGCCTTTACCCAACCTTTCATACCCGCTGCGGAGAATGGAGTAGAAGCTTCGGGCTATGCCGCGCTGTACGTGGACAATAGCCTGAGTATGAAAACCAAAGGCACCAACGGCCCGCTCCTGGATGAGGCCCGCGGACAGGCCGTAGAAATCTTAAAATCTTTACCCGATAACTTTAATATACAAATTGTAAGTAATGGTTTTGAAGGACGGGAACAACGTTACTACAGTCGCAATGAAGCCATTCAACTCATTGATGAATTAAAGCCTTCACAAGCTTACCGTACAGCCGAAGAAGTGCAAAGCCGCCTGGCAGGCCCCTGGCAGGATATCAATACAACCAAAGGGAAATTACAGGTATTTGTCCTTTCTGATTTTCAACGCTCACAGTTCAATGATCTTCAATCCTTTGATCAGGAAGACTGGAACACTCATTTTATCCGTTTTGAAGCAGCCAATAAAACCCCTAATGTGGCTATTGACTCCGTGTGGTTTGACCATCCTGTTCTTCAGCCCGGGTTTGACCAGGAAGTGCAGGTGCATTTAAGTAATTATGGTGAAGAAACAGCACGTGACCTGTCCATAAAGCTGGAGATCAACGGTGAATTGGTGGCAGCCCGCGAGTTTGAACTGGGCGCCAATTCTGAAGAAGAGATCAGTTTTACCATTCGCCCGGAAGAAAGAGGTGATTACAGTGGAAAAGTAACTCTGGATGCCGGAGAGCCTTATTTTGATAATGAGTTTCACTTTGCCTTCAGCATTACAAAACCCATAAGCATACTGGCCATTGGTGAAAAACACCGTGAAACCCTGGAGCGCTTATATCGCGATGAAGTATACCAACTGACCATTGCTCCAATTAACCGTATCAATTATGGGGAGCTGGGCTCCTATAAACTGGTTATTCTGGATGGCTTAAGCAGTTTACCTTCCGGTTTACAATCGGCCCTGGAGACTAACCTGGGCGAAGGTGGAAACATTGTAATGTTCCCGGCCCTGGACAATCCGGAGGGCAACCAGGCTGTTCTGCAAGGGCTGGGGGTTCGTGGCTATCAGGGGATCAGCGAAACGGAACGCAAGGGGTCTGAAGTAGCTTACAATGATTTATTATTTGAAAATGTATTTACCGAACGCTCACGTAAGCTACAACTGCCTTATGCTCAGAATTACATCCGCTTGAGCAATTCAGGCGGCTACCGGGTTATAAGCCTGGAAAACGGTGATCCGCTTCTCATGCGCTATCCGCGTGAAAACGGGCAACTGGTGGTATGGACTACCTCTCTTAACCCTGAAAAAAGTTCACTTAACCGTCACCCGATCTTAGTCCCTATTATGCTGAACTCAGCACTGTACAGCAACAGCCGCTCTCCCCTGTACAACGCAGCCGGACGCAACAGCGGGCAGCAGTTTGAGCAAAGTGGTAACATTGAAGTTCCTTTGTCTGTAGTGGTGAATAATAAGACCCTGATCCCTCCACAGCGTAACCGGGGCCAAAAAGTTGAATTATACAGCTTGCCTGCCGAAGTAGAACCCGGGATTTACCCAGTGCAAAAAGAAGACAGCACCCTCGGGTTATTGGCAGTAAATGTAGATCCCCGGGAAAGTGATTGGCGTTTTTGGAGCGCTACAGAATTAGAGAACACCACGCTTAGTAATGTCCCGGAAATTCTGGAAGGCAATGCCTCCTTATTGGGCGACCGTATCCATAATTTGTACAATGGTTATCCATTGTGGCGCTGGTTTTTGGCTGGTGCCCTCTTGTTTTTACTGCTTGAAATGTTCTTGTTAAAACTTTGGAAATAAACCCATGAACGCGAACCGCATACTGATCCGCAAGGCCCGCATCATTGACCCTACTTCAGAGCATCACAATAAGGTGGTGGACATTTGCATAGAAGACGACACACTAAAAGAGATTGGCCCTGATCTTAAAGTGACCGATGCCGAAGTGTTTGAAGCCGGTAACCTGCATGTAAGCCCGGGGTGGTTTGACCTGCGTGCGCACTTCTGGGATCCGGGACATGAAGAAAAAGAAGACATTGAAACCGGAATTAATGCCGCTATTTTTGGTGGCTTTACAGGAGTAGCACTTTCACCAGACACGAATCCACCGATAGACTCTAAAGCGGATATTGAATACGTATATAAAAAGGCGGAAGAATTTCCGGTAGGTGTATACCCATACGGCTCTGTAACCAAAGCCCAAAAGGGGGAAGAGCTTAGCGAAATGTTCGATATGTACCAGGCCGGAGCTGTGGGCTTCAGCCAGGGTAAAAATCCCGTAAACAATGGCGCATTACTCAAACTGGCGCTGCAATACCACCGTAGTTTCTCTCCTCCCCTACACTTAATGCCCGTGGATCAGAGCCTCACTAAAGGCGGGCAAATGCATGAGGGGGAAAAAAGCATTTTTCTGGGGTTAAAGGGTATTCCTGCTCTGGCTGAAGAAATAGGTGTACAACGCGATCTTCACTTAGCCGCATACGCAGAAACCGCTGTTCACTTTATGGGTATTTCTGCAGCAAGCACCCTGGCTATATTACAACAAGCCCGTAAAGACGGGAAATCTTTTACAGCTGATGTGGCAGCCGGGAATCTCTTTTTTACCGATGACGACCTGGAAACTTACGATACCCACCTTAAAGTAATGCCTCCTTTCCGCAGCGGACAAGATCGGGATGCATTGATCAAGGCTCTGCAGAACGGACTGATCTCCGCGATAGCTTCTGATCACCTGCCACAGGATATTGAAAATAAAAAATGTGAATTTGACCACGCCTCCTTTGGAATTATAGCCCTGGAGAGCTTTATAGGAGGCCTTGGAAAAGCATTGGAAGGTAAAGTAAGCTGGGAACGTATTATTGAACTCATCAGTATCAATCCCCGCAGAATACTGAACCTGGAAGTACCTACCATTGAACAAGGAAACTGGGCCGAGCTTACTTTTTTTGACCCGGACCTGGAATGGACTTTTGAAAAACACCACATCCAGAGTAAATCTGCCAATTCCCCTTATATCGGTAAAAGCCTGAAAGGTAAATCACTGGGAATTTTTAACAAGGGCACCATGGTGTGGCTCGCACATACTTAAGAGTGGATGCGCATAGGCTACGAAGCAAAACGGGTTTTTCACAATCATAGCGGTCTTGGTAATTTCAGCCGAAACCTGATCCGGGCACTGGCTCTTTCTTACCCCGGTAATGAGTATTACCTGTACAATCCTAAAAAGCCGAAAATCGCCTTTGGTGATGAATGGCCTTTTATAAAAGAACTACGTCCCAGTTTTAAAAACCCCTTGTTTGTAAACATTTGGCGTCAACGCCTGCTCTCTGAAAGGGCTAAGAAAGATAAAGTAGATCTTTTTCACGGCCTGAGCCAGGAACTACCGGCCGGATTAAAAAAGAGAGGCGTACCCTCAGTGGTAAGCGTTCACGATGTGATCTTTTTGCGCAGACCTGAACTCTATAAGCCCATTGACCGAAAAATCTACACCCGAAAGTTAAAACTGGCCTGCAGGCAGGCAAACAGCATTGTAGCCATAAGTGAGCAAACCCGAAAAGACCTGGAGAAATACCTGGATATCCCGGCTGAAAAAGTTAAGGTGATCTACCAGGGTTGTGCTCCTCTTTTCTGGAACGAAAAAAGTCAGGAGGAAATTGAAGAGGTACGCAGGCAGTACGGCCTTCCCGAAAAATATATGCTCTTTGTAGGCACCTTAGAGCAACGTAAGAATGTAGGCCACGTAGTAAAAGCAGCGCAAAAACTAAATATTCCATTGGTATTAATCGGAAGGGCTACTAAATACTGGAAACAGTATGTGGCCCCTGAAATTAATACCGGATTGATTCATACACCATCTGTATGGAACAATGAACACCTGGCTGCTATTTATCAGGGTGCCAATCTTTTTACGTACCCTTCTGCTTTTGAGGGTTTTGGTATTCCCGTATTGGAAGCATTAGTAAGTAAAACCCCGGTAATCACCTCCAACATCAGCTCATTACCGGAAGTTGCCGGGCCTGCCAGCTTATTGATAGATCCGGATAGCCTGGAAGAACTTACGCAGGCCATAGATCGTGTTTGGGGTTCAGAAGACCTGCAAAAGCAGATGAGCATAAGTGGTTATACCTTTGCGCAGCATTTTAAAGATGACAAAATTGCCTCCCACTGGCAAAACCTGTATTCAAGTTTGATATGAAGCAAAAACTTACAGCCATTATTCCCACGGGTAACGAGGAGCACAATATTGAAGCAGCCATTCACTCAGTGAGCTTTGCCGATGAAGTTATGGTAGTAGATTCCTATTCTACTGACCGTACTGTAGAACTGGCGCAACAGTTTGATATTCGTCTTTTACAACGTGAATACGAGCATTCCGCCTCTCAAAAAAACTGGGCCATTCCTCAGGCGTCTCATGAATGGATTCTTTTACTGGATGCTGATGAACGGGTTACCCCGGACTTAAGGGCTGAAATTGAGAAAATTTTAACGGAAGAAAATACCAAAGATGCCTACTGGATCTATCGCCAGAATTACCTTATGGGACGCAAGCTCAATTACAGTGGCTGGCAGGGCGATAAGGTGATCCGTTTGTTCCGTAAAAGTAAGAGCCGCTACGAAAACAAACATGTACACGCAGAAGTATTGGTAGACGGATCAGTTGGCTACCTTAAAAATAAACTTCAGCATTATACATATAAGAGCCTGGAACACATGCTTTTTAAAGCAGACCGTTATACTTCCTGGGGAGCTTATGACCGGGTAAAACGGGTGAAAAAGGTAGGCGCTTACCAACTATTGGTTAAGCCGGCCTTCACCTTCTTCAAAAAGTACTTTTTACAATTGGGTATACTGGATGGAAAGGTTGGCTTTATATTGGCCGCTCATTCTTCCTATTATATTTTTCTGCGTTCACTTAAGATTTGGCGCATTCATGAAGGAGAGCCCATTAAAAAGCAATAGCTTGATCTTCAAAGCTGTAAAAAGCTTGTCTATTGCTGTGGATAGCTGTACTTTTGCCGCCCGTTAGACAAAGGCCTTCAATGCTGTTGCAATTTATTTTCATTTTTTCTGCCATCATCATCATGCTGGCTATCCTGATCCTTTTTATCGTTAAGGCCGGCATTCAATTGCAATACCTTCGTATTTCACGCAAAAAGAAAAAGGGTAATATTAGTGATTTCATACAGTTCGATTATACAGATACAAGAGAAAGAGCCTTGCGCTGGGAAGCATTTTTATTGTTTCCACTTATGTATGCCGTGGTATTGGATGATGATAAAGAAGAACTTAACCAATTGAAGCGCAGTGTAAAGCGCATCCATATTTTCATTTATGTTCTGTTGATCCTGTTGATCATTATGGGCGTATATTCTGAAAAAGTATTTGTGTAAAAAGCGGGAATGGAGGAACTCGTTTCAGGCAAAATATTCAAAATCATAGGTGCCGCTGCCGATGAATTAGGCGTGGATGCCTACGTAATAGGTGGTTACGTAAGAGATAAGATCCTCCAACGCAAAGATCCTAAAGACATTGATATTGTAGCTATCGGACGGGGCATTGAACTGGCTCAAAAAGTAGCTGATAAACTGGGGCATAGTAAAGTAACCGTATTCAAAAACTTTGGAACGGCTCAGGTATTACACAAGGGCTTTGAACTGGAGTTTGTAGGCGCACGCAAGGAATCATACCGCCAGGAAAGCCGCAAGCCGATAGTGGAAGATGGTACTCTGGAAGATGATCAAAACCGCAGGGACTTTACCATTAACGCCCTGGCTATAGGGCTTAACCAAAACCACTTTGGTAAACTGCTGGACCCCTTTAACGGCCTTAAAGATCTGAAAAGTGGTACCATACGTACACCACTTGATCCTGTAATTACCTACTCCGATGATCCCTTGCGTATGATGCGTGCCATTCGCTTTGCCACCCAGTTGAGCTTTACCATTGAGGAGCAAAGTCTTAGCGCTATTCTTGAGCAACATGAACGATTGGAAATTATAAGTGCAGAACGTATAACCGAAGAGCTCAATAAGATCATGCTGGCGCCCAAACCATCCATTGGTTTACGGCTGCTTTTTGAAACCCACCTACTGCCGCACTTTTTACCTGAAGTAGCAGACCTGCAGGGCGTAGAAGAAGTAGACGGGCAATTACATAAAGATAATTTTTTCCACACCCTTCAGGTAGTGGATAATATTTCGGAAAATACTGAGAACCTTTACCTCCGCTACGCAGCGCTCTTTCATGATATTGGTAAGCCCGTAACTAAGAAGTTCCTGTCCAACTCCGGCTGGACGTTTCACCACCATGAATTTGTTGGTGCTAAAATGGCCAAAAAGGTTTTTCAGCGCCTGAAATTACCCCTGGGCAGGGAATTACGCTATACTCAAAAGATCATACGCATGAGTAGCCGCCCAATAGCGGTTACCGATGATCAGGCAACGGATAGTGCTGCCCGCAGATTACTTTTTGATGCGGGTGATGATATTGAAGATCTGATGTTATTATGTGAGGCCGATATTACTACCCGAAATGAGAAAAAGAAAAAACGTTTTTTATCCAACTTCAGAACGGTTAGAGAAAAACTAAAGGAGGTAGAAGAAAAGGATAAGGTACGCAATTGGCAACCTCCAATAGATGGTGCAGAGATCATGGAAACCTTTAACCTGCCTCCCGGCCGTGAAATAGGATTGATCAAAGAAGCTATTAAAGAAGCTATACTGGAAGGTACCATTGCCAACAACCAAGAAGAGGCCCGTGAATTTATGCTGGCCAGGGGAGCAGAATTAGGATTAAAAACTGATAAAAATAAATGACTATGAATTATCGCGTACGTGTTGTACTGGATACTGATGAAGATGTAATACGCGACATTGAGCTAAACGGAGAGAATAAATTAAATACGCTGCACGAGAGCATAATTTCTGCTTTCGATCTTTATAAAGGTGAAATGGCGTCATTTTTTATCAGTAATAAAGACTGGGAACAGGGAAAAGAGATAAGCCTGGTGAACTTTGGCAATTCAGGTGATTCTGAGTTAATGGCTCAAAAACAGATAAATCAGGTAATGCCGGAAAAGGGGACCCGGATGATCTATGTGTATGATTTTCTCAACCTCTGGACGTTTTTTCTGGAAGTGGTAGCTATTGAAGAAAAGGACGCTCTATCCGCTCCGCTTATTCATCAGATACAGGGTATGCGCCCTTCTCAGGCTCCGGTAAAAATGATGGAAAGCACCAACCTGGCGGATGATTCCTATTTTGAGGAGGGCGAACAGACCGACAATGAAGATAACTGGGAAGACAGTTATTACGAGGGTTAATTTATGATTACAGAGTGAATTCGTGAAACCGGTATGGACCGCCCGGCTTTCAGCAGGATCTTACGATCCGTCATGGCCCAAATGGTGGTACATACTTTTTTCATTCCTTCACTATCCTCAAATACTATGGTTACCTTGTGTTTATCAAGGTTGCCTAAACTGGTGGCACGGTGAAGAGCAAAAAGTCTATCACGGATAGAGTCTTTATTACTCAAAACCTCATGCACCGGAAAGGTCAATTCATTTATAATCTCTTTCTCAATTACGGGTACTTCTCTAAAGTTTGTTACCATCGGCACAAGATTTTTTGTGAATATTATTCGGATATCAAGAGGATAGTTACTCAAATTTATTAAAATTAGCCATTTAAACGTAATCTGAGATATTAACAAAACTTGGAAAAAGTACTTAAAACCCAAGCGCTTACCAAGCGCTACGGCACACTCACCGCAGTAAATAAATTAGACCTGGCGGTACCCAAGGGTAGTGTTTTTGGTATACTGGGCCCCAACGGCAGTGGGAAAACCACCACCCTCGGAATGGTGCTCGGTGTAACGCGTCCCTCAGCAGGATCTTTCCAATGGTTTGGTGGTAACCATTCCTTTGAAGTAAAACAAAAGGTAGGTGCGCTTCTTGAAACACCCAACTTCTATCCTTATCTGTCTGCTAATGACAACCTGAAGATCATAGCCACCATTAAAGAAATTAAAGAACCGGATATTAAGGGTGTTCTTCAAACGGTAAACCTTATTGAAAGGGCTAAGAGCAAGTTCAAAACCTACAGCCTGGGAATGAAACAACGCCTGGCCATAGCAGCTGCCTTATTGAGTGAGCCTGAAGTTTTAGTACTTGATGAGCCCACCAACGGGCTTGACCCGGAGGGTATAGCCGAGATCCGGGCTATGATTCTGGAAATTGCCCAGCGGGGTATCACCGTTATTCTGGCCAGTCACCTGCTCTACGAAATTGAAAAAGTTTGTACGCATGTAGCTGTGCTGCGCAAGGGCGACCTCATCTTTCAGGGAAAAGTTGAAGACCTTACCGGACACGATGGCTTTATAGAAGTACAGGCTCCGGATATGGATAAATTGAGAACCGCATTGCAAAGCATGGACGGTATTGAAAGCATTCGTGAAAAAGATGGCCGCCTGGTGTTGATCCTCAACCGGCAAATACTACCGGCAGACCTCAACCGGAAGCTGGTTCAAAAGGACGTATTTGTAAGCCATTTGATATTCCGTAAAAACAGTTTGGAAAAACAATTCCTCAACCTCATTAAAACCAATACCGATCATGAAACTGCTTAAGATAGAATGGCTCAAGTTCAAAGGCCATCCTTTTTTCTGGATCGGCTTTGGCTTATATGCCCTGTGTATGGTATTGCTGGTTTCCAAAGCCGGAAGCATTGAATGGGAAACCAACGACCCGGCCAATCCGGAGGGCCGGAGGCTACTCAATTTTGGTGAGGCCGGTTTCTATAAACTCCCCTATATCTGGCAGAATATCACTTATATGGCCGGCTATTTTAAATTCATTCCGGCCTTCCTGCTCATCTTCTTTGTGAGCAATGAATACCAGTATAAAACCTACCGGCAAAATATTATTGACGGCTTGAGCATCGGTGAATTTTATACCTCCAAATTACTTTCTGCTTTACTTTTTGCCCTGGCCAGCTTACTCATCATAGGTGTAAACACTTTGATTATAGCTATGCTATATAATCCGGAAGCTGTTACTGCAGATTACCTACAAAATGCGGATTACCTGCTGGCCTACTTTGCTGAAGTACTCTTTCTCATGGTAATGGCCCTGTTTCTTACTTTTTTATTTAAAAGGAGCACCATTACTGTGATTATCATTTTGCTGTATTACTTTATAGCAGAGCCTGTGGCAGGCTGGGCCATCGGAACGCCTGTTTCAGATTACCTGCCCACACGCCCTTCCCGTGAAATGATACTGCAACCCTTTACCCGTTTATTTCAGGTAGATAATTTTCTGGGCATCAAATCACCTGACAGCATTCCCTACAACCATTTTTTTATGACCATCCTATACACCGTACTTATGGCCCTGGGAGGTTGGTTCATTCTTAAAAAAAGAGATCTGTGAGTAACCGTTATCCCGATAGCAATAGTTGGCGTGCCCGCTGGCACGACATTATTTTTGAAGCGGAAACTCCGGCCGGTCGTAATTTTGACATTGTTCTGCTTGTGGCCATACTGGGCAGCCTGGTTGCCATTATGCTGGAAAGTGTAGAGTCTCTTTCTACAAATTATCGCACTGTTTTTCTTTATGTGGAGTGGTTTTTCACCGTTCTTTTCACTACTGAATATATTATGCGGTTACTGGTAGTACACCGCAAAAGGAAATACGTTCTGAGCTTTTACGGGATTATAGACTTATTGTCCATATTACCTACCTTCCTGTCTCTCATCTTCTTTGGTGCGCATTATTTTATGGCCATCCGCAGCCTTCGGCTTATCCGGGTGTTCAGGGTGTTGAAGATGGTTCGTTTTTTAGGTGAAGCCAGGGTATTATCCTCAGCACTCAGAGCCAGCCGTATTAAGATCACCGTATTTCTGGTGGCTGTAATGTGTGTGGTGTTTATAATGGGAACCATTATGTTTTTGGTAGAAGGCAAAACGAATGGGTTTAGCAGTATCCCCGTGAGTATTTATTGGTGCATTGTAACCTTAACCACCGTGGGCTACGGTGATATTTCACCTCAAACTCCTCTTGGACAGATAATTGCATCTATAATTATGGTATTGGGTTATGGTATAATAGCTGTGCCTACCGGTATTGTTACGGCCGAGATGGGTAAAGCCAACTTTAATGAAGATAATGCCCGCCAATGTAACAACTGCGGTGAACAAGGTTTAGGCAGAAGTTCTTTATACTGTAGAAACTGTGGATCAAAACTTTGAGTAAAAAAGCCATTTTCATTTGCGGCCCTACGGCAGTAGGTAAAACCGAAATAGCACTTAAACTGGCCGGATGGCTTAATACCGAGATCATTTCTTTTGATAGCCGTCAGTTTTTCAAAGAGCTGAAGGTTGGAGCAGCTCCCCCCTCTGCAGAAGAACAACAACTCATCAGGCATCACCTGGTGGGGCATCTCTCAGTAGCCGAAGATTATAATGCCGGAGACTTTGAACAAGAGGCTTTACAGTTAATGGATCAACTCTTTATTGAAAAGGAAACGGTAATTCTGGCAGGAGGCAGCGGTTTATATATGAAAGCCCTTACTGAAGGTTTTGATGCCATGCCTGATGGTGATATCGCCATCAGAGCGGAACTGAACCAGCAATTTTTGAACAGTGGCTTGGGGCCTTTACAAAAGGAACTCATGGAAAAAGATCCGGCATACTATGATATGGTAGACCGTCAAAATCCCCAAAGGATCATACGGGCGCTGGAAGTAATCCGTAACACCGGAAAGCCCTACACCAGTTTTCGTAAACAAGAAAAAGCGGTACGGCCCTTCCGTAGTGTAAAGATTGGATTGGAATTACCCCGCCCGGAATTATACCAGCGGATCAATAAAAGAGTGGAAGTGATGATAGCCCAGGGTCTGGAAAAAGAAGTCCGGTCTCTGGAAATGTATCGAAATAAAAATGCCTTGCGTACCGTGGGGTATAACGAGTTTTTTAAATCTTTTGATGGGTACATCAGCCGCCAAGAAGCTATAACTGAAATCCAAAAAAACAGCCGGAGATACGCTAAAAGGCAACTCACCTGGTTTAAACGTGATCCGGAGATAAGCTGGTTTTCTCCGCATAACTTTCCAGCCATTCAGTCCTATCTCATCCGGCAATGGGATTCTTAACTTTATCTTTGATCCTTTAAACCACTACTATGCAATGGAGACGACTACTTTGGCCCCTTTCGCTAATCTACGACTCCATTACCCGTATACGAAACACGGCCTTTGACCAAGGTCTGTTACCCTCCCGTTCGTTTCCCATTCCCGTAATTACCATAGGTAACCTGAGTACCGGAGGTACTGGTAAAACTCCCATGGTAGAATTTTTACTGGATAAACTTAAAATTTATGAACGGGCGGTGGTTAGCCGTGGTTACGGCCGTAAAACCACCGGGCTACTTATAGCCACGCCTGAACATACCGCCCGTGATATTGGTGATGAGCCCTTACAGCTATACCGGAAATTTCCGGATATCCGCATGGTGCTGAGTGAGAAGAGAGTACAGGGCCTGGAGGCTCTCCAGACCGATCCTCCGGAAGTGGTTATTCTGGATGATGCGTTTCAGCATCGCTATGTGAAGCCTGGTTTCCAGGTACTTCTTACCACCTTTCAAAACCCTTTTTACTATGATCTGATTTTACCTGCCGGTAATTTGCGGGAGAGTTCAAAAGGTAAATCACGCGCCCATACTATTGTGGTAAGTAAATGTCCGCCACACCTCAACCCTGAACTGGCCGAGGTCATCCGCAGGAAAATTAAACCGGATGAAAGTCAGAACGTGTTTTTCACCACCCTGCAATACGGTGCGGCTTTAAATCCACAGGAAATAGCCCTTCCCCCTGCATCAGAGGTACTGCTGGTAAGCGGTATAGCGCATCCCAAGCCTTTTCTTGAGCATAGCCGAAAGGCTTTTAAGGTAAAACAACACCTGAATTTTGCCGATCACCATGATTTTTCGCAAACCGACATCCGGAAGATAAAAAAACGGTTAACCGAAAACCCTGCATGGTGTGTGCTTACCACCGAAAAGGACAGGGTACGCCTATTACCTCTTCTTCCAGAGGCTCTTCAAATGAAGGTGTTCAGTGTAGGCATTGAAGTTAAATTTCTCTTTAATGGTGAGCAATCTTTCATGGATGGTATCCATAATTTTATTTCACAAAACACCTCTCAAAACAACCTATAAGCCTGTAAGGTAATCCGCTGTGTATTTTGTTTCTTTGCAAGCCAATGTAAAAGGGCGCATGGAAGATATCCTTAAAAAATACGAACCGGTTATCGGTCTTGAAATACACGTTCAGCTAAATACACTGAGCAAGGCTTACAGTAGTGATGCTACCGAATACGGAGCAATGCCCAATACTCAGGTGAATATGATTTCGCTGGGACATCCCGGCACCCTTCCCCGTGTAAATGAGAAAGTAATTGAATATGCCGTGCGCCTGGGCATAGCCTGTGATTGTACTATCCGTGAGCGCAATGAGTATGCCCGCAAGAATTACTTTTATGCTGACCTGCCTAAAGGTTATCAGATTACGCAGGACACTACTCCCATTTGTACCGGTGGTTATGTGGACATCAAAGACGCAAAAGGAAGGGACAAAAAGATTCACCTGACACGGATACACATGGAGGAGGATTCCGGAAAAAGTATTCATGATATTGACCCCTTCCATACTCTGATTGACTTGAACCGTGCCGGGGTTGCCCTCTTAGAAATAGTAAGTGAGCCCGAATTCCGCAGTGGGCAGGAAGCCTATAGTTACCTCTCTGAAATGAGGAAACTGGTGCGCTACCTGGATATTTCCGATGGCAATATGGAAGAAGGCAGCCTGCGCTGTGATGTCAATATTTCCGTTCGTCCAATAGGCCGTGAGAAGTTTGGTACTAAGGTGGAAGTGAAGAATATGAACTCCTTCCGCAACGTACAAAAGGCTATTGATTATGAAATTAAACGCCAGGTTGAGCTGATTGAAGACGGAGGCACCGTTGTGCAACAAACCCGCACTTTTGATGCAGCCCGTGGCAGTACTATGGTATTAAGAGCTAAGGAAGATGCACATGATTACCGCTACTTCCCTGAACCAGACCTGCAGCCGGTTATTGTTCGGCCCGCCTATATTGCAAGCATAAAACAGTCTCTTCCACCACTTCCCAAAGAGTTATTTGCCAAGTATCGCAAACTGGGGCTTAATGAATATGATGCCTCCCTTTTAACGGAGAGCAAAGAAGTAGCCCTTTATTTTGAAGAGCTTATTGAGTATACGGCCAACTATAAAGCTGCAGCCAACTGGATTATGGGGTCTGTTAAGTCGTACCTGAACGATCAGGCTATGCATATCAGTAACTTCCCTATCCCGGCTGCCAAAATAGCCCAGCTTATTGATATGGTGGATGAAGGCAAGGTGAGCAACTCTGCTGCTTCCGGTGAAATGTTCAAGGCCCTTATTGAAAACCCGGAACAGGATCCCGAAGAACTGGCGCGCAATATGAATCTCATACAGGAAAGTGATACGGGAGCTCTTATGGAGCATGTGAAAAAAGCTTTGGCAAAATACCCTGAGAAAGTAGAAGAATATAAAGCCGGTAAAAAAGGCTTATTAGGTTTGTTTATGGGAGAAGTGATGAAGCTTTCCCAAGGCAAGGCCGACCCGAAAGTAACCAGTAAACTGGTGCAACAAGAATTAGAAAAATAATTACACCCCCTATGAAAGTCAAAAACTTATTTGTAGCTCTTTCCATCCTCTCAATTACCGCTTGTAACAGTGATGGCGGTAAAACCAAAGTTTCCGGTACAGTAGAAGACAGTGAGCAAATCTTTATTTCCATGCTTACTCCACAAGAAGAAAAAGCACTGGATACACTGGCTGTAACGGATTCAAAATTCAACTATATCATTACCAACGATAGTGTTGCTGGTTTTTACGCCATTGGCACATCAGATCGCTTCCGTTTTCCTCTCTTTGTGGAATCCGGTGAAAAAGTAGAGATTGAAATTACCGGAAAAAGCGGGGATCGTAATTATACCGTTAGTGGCAGTGAAGGTTCTGAACGCATGATGAAGGTAAATAACCTGATGCGTGATGCTATGGACCGTATTGACCGTTTGGACTCCATCAATCAGAGTTCCATGGATAGTACTAATTTCATTCAGGTGCGTATGAAATCCGATTCCATACGCAAATTTGTAGCAGAAGAAACCAGCGAGGAACTTAAAGCTATGATTGATGAGAATCCGGGTAGTATGACCAATCTATTCCTGTTATCACAAAGTATGGGTCGCACACCGCTTATCACCCCTATGGATGATATGGAGTATTACGAAAAGGTATTAGCTGCTTTGGAAGAAAAATATCCCAATAGTGACCATGTGATTTTCTTTACAGAACGTGTAGCTAAACTCAGAGAAGCCATGGCTATGCAGGCTGAAATGGAAAAGGTTAAAGAAAACCTTCAGCCTGGTAAAGAAGTACCTAATATTGAAATGCCGGGCCCTGACGGAACCACTCATAGTTTAGCGGACCTTAAAGGAAAGGTGGTATTGATAGATTTCTGGGCCGGATGGTGTCGTCCCTGCCGCATGGAAAATCCTAACCTGGTGCGTATGTACAATGCGTACAAGGGAAAAGGTTTTGACGTATTCAGTGTTTCACTGGACGGTTTGCCACAACAACCCAACCCCAAGGAAGACTGGACCAAAGCTATTGAAGATGACGGTCTGGTATGGGAGAACCACGTGAGTGACCTGCAAGGCTGGAGTAGTTCAGTAGTGCGTAAGTTTGGTTTTACCGGTATACCTTTTACCGTATTGATAGACCGTGAAGGAAAGATCATTGCCACAGAATTGCGTGGCCCTCAATTGGAAGCCAAGCTTAAAGAAGTGTTAGGTTCTTAGATAAGACTCTTAAAATATTCAAAACACAAAAGCCGGTGAAATCTATCACCAGCTTTTGTGTTTTCTATTCTTTCCGAAAGGAAATGACACCTTAATTACTTCATCATTTTCAGGATCAGATCAGCCAGGCGATGACTATAGCCCATTTCATTATCATACCAGCCCACCACCTTTACCATGGGTCCTAAAACCGAGGTAAGGCCTTCATCAAACAAGCATGAATAAGGGCTTCCAATTACATCACGCGATACAATAGGGTCAGCTGTATACCCAAGGTATCCTTTAAACGGGCCGGTTTCCGATGCTTTTTTGAAGGCGCGGTTGATCTCCTCAACCGTGGTTTTCTTTTTTACTGTAATCGTCATATCCGTAAGACTGCCATCCGGTACCGGAACCCGGATACCAGCTCCTCCTATTCTACCCTCCAGTTCAGGATAAATACGGGTAATCGCTTTAGCCGCTCCGGTAGTAGTGGGTACAATACTCTCAGCAGCCGCACGGCCCCTGCGGAAATCCTTATGCGGCCCATCCTGTAATTGCTGATCCGTGGTATAGCTGTGCACAGTAGTAATATAGGCATGCTCCACACCGCAAACTTCATCAACAACCTTAAGAAGCGGGGCTACTGAATTAGTGGTACAGGAAGCGTTGGACACAATCAGGTCACGATCTTCCAACTCATGGTCATTGGCTCCGAGAACAATAGTCTTGGTATCATCGGTGGGTGGGGCAGAGATAATCACTTTACGTGCACCACCGCTTACTATATGAGGCATGGACATGCTCTGGTTTTTAAAGCGACCTGTGGCCTCAACCACTACATCTACTCCAAGGCTATTCCAGGGAATATCAGCCGGATTTTTTTCATGCCATACCTGCACTTCCTGTTCTCCAACCCGAAGATGATCATTGTAAACGCTCACCTCATCCGGAAAATGACCGTGTACGGTATCATACTTAAGCAGGTGTGCCAGGTTTACAGTGGTGGCTAAATCATTCACAAGCACCAGCTCAATAGAAGGATATTTTCGGATAACGCGGGTAAGTGAACGCCCTATACGTCCGAAACCATTGATACCAATTCTGATCTTTTCCATAGATTGCGAAGGTATAAAGAGCCTCTTTAATATTTAATCATCTATTGCCATGACGGATGAAGAGAAAGAAAGCTATCGCTTAACCGTAGAAAAAGCCATCCAAAAGACTGAATTGGCTATTAGCGAACTGGAGGAGCTCACTAAGCCTATTGCTCCGGAAAATGCCATCGGGCGGGTATCGCGCATGGACGCTATTAATAACCGCAGTGTAAATGAAGCCGCCTTACGGCAGAACCACCAAAAGCTGATCAGGCTAAGGCATAACTTTGAAGCCCTGGATAAACCGGGTTTTGGATTGTGTATACGTTGTAATCAACCTATTCCGGTTGGGAGGTTGATGCTGATGCCACAAACCAACCGTTGTACACCCTGTGCAAGATTCTAATTCTTATTTCAGCTTACGCTGAATACTATACGATCTTATACCCAGCAAAATAACCATAGGTATCCAGGCTTCATGCAAATCCTGTGGCCACCAGGGCCATAGCACCAGAGTAATCACATGAAGAAAAAGCGTAAACCGGAAAAAGCCCTTCAAAAAACCAGGCTTCTTTTGTTTCAATAAAAATAAAGCCATGGGAAAGTAAAGTGGTATAGCCCATAACAGATTAAAATTTTGGGCCGCTGCTGTATGATTGGTAGCCAGCCACAAAAGTAACAGGAGCCAGCCCAGCAGTCCTGCCACGCTCATTAGAAGAGCGTCAAACCAATAAACTGTTCTCTTTTTACGCAAAGACCAGTACGTGATCAGTAAACCCAATACTAAAAGCAAGCTGGTCATTACCAGCGGTGTAAAAAAGGTATAGGGTTTTGATGAATTAAGGCTTTGGTAAGTTTCAATGGTTTTTTCTACCAACGGCACCTTTTGTCCGTTACGGAAAATATAAGCATGGTTTAATCCACTTTCCAGGTAATCCGGCAGAAACATATACTCGTAAGGCGTAGCCTTTTTATCCATGGGCAGACCCAGGCACAAATCTATTCCCAAATCACCCCAGGGCTGGTATTGGAGGTAAATATCGCAGAGGTCGCGAATGGTGTAATCCGAGGTGATATAATCGCCTTCAAATACCAGCTGGTCGCCAAAAACATTTACCAGTGCGTCCCGGATACGGGTGGCACAGTTATCGTAAAAATAATCATAGGAGTAGAATTTATGCTCTGGCTTTGCATTCCACTGTAAAAAATCAAACAACTCTTGTTTCTCCGTCAAACGAAGGTTTAACACCTGTTCATGGATAAAACGATCTTGCTGAATGTAGTACGCCCTGAACTGATTATAAGTGGAAATATTAAGCTGATAATTGAGAAATCCCCGGGCAAAATTGAGGTAGAAATTAGGTTGATCGTAATCAAAAACTCCGTAGTTATATAAAAAATCAATCCCGTTAACAGGGTCATAAACCCGTATGGCACTATGCCCAAAAGCTGAATACAATTCTCCCTGGTAAGGGCCACAGCTAACTACATGAATTTGGGCTTTTGGCGAAAGCTGCCATTGGGCACTGCTGAAAAAGGGTAATACTATGAGAAGCCAGAATGCTTTTTTCATAATGTGAATATACAATGTGCAGGACTTATTTGAGATCTGAAAAATGCGCCAGGAACTCTTGTTTGCGTAAGGCACTAACCTCTACCTGATGGCCATTACTCATTTCTACCGTTCCTCCTTTTCCCTTGCGGTAGCGGCTCACGTAGTGCCGGTTGATCAGGTGTGATTTGTGAATACGAATAAAATCAAAATCCCGGAATAGCTCTTCATAATGTTTAAGACTACGGCATATCAGTTTTTTAGCTCCGCTTAGCAAGTGAAACTCAGTAAAGTTATCCGCAGCTTCACAGCGTATTATATCTTTCATACGTATTACTTCAAAACCGTCCATAGCCGGTAGTACCACCTTATGCAATTGCCGGTTTTCCAGTTGAACATTCTCCACCAGTATCCGGGTATGCAGAAATTGCTGTTCCTTTTTGCGGCTTTCAACTACTTTCTGCACAGCACTTATCAGCTCATCAATATCCACGGGTTTAAGCAGGTAATGTGCAGCACTTACCTGAATGGCTTTTAGGGCATACTCACTAAAGGCGGTTATAAAAATGGTGTCAAAATCAATGTGCTCTACCTGCTCCAATAAATCAAACCCGTTTCCGAAGGGCATCTCAATGTCCAGGAAAACCAGGGCTGGTTGTTGTTTACGAATAAGGTCCAAAGCAGGTTTAACCGCGTTTGCCATACCACACACCTCTACTTCCGGGCAATAGCGTGCCAGATAACTGGCTAGTGTCTCACGGCTGGCTCTTTCATCTTCTACTATAATAGCCCTTAATTTCATGATATGTTCTGCTTTAAAGGCATACGCAAAATCACCCGGGTACCACTATGGGCAGGAAGATCTATGATTTCCATTTGAATGGCAGTACGGAACATATCATTAATAATCTGCAGGCGATTTTCAATATTGCTCATACCCGTGGATACATTCTTTTGTTGGTTTTGTGTTTTCAAACGGGCAGACTCTTCTCTGCCAATACCATTGTCTTCTATCTGTATAACCAATTGTTCATTTTGATACTTGAAATGCACCTGTAGCAAGCCTTTTCCCTCCCGGTAGCGGAGCCCATGCCACACTGCATTTTCCACAAAGGGCTGCACCAACATAGGTGGTAACCAGATATGGTCCTGATCCAGCTCCTCATCTACTTTTAGTTCAAAGTCAAACTTATCTCTAAAGCGGTCATTTTCCAGCTTAAGGTAAAGAGCTATGATCTCTGTTTCTTTTTGCAGGCTGATAAAATCCTTTTGCGAATGTTCCAGTACGGCCCGCATCAAACGGCTGAAATCGGATAAATATTTATTAGCTGAACGTTCATCCTTCTGCGAAATATAATGGTTCACCGAGTTAAGGGCATTAAATATAAAATGGGGGTTCATTTGTGAGCGTAATGATTTAAGAGCCAGCAATTGGTTAGCGATCTTTTTTTGCTGCATATTCTTATACATCAGGTAACCTGTTACCACCAAAGCCAGTATACCCGCAAGCAGGCCATAGATGAGCAATCGTTGATTGGTCATATTCTCCCGGGCCAGGTTTTCATTCTCACGGAGAATCTGAATGGTTTTACGATTGAGATCATCGTTTTTTTCCAGCAACTCTATGCGTTGTTGTTGCTGGTTAAAAGACTTATTTAATTCCAGCTCAGCTTCCAGTTCTTTCTGACGTTCCCGAAAAGCCGAGTCCTGCAGCGATACATAGTTTTTATAATAGGTAAGAGCTATTCCGGAACGCCCCTGCTTTTCAGCCAGTGTGGAGATTTCACGATAGGCTTCGCGTTCGGTTTGTTTTTGTCCTGAAGCCTGAGCCAGCTTTAAGGCGACTTCCAGCGACTTCTGCGCAGAGAGCATCTGATTGAGTTCATTCTCTATTTTTCCGCGTTCTAGGTATTCCCTGGCCAGCAGGGTTGTATCACCGCTCAGGTTGTAAATTTCAATAGACCTTTCACGTAAGCTAAGTGCATCATCCAAACGTCTGTTTTCAGCATATATACGGGCTATTTTATCATTGGCGCGACCTATTTCCTCCGGCTCATCCAATTCTTCTGCCATTCGGATATTCTGATTGTACATATTCACAGCCTCTTCATCCCGGTCCTGCTCTACATACACATCCCCTATTTTTTCATTGATAATGATCTTCTTACGGGGGTCTTGCAACGTATCTACATTTGATGCTGCATCATTTAATGAGTTCAGTGCATTTCCAAAATCTTTTTGCCGGGCATATATTTCAGATATCTTAAGCCTCACCTCCTCCACTTCGTTTAACTGATTACGATCACGCTGCATTTTAGAGGTGGTGCCACGGGAAGGAGATGAGTACTTTGATTTGAGATCAGGAAGTTTATACTGCAGGTATAGGTTGTAATACTTAAGTGCTTTCTCATTATCGCCTGCTTTCTCATAGGCATCGCCCAAACGTTTGTGCAACTTATGGGCTTCAGCGGTATTATTCTGACTTTTATAAAGCTGTAAGGCACGCTGATAATTGGAAGCAGCCAGGTCATTCTGTTTAAGGTATTCGTTGATCTCCCCCAACAGCTTATAGCTTTCTGCCTGAACCCCGGGCTCATCCTGTTCCAATGAAAGAAGTATAGCTTTTTCAATCAGATCCAATGCTTTTAACGCATCCTTCTGATACAGTTCCCGAGCCTGTTGCAGATATTGATAAGGGTCTTCCTTTTTCAGAGATTTTAATTGTTCAGCTAAGGGAACAGCCAGCGTGTAGGCTGGCATAAAACCACCTACCATTATCAGCATATATCCTATGCACAGGGCTTTTTTCATTGGGGCTAATCTACTCATATTCGGCCTTTTTAAGCAATGTCTACCCAAGCAAAACGCTCGCTACACACCCTAAATCAAGCTTTGAAAGCAAGTTGTCCCAGCCGGGTTTCCGGTTTACCAAGTGAAAGAGACAGATAACCAAGTTCAGGTTTTACAAGCTTCAAATCGCTTTTACCTTAGCTTGTAAATCATTAAAAATGAATGTTATGACAATTAAAAATCTTGCCCGAAAAACCATCGCTTCTCTGTTAATAGTCAGTCAGCTATTTTTAACTGCCTGCCAGAACCATGCTTCAGCTCAGCAGCAAATTTCGCCAGATCCTGTACCAGCGCCACCTCCTTCTCAAAGAAGTATTAAACTGGCTTTACTATTGGATACCAGTGGCAGCATGGAAGGGCTTATTGAGCAAGCCAAATCTCAGTTGTGGAACATTGTAAATGAACTGGCCATTGCTAAATGTGATGGGGCTAAGCCAAAGCTGAACATAGCGCTATATCAATACGGTAATGATGGGCTACCGGCCAGTGAAGGCTATATTCAAATGATCAGCTCCCTGACGGATGATCTGGATGAGATATCTGAAAAGCTCTTTAAGTTAACTACCAACGGTGGCTCTGAATTTTGCGGACAAGCCATTCAAACATCATTAAACCAGCTGGACTGGGATGCGAACCCGGATGATTACAAAGTGATTTTTATAGCCGGCAACGAGCCCTTTACGCAAGGCCGTGTGGATTATAAAGAAGTATGCCGGTTTGCAAAAAACAAAGATGTGCTGGTAAACACTATTCATTGTGGTGATTTTAAAGCCGGTATATCCGGCTTTTGGCAGGATGCCGCACGCCTGGGCGGGGGAAAATATATGTCCATTGATCACAACTCTAAAACCGAATACATCGCCTCTCCGTATGATGACCGTATAGCAAACTTGAATGATAGTTTGAATACTACGTACCTGGCCTATGGCAGTAAGGGCCGTGTTAAAATGCAAAATATGTATGAACAGGATGCTAACTCAGAAAGCTACAGCCAGGTAAATAAGGTGAAACGTGCCGTAACTAAAAGCAGCCATGTGTATAAGACAGAAAGCTGGGATCTGGTGGAAGCTTCTAAAAAGGCTGATTTTGATGTGGAGGCCGTTGAAAAAGAATCCCTCCCGGCTGAAATGAAAAAAATGAACACTTCTGAAAAATCAGCCTTCATTGAGAAAAATGCTAAAAAGCGTGAAATCATTCAAAAGGAAATTCACAACCTCAACATCAAACGTAAAAACTATATAGCGCAAAAGAAAGATGTGAAAGAAGGGCAGTTGGGCAACGCCATAGTAAGCGCTATACGGGAACAGGCCCGGGCGCATCGTTTTGTTTTCCCGGAATTATAAGGATGATCATGGTTGCCGTTCCCAACACCTCCCCATCCGGGGAGGTGTTTATTTTCAGGAGAACAGGGTTTTTATCTTTTTGCGATCAAGCCATAAAAAAAATAGCAGCGCTATATTTATAGCAAGAGTATATGCTATGCCTTTAGGGCTTTGAATTAGGTACACATGAGCAAGAAGAACATTCAGAGCCATAGGAATAGTCCATATTACACCGGGAAGCGAAAAGCGAATGGTAGCAATCAACACACCTCCAATAATTTCACCTGCACCCAAAAAAGGTAACATATAACCGGTATTATGCATAGCCCGGTAGAAATTAAGGAATGGGCTTTGCCGTTCACCAAAGCGCTCAACACCCTCAAATTTCTCAAGGCCTTCTCCTATAAAAATCAAGCCAACTGCTATTTTCAAACCTATGATCAGCAGTTTTCCAATTACTTCCTTTTTCATTTGATATGTATTAAAGCGTTATGAATTTGAACGAAACGGCTCCTTTTCGCGAGGCGTCATCGTAAAAGCCCGTAAAGGCCATTTTATAGGTTGAACCATCTGAATCCTGTATCAGGTAAATCTTGTCTTCATGCACCGAGAAAAGACCTTTATCCAAGTCAAAATATTTCCAGTTATGGCCGATGGAACTGGTACGGGTGGAAAGAATGGATAAGTCAGTATTTTGCAAACTCAGTTCATCAAAATCCAAACTATCCGGATATAAAGCAGCACTGCTTAGGTAAGGGTTGATAAGACATCCGGTAACCGAGTAATCCAGGGTATCCGTACCATCGTAGAGACGCTCCATGTATTTGGTAAACCAGAGGTCCCATTCTCCTTTAGGTGGCTCCAGCTCCATAATGATTTTCGGTTCGTCTAAGGCGATGTACACAAAATTACAGGCTGGGTTAAGCTGCAGTTTTACGGTTTCATCAAACGAATAATCAAGGTTGGCTATCCGCAGGGTATAGGATTGATCATCGTAACCAATGAGTTGCAATAAACGGTAGCCTCTGGCTTTATTTTGCAGGTCTTTACCTAAATCAATGATAAATACTTCTCCGCTGGGGTTGGTGCCTGAAAAATCAGAAGCGATAAGTCCCCGCGAAAAAAAGCGGTCAACCCGCTCGTATTGAAATTCAAAATCCGCTGTATTGAAACTTTGTCCCCATTGGAAAGAGCCGGTTTGAGCCACACGCATGTTTAAGGAGGCATTGGTGAACAAGTTGGGTTTTCCCACCTCACATCCCAGGGCCAGATCCCATTTATCACGCTGGTTAAAAGCACGAGCCTGGTTCGTGCTCAGGTCAAAATACACTTGCTTCGGATAATCCACACCGTTTTCCGAAACCATATCCACCCGCCCTATTTCTTCAAACACCTCTTGGGCAGCAATACGGTCATCCTCTTTAAAACAGGAAGAAAGAGCTAAGAAACCAACACTAAGGGCAATATATTTTTTCATGTTTAAAAATTGAATTGTATCCGTGAAAACCAGGTCCGTCCGTAACTGATCAGGGCCTGTGTACCGGCACTATGAACCCCTCCGGATAATTGGCTGGAGGCTACCTGGGTCACATCCCAAAGGTTTTTCACGCCCACTGTAAAGTTTATCTGATTATTCCAAAAATTCTTTTTCAGGTTTATATCATTCAGGGTGTAAGGTTCAAATGAGTTTAGCACCAACTCGCTGTTGGCATTTTCTATCAGGGATTGGCGTTTTCCGGTATGATTCAGGAAAAATGAGGCTGTAATACCAAGTGGTTTCCAATTATAGTGCAGGTTAAAAAGTAACTGGTGATAAAAATTAAAATCATTCTGACCGCTAGTCTGAGCCTCAGCTGAAAAAGACAAGTTGTTTCGAATACCAATTGAATTAAGGCCGGTTTCCATGCGCCAGTTGCGGTACGACCCTTTTAGAGTAAAACGGCCTCCGGTAGTTTGAGTGCGGTCTACATTCGCGTTTTTAAAAAGTCCGCGGGCATCTTGCTCCCCTGGTTCTAGTACTGAAATCAGCCGGATTTCATTCTGTATAGAATTAAAAAAACCCGAAAGGCCGACTTCTGCATTTCCTTTTGAAAATGATTTTCTTTTGACTACAGCGGCCTGAAAGTTATGTGAGGTTTCTGCTTTAAGATCTGCATTACCGAGAATGTTGTGATTTTCATCTACAAACAGAAAATACAACTCCTTTAGAGTAGGTGCTCTAAAGCCCTGTCCGTATGAAGCTCTGAAAATAAGGGTAGAATCCCATTCATAACGCAAGGCCAGTGAACTTATAAGTGGTGCTTTAAAACGGCTGTTATAGGCATAACGTAAAGCAGGCTGCACTTTGAGACTTTTAAAAGGCTGGTATTCCCAAATGGTAAAAAGGGCTGCATCGGTAACATCTTTAAACTCCCCTTCCAGGCGCTGCCCCTGGTTTTCTTCATAATTTACATCATAACCAAACTGGTAATTCAGCTTAGCAGGCTTCCAGTCGTGTTGAAAAAACAGACGTGAACTTACACTCGAAAAGCGTGTGGTATCCTGCAGGTCAGTACCATCCGCCACGCGCTGTTCTCCTGTGCTCAGGTCTTTACGGAAGGTGTTTTTCACCCTGCGGTAATCGTTAAAAGCGATGAATGATCTTAATTTAATGCCGGGTTTCAGATAATAGTGAGCAGAAAGGGTATGATTGAAGCGCTGAGTAAAATAATAATCATCAAAAGCCACGGCATGACTATAATTACCGCCATTTTCAGGCACGGTGTAATATTGTATATCGCCCAGGTTGCGGATCTCTTCATCAAAAAAGTCAGTACGGTAACGCAATAGTACTTTTGAAAAGCGATGTTGTACGCCTAATGACGCGGTATACTGCTGTTTAGGGTTCCATTGCAGATCACGTAAATCAGGATCAGGGTCATAACCACCAAAAAAATTACGCCCCAGGCTGATACTGGTCTGTGTTTTCCTGAAAGGAATATTCAGGCTACCGTCAAAATTATAACGGCCGGCTGTTTCGTAATAGGCATTGAACTTTCCCTTTACCTCTGCTACGGATTTTTTTTTGGTAATAAGATTCAGCGTTCCGGCCATCGCATCTGTTCCGTATGGCACGGACATAGGACCTTCCACCACTTCTACTCTTTCAATGTCATTAAGGTTGATCTGACTCAGGTCTACCTGGCCATCCAAACGACCAATTACCGGCACACCATCTATCAATATTTTCACTTTATAACCGCTAAGTCCCTGTAAGCTAATACCACTGCCCAATACAGCATCTTCGGAAACCTGTATACCAATATCGTTGGTAAGTAAATCACGAAGGTTTACTGCTGCCTGTTCTTCGATATGCCGGGCATCAATAACCCGGATGGGCTGTACAGCCTCAAAAGCCTGAACAGGCCGGGTTTGCCCGGTAATCACTACTTCATGCAAAGCATTATTGCGGGGTGTAAGAAATATGGTAGCCGCCTTTGCATCAGAGTCTAGTTTTCCCTGCCACTTTTGATAACCTACATGGCTCACCTGTATGAGCACCTCTGATACCAGGGCGGGAAACTCTGCCAGTCCGCTGGCATTACTCACTACCCCTTGCGTTCCGGTATTCTGCTCTGCCCATACATGAGCTCCTTCCACGGGAAGCCCGGTATGTTCATCCAGCACCGTAAGGATAAATTTATCCTGAGCTTTGGCCCAGCCACACATTAATATCAGGCCATATAGTAAGAGTTTTACTTTCATATTTAAAGAGCAAGAAAAGCGGGTGCTCGAACACCCGCCTGATCCTATTTAATCACAAAACTTCAACCTATGGTTGAACTACTATCCGAGTAGTAGCCTTTAAGTTCTTTCCTTCTACTTGTAAAATGTATATACCGGCCGCTACATTTTCTACTGATATCACTACCTCGGACATTCCACTATTGGCGGTTACATCTTTAACCAGTACTTGCTGACCATTTGTATTCAGCAGTTGTACAGTATACTGATCATCATTAATGTTTTGTACATAAAGGTTCAGGTGATCACGGGTGGGGTTTGGATATACGGATACCAGGCGGGCCGGTGCCTGATCAACTAAACCTATTGAATTCCAGTGCGAAATATCGGCTTTGGGATATACGTGGAGCTCTGCCCCGTTCACATCATTGATGCGTACCGGAATAGCGCTAAAACTGGATTGAGCAAAAAAGGCCAAATCCCAATCGTTATCCTGATTGGTGCTGATCTCATTATGCCCCTGTAGTGAATAATATACCTGCTCTGTATTACCCGCTCCAAGTACTATAGAGTCAGCCTGTCCATTTACTTCAAAAACCATTTTTCCAGTGGATGAACCTCCGTATCCGGTTAGTTTTAATTCATTTACATTTCCGGACTGGTCCTTTACGTAGTATACCAGTGTATCGTAAACTACTCCTGCAAATGCATCTTTCCAGTCGTAACCTATCGTAGAAATATTTTCATCCATAGGGAACTGAACCGTATCATTTACATTGGCCGTGGCTCCCGGCTGCAACTCTACCTGAGAGGCTTCCACATTGTGGTTGTGTAATATTCCGGCTACCGGATATCCGCCAAAGCCGGGAAAAAAGGTGAGGAAACGTGTAAATACAATATCCCAATCCTGGCTGGCTGGCTCCAGGTCTTTTACCAGGTCCTGATCTAACTGATAATAGAAAAAGTTCCGGTTGTTGTAATTGGAACGGTCCAGCATTTTAGTTATCCGGTTACTGCCATCCAGATTACTGTGGGTAATAGTGTAGACTCCTGAAGCAATCTGATCTATTGAAATGGCCTTATAGTTTCCCGCCACGGTTTTAAGGATGTAAATACTATCACCGGTTATAAGGTGGGTGCTCACGTCATAATTACCCCAGCCAAAGTCCGCAGGGTCATTTACATTACGGTTGGCATCAAAAGCTCCCTGCATCCAGGTTTCATATGAATTGTAAAGCATGGGCCACTGACCTATGCCGGTGGTATCAAAAGTTTGAGCAATGGTGGTTAGCGTAAGTATAACCAGCGCACCTGTAGCATATATGTTTTTCATGGGTTTACGTTTTTACAATTAGTATTTTTCAGAAGTTTTTGTACCGGATGCTGTCGTCCAGGGGGTAGGTTTATCTGTCAGGTATACATCTATAGTTTTACGGATAGCCTTGCGAACCTTAGCGGAGTTGTAATCATCCTTTCCGGAATATTCACTACCCAGGGTAAAGAGTTGTTGCCAGAGTTTTTTATCCTCTACTTTCCATTTAAGGTTTAAATAGTCATTCGCAGCTATCACCTCATCCCATACCTGACGAACATCCACCCAGTAGGCACGGTTGGTTTTCCACCATGCACGGGCTGCTTCACACTCCGAATCATCCACACGTGTATAAGTATTCAAGCCTTTTTCCCATACCAATACGCTGTCTTTCTGCTCTGAACGAATAATTTTAGCATTATCCAATTCATGCACATGTCCGTCTGAAGTGATCTTATGCTTATTGGTCCGCAACATCACATTATAATCTGAGCGCTTGGTGTATTCTCTGCGGGGCAATGGCGCAAAAACCTGAGACTCCCAGTAATCTTTTCCATCCACGTGTACCCATGTGGCATATCCTTCGTAGCGCGGACTGTCGTCCACCTGATATACTTTTTGAGTCCAGGTTCCATTTGCCTGGTCTGCGTTAAGCTGTTTCTTTTTCCATTCAAGGTTACGGTTGTATACCAGAAGATCCTTATTCTCATAAAGCCAGTCCTGCCGCCAATGCTTAACGATCATCGTATCATGAACAATCAGCAGATGTTGCAGTACTACCTTGTCCTTTGCTTCTTCATCAGTAAAAATCCATTCCAGGCCATGTGCCGCATAACGGTCGTGGAACTCGTAGTCTGTGGCATCTGAAAAAGTTTCGGCATATTCAAAATCCACCTGGTAGCAACCGCACATTTTTTGAATGGATTCTTTATCCTGATTAACCCCCTGGGCACTGGAAAATCTTATGAATCCTAGCAATAATAGGCCAAGCACACTAATTTTTCGCATCTTATTATTATTTAGACTAATTTTAAATAGTTTTGATGCCGCAAAAGTCGAGCGTAATTCAAAAGGCATATAACGCCAAAGGGAATTCTATTAACGCGAGAGGGAGTAATACACAGGCCAAACATCATGACCACTAAGCTGAGTGAGTACTTTTATGAAATAAACCGCCCGGGAGAGCACACTTTAAACTTTCCTGTTTTTGAACAACAGGTGAAGAGCTCCTGCCGTATGGATGCTTCCTGCGCCTTGCGTTGCTGGGATTGTAAAGATCTGCTTTGCCTGCATACCACCATACACAGCCAACAAGCTGTTTCCCTAAGTACAAGCTGGAGCGGGCAATCGGTTGCACTGGTTTTTATGCTGGAAGGCAGAGCTGAAGGTATTTCGCCCAAGAATGGTAAAATAACAACACTGGCCCAGGGAGAGCATACTATCTTTTACATCAGCACGGAAGAATATGAACTTACCCTTAAGCCGTGGACCGGCAACTGCCGTATACTTTCAGTATTGCTTCCGGTAGAAGTTTTTACCGGTTTGCTGCATCCTGAATACGATAGCCATAACAGACTACTTCACCGACTGGACCAATCATATCAAGGGTCTTTGATGGATGAAAGTATGCCTCTTTTACCGGCTCTTTCGCATCTTATTAACAGCCTTACACAGCCTCCAAAAGATCCGGCCCTCCAATATCTGTTTTTCAAATCCAGGGCTTTGGAGTTGCTTATGTTACAGCTTGAACAGATAGAACAGACTTTTTGCCGTCAGTTCCGCGATGAGTGCGAAATGGCTCGTATGAAACCTTTATTGCTGGCCAGGCAAATACTGGAAGAACAGTTAACTGATCCTCCGCGTATACCTGACCTGGCCAAAATGGCCGGCACTAATGAATATGATCTTAAAAAGAACTTTAAGAAGATATGGGGATTTACGATATATGGTTATGTAAATGAGTTACGCATGAAAAGAGCCTGGCAATACCTGGAAAAGGAAAATTGTACGGTAAGTGAAACGGCTCATTTGGTAGGTTATAAGAACCCACAACATTTTACCGTAGCTTTTAAAAAGCGTTTTAGCATTTTACCCAGCTCCTTACTTCAAGGTTTTCACAAGAAAAGTAGCCCCGGAAACCGGGGCTAACCCTTCACCAATTAACCTAACTTAGTGGTTGCAGAAAGGCCTCTACTCCATCTCTGCGAGACGAATATACTAAAAATACTAAACTAAATAGATAATTATCTTTTTAATATATTAATTTATAGGTGTGGATCAGAAGCTCTAAAGATTCATACCTTTCATTTTACTACTTAAATACGTGGTATAATTCTTACTGAAATTTAAGGCATTATAATTTTTACCTGACTAAAAACAAAGATTTTCAGGTGAGAAAAATCTTATTAATCACACACAAGAATCTATATATCAATAATTTATTTGTAACATTGATTTCGTTAAACCAAAAAATCAATGTTATGAAAAAAGTACTCTTTGCCTGTTTATTCTTTGCCTTAAGCCTTAGTGCCTCTTTAGCTCAACCTATTGTAATTGACAATGCCACCGGTTGTGATTTTATTGTAGAACTTATTCAGCAAGACCCTAATACTTGCCAGGAAGTATGCACTATTTCAAATATCTGTGTGCCTGCCGGCTCAACTGTACCTGTGAGTCCTTGTTGTTCAAGCTGTGTTTGGCTGGTAGGGCTTGTAACACCAGCTGATATGCCTTGTAAGCCTTGTACCAAAAATTACGTGAAAGTTTATAATGTAGACAACCCTTGTAACAATACCCCCAGTACAGGAACTTATACGCACTGCAACTCTTCATGTGGTACTTATAACCTGAATTGGAACAATCCTTCTGCACTTAAGATTTTTTAAGATTATCACTTATAAGGAAAACCCGGGTGTACCCGGGTTTTTTTATGCCTGCCTTAAGCTCTTTTCCATTCGGTAATTAATCAGGTTTTCCCCTTTTATATGGTTTTCATTTTTACGGATGACCTTAAACCCTAAATATTCAAAAAACGGACGGGCCGTAATACTTACATCTGATTGAAGGACTGTGCTTCCTAACCGGAGAGCTTCCTCTTCCAATGCTCTGTATATTCCTGAAGCTACTCCCTTTCCCTGATATTGATAATGGGTGTACATGAAGTCTATATAAGTTCCTTTGTCCAAAGAACCAAAACCTACCAGGGTCTCTCCCCTTTCAGCCAGAATAAAATACTGGCTTTCCAGTTTTTCACTCCATACTTCCCGCCTTTTCTGCACCAGGCTTAACCAGGCTTCTACCTGAGGTATGGTGTAATCTCCAATACATATCCTTTCCACCGTGTTTTCAAACAGGTTTAATACATCATCCAGGTCTGTTTTCTTAGCGTTACGCAGCTGCATGGTTCTTTCCAGAGGGTTATTGAACTTTTTTTCAGAAGTTCAAGGTGTTGTAAGCCTCCAAATATCGGCTATTAAATTACTTCTCGTATTTTAGAGCTGAAACTCTACTTATTCATGAAACGTGCAAGTCTTTTTTTGAGCTTGTTCTACCTGCTTGCCTGTACTGTGGCTTTAGCTCAAATGCCAGGCATGAAGGTATATGGCGAATCCGATGGATTCCCTTCTACCATTGGTTATATCATTGATCAGGACAGCGTAGGTTTCATCTGGATAGGCAGTAATAAAGGAGTTATCCGTTACGATGGCCATTCTTTCAAGGTTTTTGATGAACGCCACGGCTTGCAGGATAAGGAGATCATACAAGCCATACCCACTGCAAAAAACACCATACTTATTGCCCCTCTGGTCAATAATCTGGCCTATTACCGCAACGGCAGGATTTACAATGAGCTGTCAGATACCAGCCTGGCCAAGGTAAATCATGCACAGATAAATGTACTTGTAAAAGATCATGCTACCGGCAATTGCTGGATAGGTGATCAAGTCAGTAAAAATGATCTGTTTCTTTTTAAGGAAGGCCGGCTCAAAAGGGTAAAAGTATTTGATAAGCAAAAGTTCAGTCTGATTTCGGCTTATAATGATTATTTGTTCATACGAAACCGTAAACAGGTAATGCTCTTCAATTATAAGTCCGGCTCTTTAGAGAATCTCACCATCATAGGTGATCCACATTTTTTTAAGACCGGAAACCTTATTTTTAATCATAACCACACTTATGTAGCAGGTTATTCATCGCTACGTAAAAAAATTGGCGTATACCGGATTCATGGGCACAATCAATTGGAGTTCATTGCTTCTGCTCCAGCTCCGGAAGCACCCAAGCAAATGATCATTGATCGCAAAAACCGGCTGTGGTTTACCTTTAGGGATAAGGGAGTTCATTTTTGGGGAGCGGTATCTGTACTCACCCCCCAAACCGAACCGATCCCATTGCTGCCGGAAACCGTGGTCAATTATGTGTTTGCCGACCGGAACGATAATCTCTGGTTCAGTACACAGCGAAAAGGACTTTATTTTATTCCTGCCTCTCAATGGATCAATCATCTGTCTTCCAAAAAAATAGGATTACCCAACCGCTTACCACTCTCGGTTTGTGGAGATGGTGAGGATCATGTGTACATCTGTTACGAAGGATATGGGGCTCTCGGTATTATTCACCATAGCTATTATTACGAAACAAATCCCAGTGAACCCTCCACAGAGAGCTTGCTTGGAATGACTTATCACCTGGACAAACTTTATACTTATCGGATCAATGATATCCAGGTGTTTAACCGCCACGGCCTTTTCCTGTACGGTATAAACAGTAATCAGGAAAAAACTATTGGTGTGGTTAAGGATATGTCATTTGGAAACGACTCGTCCCGCTTATACATTTCATCCAATGGTGGTTTAAGAATGTACAACACCTCTACTCAATCGCTTAGCTTCAGTAAATTTAAAAACCGTAGCACCTGTGTGCTGCCCTTACCAAATCAGAAAAACCTGATCGGCACCCCCAGCGGGCTCTACCAGGGCAATGAGGTTGAGACAGAGCTCATGCCACACCCTGTATTGAGCAGGGCCAATATCACCGATATGGCCCTGCTCAATGAAGAAACCGTACTTATAGGTACCGGCTCAGACGGGCTTTTCATGTACGATCCTCAAAGAAAAGTTATGAGTGCAATCAAGCTTTCTGAAAAAGCTTACCTGGGTACCATTAATCAGATATTTTGCGAGAATACGCATACATTCTGGCTCGCTACAGATCAGGGTATATTCAGTTTTCAGCTGAATCGCACACAAGCTAAACTGTTGAGTCATCACTCCTTCACAGATGGCTTACCTTCTAATAATACCTCTTCTGTATGGGTTACACCCAATATGATTTATGCCGCTACTTCAGCCGGATTAGCTATTGTATCGCGTCAAGCTATACCGCAAGCTAAGGATGCCCGGGTACGTGTTTTGAAAGCCACTACCGATGATGCTACCGTTTTTACACCTCAGCATATAGAC
This sequence comes from Owenweeksia sp., assembly GCA_965212245.1. Lineage (GTDB taxonomy): Bacteria > Bacteroidota > Bacteroidia > Flavobacteriales > Schleiferiaceae > CAKZNE01. The sequence continues at coordinate 2,627,934 of OZ243107.1, read as the reverse complement.
TTTGATTACCCCGCACGTAACCTCTCTCTGCAACTAAGTAGTTTCTCATTTGAGCACTTAGGACAAACCCTTTACCAATATATGCTGGAGGGCTATAATTCGCGATGGTTTACCTCGCGCAACCCCATCATACATTTCAACAACCTCCCTCCCGGTGATTACACTTTTAAAGTAAGGCCCATAAGTCCCGAGGGACTGGCCGGAGGGCCGGTGGAACACATATCCCTAAACATATATCCGGCCTTCTGGCAAACCATTTGGTTTAAATTACTGGCTGGTTTATTAATTACCGGTTTACTGATAGGGGGTATTTACTTTACCATTTTCCGGCAGCAGCAGCGCTCCTTTTTCAGACAACGTCAAAAGCGCAAGTTGGCCGAATTAGAACTGGAAGCCATCAAAGCCCAAATCAATCCTCATTTTATATATAATTGCCTCAACTCCATACAGTTCTTTACGTACAAAGGTGATGTGGAAAATGCCCGTCAATACTTAGATCGGTTTTCCCGTTTGATCCGTCAAACGATGCAGCTATCCCGTGAAATGTTTACCACAATAGAAGAAGAAATGAGCTATCTCTCCAATTATTTACAATTGGAACAAATGCGTTTTAAAGAGCAGCTTGAATACCATATTAGCATTCAGGAAAACATTAATCCCAAACGTATAATACCCGCCATGCTGTTGCAACCTTATATTGAAAACGCACTAAAGCACGGTATCGCTCACAATCCTGAAAAAGGAAAATTACTGATTTCTATACGTGAAAAAGAAAACGAGTGGCTAGAGGTTCACATACATGACAATGGGCCGGGTTTTGCAGAACAGCACGCTGAAAACAACACCGGTTTAGGCCTGCGCCTTTCCGGAAGCCGGATTAAAACTTATAATCAACTTTTCCAATTGGATCTTCAGCTTGATATTCTGGCGCCACCACAAGCCCCCGGGTACAATGGAAAAGGTACCCTCATCCAAATCCTAATACCCGTAATAACCCATGAAAATGTCAAAGTTTAAAGTTGCAATTGTTGATGACGAGCAGGATGCACGAGGCATGGTACGCCTGATGCTGGAACAACATTTTCCGGAATTTGAAATTGTGTGTGACACCGGACTATTTCGGGAAGCACTGGTGGAAATAAGTCGCTTAAAGCCCCATATTCTTTTTCTGGATGTGGAAATGCCAGGAAACAATGGTTTTGACCTATTGGATAAAATTGCCTTTAAACCGGCTACTGTATTTATTACGGCCCATGATAAATATGCGATAAACGCCATACGTGCAGAGGCCAGCGACTATATTTTAAAACCATTAAACCCGGATGAATTCCGGGAAGTTGTGGAACGCTTAATCTGCCGGCTGGCCCTTACTGAAGAACCTGGGCAAAACGCGAGGAACGTGCGTAAAATTGCACTACCCTCTCTTAACGGACTCAATTTTGTGCACGTTGATGATATTCTTTACTGCGAGGCGGATAGTAATTACACTATACTGTATTGGGCCGGTAAAAAAGAAGTGATATGCCGTACCCTGGGCCAGTTTGAAGAGGAATTAAGTACGTTTAATTTCCTTAGGGTACACCATAAATACCTGGTAAACCTCAACCACATTAAAAACTATATAAAGGGTAAAGGTGGCGGATCTGTGGTGCTTGAAAACGATGTTATGATACCCGTTTCCGTTCGTAAGAAGGCTGAACTCTTCCGTCTTTTTGTCTCACAAGAATGAGTTTGTTTACCCGGTTTACACTTATTTCCATTTAAGCTACACCTGCTCAATGGCGCTTTCCCTTAAGGCCATAACTCCCTATTATTGAGTAAATAAAGTCCTGAAAAGGACACTAAAATTTGACAACTCTACTCTAAAACTCTTTGAAAATGAAGTATTAACCTTTGCAATTTCTCCCTACAACCTGCTCTCCCACCGCTGCAACGCGGATCCCGGCTATACCAGATATGGATTTAGATTCATTACCGTATAGTCTGCTCTACTCACTATTTTTTATCAACTTAAAATTAAAGTTATGTTTTGTTCTACTCTAAAAAATGAAGGTAGTTGTTGGCACAACCGCCTGCTTACCTTCCTGCTGGTCTTCATTATGATGCCGGCTTTAAACACACTGAATGCCCAAACTTGTCCGAATCCACCCTCTGTTCTGGTAAACGGAAACTTTGAGCAACCGGCAACTGCCATTGGCACTTCGGAACCGGGCAATATCAATAATAATATGCCCGGCTGGGATGTATCACACGGACACCCCTCCACTCAGTCTTTACCTCCCCGTACCATTTGGATGTGGTCTTATAAAAGCACTAGCGGAACTCAAAAAGGAGAAGGAATTTTTAACTGTTATGACTTTCAGGCAGGCCAGTCTTACCTGGTTTGCTTTGATCTTCAGACCAATGGAAAAGCGGATGGCGCAACTGTTCAGGTGAGAGCCTCCAACAGTGTAACCACCAGTGCCGGTACTGTATTCCCTTCTTTTGCCAGCGATCCCATGTGGTCAGATCTTACCGCTAATTACAGCTATAATAGCTGGAGCCAGGTAAGCTTTGTATATACCCCCTCAACCAATTATTCACAAATCTGGATTTATCCTTTCTGGAGTGGTATTACCAGACAAGGTACACCAGCTCCACAGGGTAACCCTTACCAGGCCGAAATGAGGATTGACAATGTTTCCATAACTCCTGTTTCTAATCCTGACGAATGTTATTGTGACATTACAGCCGACTTTACATACAGTATAGAAGATTCCTGTGAAGTACAATTTAGCGAAGCTGCTTCCGGAAACTGCTGCACCAATGTATTAGGATACCAATGGGATTTCGGTGACGGAACCTCCAGTACCAGTGCTAACCCTACCCATACTTATACAGCTAGCGGCACATACACGGTGTGTCTTACTACTATAGGGCTTGATGCCTACGGAGACTGTTGTACAGACACTGTATGCTACACTATAACACCTGATTGTACCCCATGTGTATGTGATGTTACGGCAGACTTTACTTATGGTTTGGACCCCACCAAATGTGTGGTGAACTTCAATGATAAGTCAGTTGGTAATGAGTGTACCAATATTACAGGATGGAGCTGGAACTTTGGTGATGGAACTACTTCCAATGCTCAAAACCCATCTCACCAGTATCCTAACTCAGGAACGTATACCGTTTGTTTAGTGGTTACCGGAACCAATGGCAACAGCACTTGTACCGACAGTATCTGCTACGAAATAGATATTGACTGTATTGATGACTGCTTGTGTGATATTGACATCAGCTTCGCCTATGATATTAACAAATGCAGAGTGGACTTCTTTGGTGATGTGAACACCGATTGCCAGGTTCTTGACTGGGATTGGGACTTTGGTGACGGCAACGGAGCTAACGGTCAGAATGTATCTCATGTATACAGTGGTAACGGAACCTACACCGTATGTCTTACTGTAACTGTTCAGGATGCCGATGGTACCATCTGTAAAGACACCTATTGTGAAGAGATTGTAATTGATGATTGTGGAGATTGCGAATGTGATATCAGCGTGAACTTTGATTACAGTATAGATAAGTGTACCGTTGATTTCTTTGGTGCTGCTGACAGTAATTGTGAAATCATAGACTGGTCATGGGACTTTGGTGATGGAAACGGAGCCAATGGTCAGAATGTAAGTCATACTTACGGGGGTAATGGTACGTATACCGTTTGCTTAACCGTAAGAGTGGTAGATGCCAATGGTAACGAATGCGAAGAAACCCATTGTATCGATATAATTATCGATGACTGTGATGGTTGTGAGTGCGACATTGATCTTGATTTTACATGGGATGTGGATCGTTGCACAGCCTTCTTCTTCAGTAACATTAATACCAATTGTGAAGTAGTAGGCGTACAGTGGGATTTTGGTGACGGTACTTTCTCCAGTGTAATGGATCCTACTCATACCTATAGCGCTAATGGAACCTATACCGTATGCCTTACTGTAACCGTTGTAGATGGTAATGGTGTGGAATGTACACAAACCATTTGCCAACAGGTTGATATTGTAGATTGCGATAACGATTGTCCATGTACAGCCTTCCCGGATATGGGAATTGATATCCGCGGGTGCGATGTTGATTTCATGGGCTTTGGCAATGCTGATTGCCCTGTGATAGATTACCTGTGGGACTTTGGTGATGGTAACACCGGTGGTGGACAAAACGTTACACATACCTATGCTACCAATGGTGTATATACCGTATGTCTTACTATCGTAATGACAGCTCCTGATGGAACTGAATGCTACGAAACCATCTGCCTGCAGATTTTCATTACAGATTGTGATGGAACCCCGGTTCCTTCCATTCAGCAAAAGGGTGGTGATACCAAGTCGCAAAACCTGCCCTTTGAGCCTAAGATCTATCCTAATCCTACCTCAGAAGAACTCTTTGTAGAGTTTGAAACTGAGCAGACTATGGATATCCGGGTAGCCGTATACAACTCTTCTATGACGCACATAGCTACTTTGCTCAATGGAGAGCAAGAAGCTGGTTTGCATAAAGTAGAGTGGAACGCTGACGGTAACCGACTGGCAGCCGGAACTTACTTTGTAATGATCAAGTCAGGTCATAAGGTAAAGCTTGAAAAAGTAGTTGTTAAAAATTAATTGGTCTTCAGTCCGATTTTTAGTGATAAGCCGCCCCCCGGGGCGGTTTTTTTATGATATGTATTTCCAAATACCGTACTTTAATCTCCCTTATTCGTTCAATTAAAATGAAACACTTTCTCCGCCTCACCATTAGCTTGCTCCTTTGCAGTACTTATAGCTTCAGCCAAACTGATCCAATGCCATTTAACTGGCTTACCGGCTCATGGCAAGGTGGTTCAGGCACAGAACTTATTTATGAAAACTGGCAACAGGTGGATGAACAGCTTTTGTTAGGCGAAGGTTATTTTGTATCAGGCGGAGACACCGTAGTAAGGGAACAATTACGCCTTCAAAAAATTGGGGCATATTGGTGTTATATAGCTACAGTGAATAAAGGCAGGCCCACTCTTTTTACACATATCAAAACGGAGAAGGGAAAAATGAGCTTTGAAAATCCCGAGCATGACTTTCCTCAACGCATTACGTACGTACTACAAAAAGATGGCTCTCTGCTGGCTTTTGTGGAAGGGAAAGAGAAAGGTAACCCACGGAGAGAAGAATTCCGCATGAAAAAGGTATACGCACCCTGAAAGTAATTCAGACCTCAAGCTGTCTCAAAGGTTTCTCCTTTTTTATTGGATTAACAAACACTTAATATTCTCCTAAAGTCAATTTGGTCTTATCCCTTCAATTTTGCTGGTTTCAAGATCAGGTATATGCAGCCCAGGAGGAATTCCAACCGTATCAAAGCAATAGTGTTTTTAGCGTCCATCTTTTTCGGGCTCCATTTTACCCTCATTCCCAAGGAAAACAAGGCAGAAAAAACCCTCCGAACTTTTTTATCTGAATTTACCCTCGCTACGGCTCAGCTCCGGCAAAAAGCGGAAGATTTTAAGTTTGACCGGGTTTCCGAAGCCGAATTAAGAAAGAAACTGGACCAGGTACGGCACTCCTACAAAAAGGTAGAGTTTATACTTGACTATTTTTTCCCTTCATTTATTGAAGAACACATTAATGGCGCACCTCTTTTACACATAGAGCAGCATAGCACACGCCCCTTTGTAAACCCACCTGAAGGCCTGCAAGTACTGGATGAACTTATTTACAGTGCTAATGCCAAAAGTGAAAAACTACAAATTGCCATTTTAGCTCAAAAGCTATCCGAACAAAGTAAATTAGTAGCCGAAGGATTTTATCAAAAAAGAACCGGACACCATCACCTGATAGAAGCTGCACGTATGCAGCTGGTCCGTATTTTCACTCTGGGGCTTACCGGTTTTGACACTCCCGGTTCCGTACACGCTATTTCAGAAGCCCAACAAGCACTCCGTGCTCTGCAGTCTGTTTTGCAAGCCATGCCTGAAGTCAATAACAAATCCACTCTTCAGCGCTTTGATGCTGCTATAAAATATCTCGATAATCAGGGTTTTGAGGAACTGGATCGTCTTCATTTTTTAATACACCACTTACAACCTCTATATGCTGAACTGCTGGCTTTCCAGCCTCCAACCAGATCATCCACAAGAGTTACAGGCTGGAACACCAATAGTCAATACCTGTTCTCCGATCAGTTCTTAAACCCCTACTTCTACGCTGAAATAAGCCCTGAAGAAGATAATCCCGCGCTGCGCCAATTAGGAAAAAAACTCTTTTACGATTCGCGTATTAGTGAGAACGGCAAACTCAGTTGTGCTTCCTGCCACAAACCTCAACTGGCTTTTAGCGATGGTAAGACTAAATCGGCCAGTAATACGGCCGGGCGCACCGTGCAGCGTAATTCTCCTACCCTGATCAACGCAGTATATGCTGATCGTTACTTTTATGATTTACGGGCCTTTTCACTTCAGCAGCAGGCAGAACACGTAATTTTTAATCATGATGAGTTCAATACCGCTTACGATGAGATTGCCGTTAAGCTTTCTTCTGACCCTGCTTATCGCTCGCTATTCAAGGAAGCCTTCGGAAGTTCAAAAATAAACCGGGCCGGTTTATCACGGGCATTTGCCTCTTATATTATCTCCCTGCGTTCTTTCAATAGTGCATTTGACAAGTATACCCGTGGTGAAAAAGAAACTCTGGCGCCCCGTATTAAAGAAGGGTTTAACCTCTTTATGGGAAAAGCTGCCTGTGGCACTTGTCATTTTGCACCGGTCTTCTCAGGACTGGTACCTCCGTTTTACACTAAAAATGAAAGTGAAATACTGGGTGTGCTTCAATCGCCCCAGGATTTATTAAAAAAACCGGATAATGATATGGGGCGTTACGCGAATTCCATCTATAGCGAACAAGCCTGGATTTATGAAAGATCGTTTAAAACCACCAGTTTACGAAATGTAGCGCTAACCGCTCCTTATTTTCATAATGGGGCTTATGAAACCCTTAAAGAGGTAGTGGATTTTTACGATCACGGAGGAGGGGCCGGATTGGGGCTGTACATAAAAAACCAAACCCTGCCTGCCGATTCACTTCATCTTACCACACAAGAAAAAGAAGCGCTTATTGCATTTATGCTATCCCTTACTGATACCACCGGGCTTATCTATTGAACATACTTGCCTGCAGCGGGCTTTGTTACGCCTACCTTAAGCTTTCACTATCTATACGTTTCCCAAAAAGAAGGCGCTTAAAACCGCAAAATACTATCTGTCAAACAAGTACTAAATCAGTGCCAGTGATTTAGTTCAGGCATATTTAATTTAGAATTAAAATATCCACAAGGTTTAGACTAAGACCAAAGCCCAATTTCGTCCCAAGAAAAATTCACAAAACATTATTTATGAAAAAAATTACTTTCGGACTGGGTTTGGCCGTTTCGCTGTTTCTGGCGAACATGAGTCGGGCGCAGATCCAAACGCTTCAGGTTCAGGTCAATTCAGGCAGCGATGATGCCGAAGAGCGTGGCAGCAATGCTACCTCAGGTACAGGTATCATGGACCTTGGCAGCTCGGATATTGAACTGACCAATGACGGCAGCGATGGCGATCAATTCATCGGTTTGAGGTTTAACAATCTTACCATCCCCCAAGGTGCACACATCATTTCGGCAAACATTCAGTTTACAGTAGATGAAACCGACAATAATCCCGGCACGGTAGTGTTACAGGTAGAGGATGTAGATAACTCCACTACTTTTACCAATACCCCTTTTGACATTTCCAGTCGTTCTGTAGTAAATGACAGTGTATTGTGGAGCAACATCCCACAATGGACGCAGGCCGGTGTAGCCGGTGCAGATCAACTAACTCCAGACCTTTCTCAACTGGTTCAGTCTATAGTGAACCGCAGCGGATGGAACAGTGGTAACGCTTTGAACTTTATTATTCATGGTACCGGTGAGCGCACTGCGGAGTCCTATGACGGGTCTTCCAGCCAGGCCGCTCAATTACTAATAGAATACATAACTCCTGTACAGGCTGCTTTTAACATTGCTTCTAATAATGACGATGCAGAAGAAGATGTAACCAATAACGCTATGGATCTGGGAAGCTCCGACCTTGAATTAACGGCTGATGGCAGCAGCATTCAACTGGTAGGGATGCGCTATTCAGGTGTAAATATTCCCAAGGGTTCTACCATATTAAGTGCTCATGTACAATTCACTGTAGATGAGTCTACCTCCACTGGAAATACGGATGTGTTAATTGGTGCAGAAAACACTGGTAATGCTGCTCCTATCACCTCCGCAAGCGGAGATCTTACCAATCGTACTTTCACACTGGGAGATACCGTGATTTGGAATGTAACTCCCTGGCCTAATGTTGGTGATGCCACCAGTGATCAAAGAAGTCCGGATATCACTTCAGTTATCCAATCTGTAATTGACAATGCAGCCTGGGCCTCCGGAAACGCCATGCTTATAGCAATGGTTGATCCTGCCGTGATAAGTCTCCCAGGGTATACCGGAAACACCGGCAAAAGAACAGCAGAATCTCATGACGGAAGCAGTGTTGATGCTCCTAAACTGATCGTATCTTACATCCCTCCGGCTACCTATCAAAACGGAACTTTCCCCGTTAACGCCAGCTCATCCTGGAAGTATGATGACAGCGGGACCGATCTTCACGCTACCAACTGGACTTCTCTTTCCTATAATGATTCAAGCTGGGCCTTTGGTGACGCTATCTTAGGTTATGGCAATAATAATGAAACAACCACTCTGGATTTTGGAAGCAACAGCTCTTCCAAACATCCTACCTATTACCTGCGCCATACATTTGATGTAACAAACGCTTCTATTTATGATTCGCTGGTTTTTAACGTATTACGTGATGATGGTGTAATTGTATATGTAAACGGTACAGAGGCCTTCCGTATGAATATGCCCGCAGGGACTCCTGCCTATACTACTCTGGCAAATGCTACTGTAGGAGGACCTGATGAAACCGCATATTTTCAAGCTAAAACCGGAAATCTTTTGCAAAACGGTTTAAACGTAATTGCGGTTGAATTACACCAGGCCAGCGCCAGCAGCTCTGACCTTAGCTTTGATATGTCAGTAGGTTTTGAGTTACCCCCTTTACCACCCGCCAGCTATCCCATGGCTAAAAATTCAGATTGGCACTACCTGGATGACGGAAGTTGTCTGGATGCCGTAGCCTGGAAAGACACCACATTTAATGATGACAACTGGGCACAGGGCCAGGGCGTTCTGGGATACGGTGATCCAACCAATACTACCATCTCATTTGGTAACGACCCCAACAATAAGCATATCACCTATTACTTCCGCAGAGAGATCATGATCGATACGGCTATAGTACCTGACTCAGTGCAGATCGGCTTGCGCAGAGATGATGGTGCCCTTGTATACATTAACGGTGTGGAATTGGTCCGTGATAACTTACCTTCAGGAACAGTAAGCTGTGCTACCCTGGCTCCCAATACGGTAAGTGGAAGCGATGAAACCACCTATTTTACTACGATATTACCCAAGAGTATTTTCAGACAAGGACGTAACTCTATTGCGGTAGAGGTTCACAACCGTGATCTGTTCAGCTCTGACCTCGGTTTTGATCTTTTTATAGATGATGCACCTGTAGTGAACCCTCCTGCTTTGGGTTGTTCCAATGGCAATCAGAATCACATTGCGTGTTTTACCTCTATTGCCCCTACCTCACAAACCGGTAATTTATTGATCCCGACCGCTTCGCACCGTTTCCAGTTGATCTTTAAGCAAGGTGAGGCTTATACCAAAGGAGGCGGGAATGTACCCGGTAACCATGACTTTACCGGTTACGTACCCATGAACGGAAGCAGTGAGATCGGTCACCTTTCCGTAAACCACGAGAATACACCCGGTGGTGTTTCCATCCTGGATCTGCATTATATAGACAGTACCCGCCTGTGGGTGGTTGATACTACCCAGGCTGTAGATCTTTATAATAATGACCTAGTAACTACAACCCGTAACTGTTCCGGAGGTATTACACCCTGGGGAACCATACTTACGGCTGAAGAAACCGGAAACAGCGGAGATGTAAATAATGACGGTTATAACGATGTGGGCTGGTTAGTTGAAATTGATCCGCTAACAGCTAAGGTGAAAGAGTATGGCAATGGTAAGCAGGAAAAAGTGTGGGGTGCCGGTAACATCTCGCATGAAAATGCCGTGGTGCTTAACGACTCTGTTACCCTTTACACAGGTGAAGACGGTGGCTCCAGTGCCGTATTCAAATTTGTAGCGGATACCAAGGCAGATCTGAGTTCAGGTACATTATACGCCCTTCAGCTTAACGGACCTATGATAGGTGGTGAACCTACCTCCAATAGTGGTGTATGGATACAAATTCCAAACACTACACAACTGGAACGCAACACCACACGCTCTCTGGCTTCATCTTTAGGAGCTACTAATTTTAGTGGCGTGGAGGATATTGAAGTTAACCCGGTAGACGGTAAAATGTACTTTACCTCTAAGGGTAACGGACGTGTATACCGCTTTACGGATAACGGTTCTTCAGTAGCCAATTTTGAAACCTTTGTGGGTGGTATGTCTTACGTACTTAACACCGATCAGGGTGTATTTACCGAGCCCTGGGGAGGTGGTAATGACAACCTTACTTTTGATAATGAAGGTAACCTATGGGTGCTTCAGGATGGTGGCAACGATTACATTTGGGTAGTACGTCCCAATCATTCACAATCGGCTCCTAAAGTAGAGTTGTTTGCCTCGGCTCCGGCCGGTTCAGAACCTACCGGGCTTACCTTCTCGCCCGATTACCGCTTTGGTTTTATTTCTATCCAGCATCCCAGCGGAAGCAATAACCCCCAACCGGATGCTACCCTGAATAACATCACTTTTGATGCTTCGGCCACCATTGTATTCTCCAGAAATAAATACCTGGGAGCTCAGGCGCCATTAGCCGGTTTTGAGGCTGACACACAAAAAGTCGCTATCGGTGGGATGGTAACCTTTACCGATACCAGCCTGAATAATCCTACCAGCCGCCAGTGGGTATTTAATGGAGGTGTACCAGCTGTATCTACCCAAAAAGTAGAAACCGTAACCTACAATGGCGTTGGAACTTACGCTGTTCAATTAAGCGTGGCCAATGCCGCTGGTTCTGATACCGCAGTATATACCCAATACATTGAAGTGTATGACAATACGGATCTTACCGAAAATGTACTGACCGGAAAACTGAACGTATTCCCTAATCCTTCTAATGGTGAAATTACCGTAGAGATGGATCTTAAAGGTGGAGAAAATATCCAACTGGAAGTGTACGATCTGACTGGCCGCAAGCTGGATGAAGTATTGAATACCAAAGCTACCGGAGGTGTGGAACGCTGGAACGTAGATCTGAAAGAACTTGCTTCACGTTCACAGGCATTGATTATTAAAGTTTCTGTAGATGAAAAATTTGCACAGCGCATTGTTCAGTTCATCAAATAAGAATAAGCTTGTAATTACCAACAGGCCGGGAGTGCTTTTCGCACTCCCGGCTTTTTGCGTTGCTGTACAACTGCTTATGGTGGGTATACCGCTTTCTACATCTGCTCAAAATGCTGATCTGCGAAAAACGGTATACACAGACATCCACGAAGCCCTGCAGGCTGACCCAGAGCCCACTCAGCTGAATTTGCGTGACAAGCAATTATTCGGAGTTCATGATTCTTTGAACCACCTCCGGGAACTTACCTTTTTGAACCTTATGCGTAATCACCTGGAAGAGTGGGATGCCGGCATTTTTACCCTGGATAAACTGGAAGTATTGAATGTGCGTTCCAATAGTTTACGGCTATTGCCTGAAGAAATAGGCCGGCTTACTAAACTTATACGTTTAGATGCCGCCAAAAACGGGATTAAGTATATACCGGATGCCATAGGTCAACTGCATGATCTGCGCTTTTTACATTTCTCATTGAACTACCTTACCGGTATATCCGATGAGATCGGTAAATGCCGGAAACTGGAAGTACTGGAGCTTGAGAACAATCAGCTGAGCTACCTGCCACCCACCCTCTCCAAACTGAAAAATTTAAAGGAGTTGAACCTGGCTTACAATCAGTTCCACGCCTTTGAAAAGGAATGGCTGAACCTTAAAGATCTTGAAAAGCTTCACCTGGAGTTCAATCATTTAAATAAACTCCCCGGGGATATTGATCAGCTCAAAAAACTGAAGGCCCTTATTATCAACAACAACAAACTGGAAGAACTGCCGGAATCGATTACGCGTCTCAAAAACCTGGAGTTGCTTATTGTGTCTGATAACCAATTGGAGAAGCTTCCGGAGAACCTGGCTAAGATGGGTCAGCTAAAAACCCTGATCGCTATAAATAATAAATTTTCTGAGGCCGAGAAAGAACGTATACGCAAAGCCTTACCGCACTGCAAGCTCTATCTCTGATGGTCTGAAGCCTGAGCCAACCCTTGTAGTTCCCCACTTAACATAAGCTTAACAGTAAGCTTTTTTACACCCTGCGGAGCTACCTTAGTTTTGCGGCCCTCAAGACTGAAAATTACAGGAAACGCGATGTGAAACACACCCTTTGGGGGTTTTAAAAAAGAAGCTGAAAAGCCATGATATACGTATACGTTTTAAAATGTGGAGATGATTCCAAATACGTAGGGCAAACCAACTGCCTTGAGAGTGAACTGGTAAAACACTACAACGGTGATATGGACGATACCAGGGGGAAAAGCCCCTTTAAACTGGGCTCGTACACCGCTTTTCCTGAAAATGAGACCGCCCGGGCTTTTCTGCGGTTTTTACGCACCCGGGCCGGCCACATTATTATGAAACGTTTCTACTGATCAGCCTCCTGCAGTTCTTCCAGATCACTGATCATTTCGTTGAGCTTTTCCAATTGTTTACCGTACAGGGCCTGGGTGCTCATACGGTATACTGCTACGCCAAAGCCACTGAACACCAGGGCCAGCAAAAGCATTATACCAGTAGCACTCCATGCACTTTTAGCGTACAACTCAGCCCACAAACCCGGCTGTAACTGATCCAGCACCACGTAGAGTACCGGTAAGGCAGCCACCGGCAACCCCAGCGCCATCAGTCTCGTGTAAAAGCGAACTATACCTTGTACCGTATTGCGGTAGGTGGTGAGGTAAACGTACAGGTCATCCGTGAGCTGCACACCTTCCAGCTTACTTAATTGCTGGCGATTGAGTACAAACAACCCCATAAGCATGGCCAGCAAGTATAAACCCGTGTACAGGTATCCGGTAAAATAACCGGCTACGGCCAGCGCTGCCGCCATAAGGGGTACCACAGCATTATCATTGCGGTAGGTGCGTTTTACTTTTTCTACCAACAAGGTGGATTTTTGCTGATACAGTTTGTTCAGGCGGGGGATCAGCATTCCCTCATTAAAGCCATTTTTCCAGATTGTTTCAATTGATCTTTCCATCGAGCATTTTTTTTAAACGTTGTTTTATACGATTGATCTTTACACCGATATGATTGGCGTTGGTCCCGGTTACCTCCGCTATTTCGGCATAACTCTTTTCTTCCAAGTACAGCAATAGAATAGCCCTTTCTACCTCTTTAAGCTTACGAATGGCTTCGTAAAGCAACTGCAGGTGTTCATCAGCAAAAGCCTCATTGTCTACCCGGGGCTCTACAGCACCCTCCGGTAAACTACTGAAGCTTTTCGCCTTCCGCTGTAGTGAAAGACAAACGTTAAGAGCTATCCGGTACACCCAGGTACTCCATTGCGATTGCTCCTTAAAACGCTGCCGGCTCTTCCACACCTGCAGGCACACCTCCTGGTAATAATCCTGGAAATCTTCCTCCGTATAGGTATAGGCCCGGCAAATTTTAATGATAATGCCTGCGTACGGCAAAATGGAATTTTCATAAAAATCGCTGCTCATGGCTAAAAGAAAAGTGTTTACCTGTTTAGTAGCACCTTAGCCGGAAAACTTACACCTGCCCGTAAATTTTTTCAGAAACTGTAACCAAAGTACGCTATATCACGCTCGCATAAGATGCTGACAATATCCTTGGCTTTATCAGTATAAAAAATGCGGTAGTCTATAGCCATACTTTCATTCACCACCGGTATTTGGGGAGTTGCCAAACCCAGGTGGCGCCATACGATCCGGCAGTCCTGCACGTAATTTTCGTAACGACCAATAAAATCGGCCCGGTTGTCTCCCCGGCTATCCACAAAATGATCCAGTTGGTTCACATTAAAGTAATGATTGGACTTTACATCAGATATTTCAGGCAGTGTCTCTTTCAGGAATTTCTCAAAAGCAGTACGCTCTTCTTCCCAGGGCAAACGGTGCCACTTATTCAGCAAAAGATACCAGGATAATAAACGGCTCCAGGGGTTTCGCACAAAGCCAAAAGTATAATAATGGGGGTAGCCGTCCAGAAGATCAGGCGATATAGTACGGGCATTGTCATGCTGGGAAATAATGTGAATATTCCCATCCGATTCATTCTGAAGGGCATTGATCAGTGCCGTACCTCCTGTGCGCTGTACATGAATGAAGACGGCATTTAAAGCGTGTGCAACTACCATGAACTAAGGTTTGGTCTGGCTATTTGTAGCGCTAAACTACGGTTTTATGCTATTGATACAAGCAGCCTGTACCTGAAAACAGGGATGCCGCAATTTAGCAAATAACAGTGATTTCCAAGGTGTTAATGTACAGCACCTTTGTTTCGTCAAAAGGAATAAATAACTAAAAACCTGCATTATGAAATCAGCAATTATTTTCATCGCAATCATCCTGAACGGAACACTTTTAAGTGCCCAAACCAAATTTCATTCGCCCAATTCACTAAGTGTTTCAGTGGTGATGGAAGATGGTGTACCCCATGTGTACTGGAATACCTCCAAAGAGATTAATACTAGCTTTTTTATTATTGAAAGAGCCAATACCGGACAGCCCTTCAGTTCTATTAACACCGTTAAGGCATCCGGTTATTCACAATTCCCCAAGAGTTATCTCTATGTAGATCAAGCAGCGCCAAGCCCTTATTGCCGTTACAGGATAACCCTTGTAATGATGGATGGAACCCGTATTACCGCTGAGCCGTCCAACAAAAAGAAATTACCTGACTTATTGATAATCAATGATTTATCTACAGAGTAAGTACCTATACAGGTTGGGCGGTGCTGAATGATATATCTCGTTTTGAGTATGTCCGGGTAGAAAACTATCCAAAAGTACCCATACCATTTGGTAAGCGAGTTTGATTAGGCCGATTTATATCCGGTATGTAAAAATACTTTATTTGATTCAGGCTTTTGAGCCCGGTATAGCCGGGCTCATTATTGTTCCATTCAGCACATCATGCAGATCAAAAAGCTGCGTATCCCTGAAAACAGGGATACCACAATTTGGCGGTTAGCAGTGATTTATAGCACACTGGTTTACAACACCTTTGATCTCATTAATGAAGTAAAACAACTAAAAAAATTTATTATGAGATTCGTAATTATTTTTTTCGCCATCATTTTGAACGGGACGTTATTAAGTGCCCAAGTCAAATTTCACTCAACCAATTCGTTAAATGTTTCCGTGATAATGGAAGACGGTATTCCACACGTTAGGTGGGAGACCCCCAGGGAGATCAACACCAGTTATTTTATTATTGAAAGAGCTGACACCGGGCAACTATTCAGTTCTATTACCACTACTAAGGCCTCCGGCTATGCCCAATTTTCCAATAGCTACCTCTACGTTGATGAGGTAGCTCCCCACCTCTACTGCCATTACCGAGTAACA
Organism: Owenweeksia sp.; assembly: GCA_965212245.1. GTDB lineage: Bacteria > Bacteroidota > Bacteroidia > Flavobacteriales > Schleiferiaceae > CAKZNE01. The sequence goes on along the minus strand of OZ243107.1, from coordinate 2,612,103 downwards.
CTGGTTATGATGGACGGCACCCGTATTAGTGCCGAGCCGGTGCAGAAAATAAAACCGTCTAATAATATCAAGACCAAAGTATTAGCTGCGGAGTAATTGTTTTTTATCGTACATTTCTAAATTCAACACAATCAACAATTTACATATCATGGGAAAAGAAACCACCACCTATAAGACGGTACAAATACAGCCTTACAACCGTAATGAACCCCAAACCGGTAAACCGGTGATCAATTACTACTTTGTTTATATAGACCTGCCCAAATTCTCATCACCTCCGCTCTTTTTACCCGTTTCCTACAGCAGTGGCGATGAAGACAACGGGACCCTGCTGATGAATTATTCAGCCGGAGAACAGCAAGAGGGAACCCAATTGTATTTATGCCCCTTCTTTAAGCAGTATCTTTTTAACGGGGATAATTCCATTTACCTAGATGGTGCCGACTTCCGCCTCACCGGAACAGGTGACCCCGCTCCACCTACCAAAACGGGGACCATACGCGTAGATAAAACCATTTCCCTGGACGATCTGGATAAAGAGCAGCAAGCAGCCACCGAAACACCACGGGTTTGTGTAATACCGGGTGGAAACAATAATTACTGTGTGATCGTGCTGTGCAAAACCAGTTCGGTCCATTCCATGGAAATGACCCTTGGCACTTCTACTTCATCGGATACGCTGCAATTTGATTTTGTGGAGGGTTCCGGCTCTACGGAATCTGACTATATAGCCGCCATTGGCTACATTTACGTAGACGATATTTCAGAGTATAAATATGTTAAGGTGGGTAACATGGATCCTGTACCCATTCCACCCCCTACCATGATCTAACACCTGCAAATAGTAATGTGGAGATACCTTACTTTTTTAGTTTGGATACTCTGGGTTGTGCCTGGCGCGGCCCGGAGTTTTTCCATTACAGATACCACTGCGATAAATACATCTGTTCTGGAGGCCTTTCGGCTACAGGTTGAAAATAAAACGGATTCTTCATTCCAGCTGGCGCAACAAATATTAAAGGACGCTGAAAAGCTGGACTATCAGAAGGGTGTTGCAGCCGCTTGTATGCGCTTAGGAAACCTGTACAACCTGAAAGGTAAGAACGACACGGCCCTGTATCTTATGCGCAGATGTTACCGCTTGCGCAGGGAATTGAAAGATTACGAAGGTGCTACCGGAGCCTGTTATCAGCTCAGCTACATCTTTAAGGAACAGGGTAAAATTGACTCGGCTTATTTTGTGCTGCTCCAGGCCCTCCGCATGACTTCCCTCAGTGACGATTCAGCCGCGGCCGCTTATACCTACAATGAACTGGGCTACCTGAGCATGGACTACAATGAACCGGATACGGCTTTGTACTTTTTTGAGCAGTCCCTGCAATTGGCCCGTGAAATGGAAGATCAATATCTAGCTTATAAAGCGCATACCGGCTTAGGACAATACTATCTTCAGGTACCGGATGACCCGCTGGCATTGCGTCACCTACAGCAGGCGGATTCACTCATCCATCTGCCCGAATTTGCACAGAACCAAACCGCCCGTGCCCAAAGCGCCAATAACCTGGCTGTGTGTTATGAACGACTAAAGCTGTACCCACAAGCCAAACGTTTTTACCGCAAGGCATTACGGGTGTATCGCCAAACCGGGAACCCACTGGAGCAGGCCAATGCTCTCTCCAACATCGGCCTGCTCTTTTACAATACGGCTCAGCTGGACAGCTCCATCTTTTACCTCCAACAGGCCGCCCGTCTGGCGGATGGGATCAAGGCACTGGTATTACAAACCCATACTGCGCTTAACCTGGCGGATGCTTACGCTCAGCAGGAAGACTTCGAAACGGCCCTTCGTTATTACCGTCAGTACAAACACCTCAGCGACAGCTTGCTTAGCGCAGATAAGGTGAGTAGCATCAGTGAAATGCGAACACTTTACGATACGGAGCAGAAGGAACAACGTATCCAACTACTGGCAGAACAAAATCGCACCCGTATAGCGGAGCGAAACTTTTTTATTGCCGGAAGTATTGTTCTGCTGCTGGGCCTGACCTCCCTTTTCATTTACTATTACCAACGCAGGAAAATTGCCCGCAAGAACGCTGAGATTGCCGATCAGAAAATCGAAAAACTGCTGAATGAGCAAGAGATACAATCCTACAACGCCATGATAACCGGTCAGGAAGAGGAGCGCCAGCGTATTGCTACCGACCTGCACGACCGCCTGGGTAGTCTGCTCTCTACCGTAAAGTTGCTTACCAGTTCTCTTAAACCGGATGACGAACCGGCTAAACACCAAAAGCTGGGGGCACTGGTAGATGATGCCTGCGTGGAAGTGCGCAGGATCTCGCATAACCTGAGCACCGGTATGGTACGCAGCTTTGGTCTGAAAACCGCTTTGGAAGATCTGTGTTCCGGTATTGGCCAGAGCAAACTCATAGAATGTAAGCTTTTAATATACGGACTGGAAGAACGATTGGAGATAAACACCGAGATCGGGCTGTACCGCATGGTGCAGGAAATACTGAACAACACTCTCAAACACGCCCGGGCCCGTAAAGTGACCATCCAGATAAACCGATTGGAGGAAAGCCTGAACCTTACTGTAGAAGATGATGGCGTAGGATTTAATTCACAAAAGAAACAAAAGAACGGGCTCGGCCTGGCTAACCTGGAAGCCCGGGCACAACAACTAAACGGAACGTTTCATATTGACTCCAGCCCTGGCCGGGGAGCCATTTGTATTATTGAGATACCTTTAAACCAAACGGAAGCATGATACGCCTTATAATCACGGATGACCACCAGATATTTGTAGATGGCCTCAACGAACTGCTGAAAGGCATGGATGATATTGAAGTGGTAGGTGAAGCCACTAACGGCAGGCAATTACTGGAATTACTCTCCTCCGTTCCAACTGATTTGGTTTTACTGGATGTGAATATGCCCGAAATGGATGGCATAGAGGCTACACGTGAAATTGTAAAACAACACCCGGATGTACGCGTCCTTATGCTCACCATGTTTGACAGCCAGGATTATATTCAGAAGCTGCTGCGTGCCGGAGCACATGGATATGTCCTGAAAAACACCGGCAAAGAGGAGTTACACCTGGCCATCCAAACCCTGATGAAGGGCGAATCTTATTTCAGTAAGGAGGTAACCGCAAGCATTATGGAGGGGTTGCAGAAAAAGAAAGCCCGGGCCAATGACTACCGCCTGGTGGAACTTACCGAACGTGAAAAAGAAGTACTGGTGCTCATTGCCAGTGAAATGACCACTCGTGAAATTGCCGATAAACTATGTGTGAGCCACCACACCGTGGAAACCCATCGCAAAAACCTTATCAGCAAATTGAACGTGCGCAACGTAACAGGATTGGTAAAATATGCGGTGCAGCAGGGATGGGTGGATTAGAAAATTTTAATATTTCGTTATTTCTTCACAAAAAACTCATGATTTTATTTATCCTTTAATTAATTTTAAGCTTTAAAATTTTAGTTATGAGTGATAAAAACAAAAACACAAGTTCCAATAGACCTTCCTCCGATCCCAAACCTAAAGCTGGCGGAAGGACTAACCTTAATGAAAATACACGAGGCAGTAATCGCCCACCAAAGTTAGATAAAAACAAAAAATAGCAATATCATTATAAGGCCAATAAACATGGCTATCATTGAACTATGATTAAACCAATCAGTAGCCATATCCCATTTTGATGATAACCTATCATTTTTACTAGCAGACTTATTGTTTTCTTTGATAATACAAAGACACATAAGGTAATCATAATGATTGGCTTTTCGCCCAGTAAACTGGGATATAAAATTGCAAATTATAGCTAGTATCAAAAGTATTCCTGCAGTCTTTAAAGACCAGTTGGAAACCTCCATTTTTTGCTCGGCTAAAAATTTTAGAGTTTCTAGACAAACATAAATTCCTGCACCACATATAGATACAACAAGAAGATCTATTCTTTGAGTACTATAATGTAAGTTTTGATGAGCGAGATTTGATCTCTCCTTTGCTTCTTCAACAGTATATTCCACGTGTCATTTTTTTAGATAATAAATCTACCGATTCAATATAAATGAAGCAAATTCACTCCTTGTAGTCATCCTCGCTCCCTTTGAAAGTTGAAATAATCGTTTTTCTTACAATTATCTACAAATACCATTTACCTATCTTCGCCAAACCCTGCTATCTTCTGCTCTGAACGCATCGCATTTTAAAATTGCCATGTTCAAACCACTCTGTACATTTCTAAGTATCCTCATTTCGCTAAACGTTTTAGCACAAACCTCAAATTTTGCGCCCTCAGAAGGGGTAAATATCCACTATCGCCTCATTGGTGAAGGATCACCAATACTGGTGATCAACGGTGGGCCGGGTTTTAACTGCGAAGGTTTTGAACCTATGGCTACCGAAATCGCAAAAATGGGTTACCAGACTATTCTGTACGATCAGCGCGGAACCGGACAATCCAAACTAAATCAATTGGATAGTACCACTATTACCATGAATCTCATGGTAAAGGATATTGAAGCGATCCGCAAACACCTGGGCATTGATCAATGGATGATACTCGGCCATTCCTTTGGTGGTATTATGATGAATTATTATGCTGCTAAACATCCAAATCGTGTGGCAGGCATGATCGCTTCTTCCTCCGGTGGTGTGGATCTAACCCTCTTACAGGACGGAGGCACATCCATTACCTCTCGCCTTACAGAAACGGAGCTGGATTCACTAAGCTACTGGCGTGGCCGGATGCGCGAAGGGGATACTTCCTATACTGCCAAACTCAGGCATGCCACTTTTCTGGCTCCGGCTTATGTAGTGGATCGCAAGTTTATTCCCGTGGTGGCAGAACGCCTTACCCAAGGTAATATGCAACTAAACGGCCTGGTGTGGAGCGACCTGAGACGTATTGACTTCGACACTAAAAAAGAGCTTTCCTCCTTTGACAAGCCCGTTCTGCTCATCCAGGGTAAAGAAGATGTGATCAGTACAGAATTAGCTACCCTTGCCGATAGCGTTTTTTCCAACTCCAGGGTTGTATTGCTGGATCACAGCAGTCACTATGGCTGGCTGGATAACCCCCAGGCCTATTTCGGGGAGATCAACCGCTTTTTAAGCGCTGAGTATCCCCCGAAAAATGATAAGCAGGCCGTGAGGCAAGCGCTGCGCAACTATATCTACTCCATTTATCAAACGGACTCGGCACTGGTGGATATCTACAGCAAGCCGGAACTGCAAAAATCCGGGTACTATTACTCCCGCAAAAAAGAAAGCTGGAGCTACAGTAGTATGACCTTTGCCGAGCTACAGCATACGGCTGCTACCTACAACCACAAAGGCTGGATACCGGATTGGGCACCGGAAGATATTGAGCTATTTGAGGTAAAAGATAAAGTGGCCAGTGCCAAAATAAAAGCCATTTGGGGCTTTGACTATGTACTGCTCTCCAAAACGGATATGGGCCGCTGGCAGATTGATAAAGTACTGTGGCAAAGTTACAGCTCCGAAGAACGGGATGCGTATTTTGGTGAATTGTCAGCTTACACCGAAGAAGATGCCACCCGCAGGATTGAGGTTGGGAGTATTACCGAGCCACGCATTTTGTACAGGGGTTCCTTTTCAGCAGACGGCCTTGAATACTACTTTTTCTTAAAAACCGGAAAAGGAGAAAAATACCGCATATTCCGCTCTCAAAACGAAGGTCATGAAATGGTTAAAGCTGAAGAGTTAAACCTGGGTAACTCCGTATCTTCAGACCTATACCCTACCATTTCACCGGATGGTAATCAGCTGGTCTTCACCTCTTACCGCCAGGTCCCGGATAAGAGCTGGCCGGAAAACGCCTACCTCTGGTACGCTGAAAAAAAGAAAGGTGACCAATGGTCTAAACCACAATTCCTGGGTAATCTCAACCAAAAGGGCAAGTATCACTCCGCTCCTGCTTTTGATGCCTCGGGTAATTTAGTGTTCAGGGTTACTGAAGCCAACTGGGAAACTTCAACTACCTATATAGCCCAAAAGAATGAAAACACTTACGTTAACCCGCAGCCTTACGAACCGGTAAACCGATGGAAAAACCGCCTGGACGATCATTACATTTGGGGTGGTATTCCCGGCCACACCAATGATTATGTAGTACTGGACGTTTCCGCACTATCCAAAAACCGCAGGCTCCCTTCCGATCAATGGGTGAGCTACCTCGAAAACGGGGAGTGGACCTACCCGGTACCACTGCAAAAGGGTATAAACCGCAGAGACAGCTGGGATACTTTTGTTTTCTTTAACCCCGGAGGATCGGAACTGTATTTTATCCGTGATTTTACCGAATTGCGTTCCATTCCGATAAGCAAAGTGATCCACAATAAGTCGTAATAAATATTGGGGATAAGCACTTTTCAATTGACCTAATTCGATCGCGAAAAATGATCTGTATCCAGGTGGCGGTAACGGATTTTAATGTCCAGCAACTGTTTGGCCAATTGGTTATAAATAAAACCCTGCTCATTGCCCGCCACCAGGTCAAAGCATCTTTGATCCATAAACAAGGCTTCCGTGCGGCAGAGGTTACGCCAGTGGAACTGGTGTAAACGATGTTGCAGAAATTCCTCCAAACCAATCATGGCCCCATGTTGTACAGACAGTATATTTTGATCCCCGGCTGATTGTTGTACGCTACCCGATAATATCCAGTAAAAGCCTTGCGGGGCATCTCCCGGCCGGAAAAGCGTTTCGTCCGAACGGTCAAATATCAGGTAACTGCTATGGAGCACCAAAGCTTCGATGCTTTCCGGATTGGCATTCTGCCAAATCCTCCGCACCCACTGTATTCTGTCTTCAAATTTCACAGGCTGTTACTTCAACTTCACGGAGCCAAAGTACAGTGGTTGAAAATCCGGAAAAATGATTTATATCAGGCTATTCAAAAATGGCCGCCACTTTTCGCAGGGCCGGACGATCCTCTAACTTTATTCTGCGGCCCTGAGTGGAAACATGGCCTTCTTCCTTTAATTCAGATAAAAGCCGGATAGCAGATTCGGTAGCGGTACCCACCATATTGGCAATTTCCTCACGGGTTAGTTTAATATCCAGGTAGCCCTCCTCATCTTCACCAAAAGTAGCGCGCAGAATAAGCAGTATCTCTGCCAAACGCTCCCGTACCGTTTTTTGAGCCAGGCTGGCAATCATCTTACCTGCTTCGCCCAGTTCATGGCAGGAAATTTTCAATACGTTCAGAGAAAACCTGGGGTTTTCTTCAATTACTTCAAAAAAGGAAGATTTTGGTATATAACAGGCATAGGTATCTTCCAAAGCCGTGATAGAAGCACTGATGGGTTCATCACTTAAAATGCTTCGGTAACCGATCAAATCTCCATTGGTGGCAAATCGTACAATCTGCTCTTTACCCTCGGTACCTACTTTATAAAGTTTGGCTTTGCCTTTATGAATACAGTATACCCCCTGCGGGCGGGCACCCTCATGCATAATTACCTGCCCTTTTCGAAAAGACACACAGGTTTTTAAGCGGCTGATGGTGTCTAGCTCACCCGATCCAAGATTGTGAAAAGCACTGTGGGTACGGTTCTGACAAAACTGGCAATGCAGGGGTGACTCTAAACTTTCTTTAGTTGATTTCATAGGTCTATCAAAAGTATGACAATTGTCATTTTAAGACCCAATACAAAGCCGGAATTTTGAAATATGGATCAAAATACCATCACTGAACTGGAATGTACACATTGCCATCAGGCTGTAAATGAAATAATTTACGGAAGTAACCGGCAAAAAGTATACTGTTGTTACGGTTGTAAGGTGGTGGATGAATTACTGCATGAAAAGCGGGGTATACCGGAACCGGATAAACTTGCCACATCCGCTTACGCCTATCTTGATGAAACAAAAATCCGCAGTAAGCTCCTGAGTTTTGAAGAAGAAAATTTTGCCCGTGTCAACCTGCATTTGCCCGCTATCCACTGTTCCAGTTGTATTTATTTGCTGGAAAGCCTGCCCGATGTTGAAGAAGCTATTCTGGAAGTACAGGTTCACTTTGGTCGTAAGGAAGCCACCTTAACTTTTCGGTCGGATCGTATTCGTTTATCCCAACTGGCCGCACTACTGGATTACATTGGATATACCCCTGATTTTCAAACCCGTTTGGGTAAAGATCCGGCCAAACGAAATACCTTACTTATTCAATTGGGTATAGCTGGTTTCTTTTTTGGGAATACCATGTTGCTGGCCTTACCGGAATATTTACACAGCAGCCTGGCCTCTGACCCGGCCCTTCAAAGGTTTTTCCGATACCTGATGCTACTCTTCAGCCTTCCGGTAATCACCTACAGTGCAAAAGACTATTTTCTAAACACTCTTAAAACTTTGAGAGCTGGTATTCTGAGTATTGACCTACCCATAGTATTAGGCATTTCGGTGCTTTTTATTCGCTCGGTCTATGATGTGATATCCCAAAGCGGGGCCGGCTATTTTGATAGTCTTACCGGATTGATCTTTTTCCTGCTCATTGGCAAGTGGTATCAACAAAAAACCTACGCCAACTTTTCTTTTGACCGCGATTTTCGCTCATTCCTGCCTTTGGCTGCCAACTTACAAATGAGTAATGGCCGAGAAAGAGCCATTGCGGTGGATGATCTTAAACCGGGCGATATAATTATGGTACGCCAGGGCGAAATAGTTCCTGCTGACGCTAAATTACTGAGTGAACAAGCCCGGGCCGACTACAGCTATATTACCGGAGAATCCATTCCGGTGCATAAAAAAACCGGGGAAACTATTTTTGCAGGTGCCCGTATACAGGGGTCCGCAACCCGGATGGAGGTAAAAACCTCAGTAAACCGTTCCTACCTCTCATCCCTTTGGAACCGGGATAGTTTCACACATACCGAACACAAAAAAGGAAGTAGTCTTACCGATCGTATTTCACGTTATTTTACACCTGCCATCATTGCCATAGCCTGCCTGGCGGCTTTACTGTGGTCTTTCTTTGATACGTCCAAAGCCGTCACCGTTTTTACAGCCGTACTTATTGTAGCGTGTCCCTGTGCCCTGGCTCTGGCTGAGCCTTTTGCTTCGGGTAGTATGATGCGCTGGTTCGGGCGTCATGGGTTTTATCTGAAAAGTTCAGACGTCCTTAACCGCATGGCCGCTATTAATCGTATTGTTTTTGATAAGACCGGAACGCTCACCAGGCAAAATAACATTCATGTGAAATGGAAGGGAATACAACTTTCCAAAGAGCAGAAGACCGCCATTGCTTCCATAGCTTTAAACGCCCAGCACCCGCTGGCCCCGCCTCTGTTGGCCTTTTTAAATACCAATAATGCCGAAGCAGGTGTAGCTGCTGATTTTTCTGAAAGCAGCGGAGAGGGCGTAAGTGCACGGGTAAACGAAACGGCTTACCGGATGGGTAAAGCGGCTTATTTAAATCTTCAGGATGAGGCACAAACTACGGCCGTTTATGTAGAGGCCAATGGCATATTGCTTGGCTATTTTTCCTTTTTTCAGGAAACCCGTAAAGAAACAGCACGGGTACTGACTAAACTTCAAAATAAATATGAGGTCTCGCTGCTAAGTGGCGACAATGAAGCCGAGCGCATACGCTTTGAAAAACTACTGGGTTCACACGCCACACTCCTGTTTAATCAGTCTCCTCATCATAAACTGGAATACCTGCACGGACTTCAGTTTAAGGGACAAAAGGTAGCCATGATAGGTGATGGATTGAACGATGCAGGAGCCCTACAACAAAGTGAAGTGGGTATTAGCCTCTGCGAAAAGAATGTCAATTTTTTCCCGGCCAGTGATGCACTGCTACTGGCTGATTCCTTTGGCAAGCTGGATAAATTCATGCAGCTAAGCCGCATGAACCAAAAAGTGATCTATAAAGCTTTTACCCTTTCACTACTCTATAATCTTGTGGGCTTGAGCTTTGCCATTGTCGGAGTGCTAAGTCCGTTAGTGTGCGCAATACTAATGCCGGTAAGTTCGGTATCCGTGGTCATATTCACCACTTTGGCGAGCCGGTATCAGGCGGAAAGGTTATTGAAAGGCTTAAAGTGGACAAGCTTACAGACTCAACTTTCAAAAAACTAAAGCCTGTTTTTAAAAGCTTTGTGTAATTTAAAACTGTAAATCAAACGGATAAAAAATGGCTCTTAAAACCAACCAGCTTACACTGCGCTTCTTAGGGGGTGCCGGTACCGTCACCGGATCCAAAACGCTGGTTAATTTTAACAATCAGAAAATACTGGTGGATTGTGGTTTGTTCCAGGGTGTAAAAAGTCTGCGCCAGCAGAATTGGACCGACCTGGAGGATGCTGACGAAATCACCGATGTGATCCTCACCCATGCCCACCTTGATCATTGCGGGTACCTTCCCCGCCTGGTGCGCCAGGGATTTAAAGGAGCTACCCACTGTACGCCTATTACAGCCCGGCTGGCGGAGATCATTTTATTGGACAGCGCCAAAATACAGGAAGAGGATGCGGCAGACGCCAATCGTAAACAGTATTCAAAACACAATCCGGCACAGCCTCTTTACAATACTAAAGATGTGCAGCAATGCCTCCAACAATTCCATACCCATGAATTTGACGAATGGATGGTACCTGGCCCTGATTTACGTTTCCGGTTCATTGCCAATGGCCACATCCCGGGCAGTGGAATGGTGGAGCTGCATGCCGAAGAAAAGATCATCGTTTTTTCCGGTGATCTGGGGCGAATGCACCCCTTGATCATGTCCAAACCCGCCAAGCTTCCCAACTGTGACCTTCTGATCCTGGAATCAACCTATGGCAACCGGCTACACAGCATAATCTCGCCCTTTGAGCAATTGGAAGATGCTATCAATAGAGCTCACCAACGCAAAGGTCAGGTGTTGATCCCCAGTTTTGCGGTGGAACGCAGCCAGGAGATGATATATATTTTGCTAAAGCTCATGCATGAGAAAAGGATTCCCAGGCAAAAGATTTACCTGGACAGCCCCATGGCGGCTGCGGTTACCAAGGTCCTAACCGATTTTTACAGCTTCCTGCATGACCCTGAGCTACGCCACATCCTTACCCACCAGTTTGAGGTGATCTCAGATCATAGAGCTTCCCGAACCATTGTAAGTATGGCAGAACCTAAAATTGTGATCGCTGGTAGCGGGATGATCACCGGGGGGCGCATCCTCCACCACCTGGAAGCACATATCAGCGACCCCAGGACCATGGTTATCCTTCCCGGCTTCCAGGCCTTAGGAACACGGGGACACAGCCTGGCCAATCATGCTTCAGAAGTGAAGTTCTTCGGAAAATACCACGCTGTAAAGGCGGAAATTGTACCACTTGAAGGACTCTCTGCTCATGCTGACCGGGAGGAAATAGTAGAGTGGTTAAAGAAAGCGGATAAACTTCCTGGCCGCATTGTGCTCAATCACGGAGAACCCCATTCTTCAGATTGCCTGCGGGTAAAACTGGAACATGAATTTAATATTCCGGTGCGGGTAGCCAACGCTAATATGGAATTGGTGCTGGATTTTTAGGGAAGAGGCCGTTGAAAGGTAAAATCTTCCAAGGTTCAACCAGCACAACTAATAACTTAAAAACTCACACACTCCTTACACAGCTCCAGCTCCTCCTTACGCCCCTGGCGAAGCAAGTTCACATAGCGCATCCGCTTCTCACCACTGTATATCCCGTACAAACTTTCCTCCAGCAGGTTACCAACAATACCTTCTCCATTCAGGTCATTGCAGCAAACCGTTACCTCACCAGTGGGCAGTATTACCATTTGGTTAATGAGCATACTACAACCTTTTTTATTCACCCCGGCACCCCCGCCAATATCCACCTGGCCGCCCCAGTCATGGAGCCTGCGGTATTCCACGGAGTTCAACAAACGTGCTACTTCCCGAAAATCCAGATGCATCCAGGAATCATTGAGCGGGTGAGGCTCCGGCACTATACAAATACCGAAGGTTTTTACCCCAGGGTCAATTTCGTCACGCAAGGCACTGAATTGTTTAACGTTTTCTGCAAAGCGTTTCCACTTCGCATTCACCCGCATATCCTCAAAAGCCTGTGGGGAACCCCCGTCCAGGCTAAAGCCTACTTCATCCAATATTTTTAATTCCAACAGTTCACGAGCCAGCCTTTCACGTAGTAACATACCGTTGGTTAATAAAATGATCTTTGGGAAAGCCCGCTGGTGTTTCTCAAAAATGGATTTGTGGAGCTTAATCCTCTTAAAGAGCTCCACTCGTTTGGGGTGTAACAAGGTTTCGCCACCGTTGTGCAGATTGATCTGCCTTACCCGGCTAAAGCGTTCATCGTATAATAGCGTATCAAATACCTTATCCAGTACCCCGGGGCTCATGTAGCTTCTTGGCTTAAGATGATCCAGCGCACAAAAGCGGCACCGCAGGTTACAGGCACTGCAAAACTCTATATTGATCTCACAGATAGATGCGGTGCGGGTAGAGAATGGACCATAAAACCGCTGATATTGCAAATCATACTGCCATTCCTGCCCCTTCTTCAAGGCTTTCCATAGCAGGGTATTACCAGCCGCAATACTTTTGATCCTCCGTTCTAATTCAGACATTCTACAAAATTACCTCAGCACTCTTGCCTAAAACATGATAAAGATCATCTGGGGTACTGATAAGTGTCATAGCACTCCTAAAGCTACAGTCTCACATTTGCAGTATTAAATGTAGTCGTCATGAAAACCTTCATAATATCCATTATCCTCCTGCTGGGCACCTTCAGTTTTATTAACCCGCTTAAAACCTATAAAACGGACCAGGCTGGCTCTGCTATGAGTATCAGTGGCACTTCCACCCTTCATGACTGGGAAGTAGCAGCTGAAAGTTTTAACGGGAGTATGGAAGTGGATGTTTTTAAAGATTCTCTTCATATCAAAGAACTGGAACTTACCGTACCGGTGAACAGCCTCAAGAGTGGCAAAAAGCCCATGGATAAAAATATGTACAAAGCACTGAAGTCCGAAGATCATACCCATATCAACTATGTGTTTACACGGCTTATCAGCATAAAACCCATGTCTGCCGGGAAACTGGATCTGCTAACCGAAGGGCGGCTGACCGTAGCCGGGAAAACTCAAAGCCTGAGAATTCCGCTTACTGCAGTGGTAAAGGAAAAAGGTATTGAATTCAAGGGTACTAAAGAATTAAAAATGAGCCAGTTTGAAGTAGAGGCTCCATCTTTCATGTTTGGCAGTGTAACCACTGGCGATCTTATAACCATAGATTTTACTATTAATTTCAATTAATCCTTAAAACCAATGAAACATCTTTTTAAATCAGGGATCATGACTACCATAATGACAGTCTCCCTAAGCTTTAGCTCCTTTGCACAGGTTAATGATCGTGATCTGCAGCAATTCCGGTTCCCTGACCAACGCGGCATCAACCAGTTTGAAGCCCTGGACAACAACAATGTACCCTTTGAAGGTGTAAAAGTGAGAATGGGCGGAGCTTTTGCGCTTCAGTTTCAAGGGCTCAGCCACTCCACAGGGTCAACGGATACACTAATGGATATAGGCAGCAACTTCAATTTACCTACCGCAAACCTCGATTTGGATGTAGCCCTGGCCGATGGAATGCGCATGCATTTACGGACCTACCTTTCTTCCCGTCATCATCCGGAAAGCTGGGTAAAGGGTGGTTATCTGCAAATCAGCAAACTGGATTTCATAAAGCCCGGTTTCCTGGAAAATGTAATGGATATAACCACTATAAAGGTGGGGCTTATGGAGCTGAATTACGGTGATTACCACTTCCGCAGAACAGATAATGCCCGTGCTATTTATAATCCTTTTGTAGGAAACCTTATTCTGGATGCTTTTAATACTGAGGCCGGAGCCGAAATTTATGTAACCCCCGGTGATTTCCTGATCATGGCCGGCTTGACCAACGGGAAACTGAACCAGGCGGTTACCGGACCTGGTGATTATAACCCGGTTATTCTCGGAAAACTGGGGTATGACCGCCAGTTTAATGATGATCTGCGTTTACGTCTTACAAGTTCATTGTATATGACCGGTAAATCTGCCCGCAACTACCTGTACACCGGTGATCGTGGCGGATCAAGGTTTTACCTGGTAATGGAAGATTATACGGCCAGTGCTTCAGGTAACTTTCGCTCCGGCCGGTATAATCCCGGCTTTACCAATGAAATTACCGCTATTATGATAAACCCTTTTATGAAATTTAAAGGCCTGGAACTTTTGGGAACCGTGGAACTTACCAGTGGAAAAGCTGAAGCTGAAGATAACACCCGTAACTGGACTCAGCTGGCGGCTGACCTGGTATACCGTTTTGGTACCACAGAGAACCTTTACATAGGTGCTAAATACAATCAGGCCAGCGGTGAAGAAGCCTTTACCGGAAACAACCTAACCATAAACCGCATAGAGGCCGGAGCCGGATGGTATATGACAAAGAACGTTATGGTAAAAGCTGAATATGTACAGCAAACCTACGATGGCTTTGACCCTGCCAGCATTTTATACGAAGGCCAGTTTAACGGTATAATGCTGGAGGCGGTGGTAAGCTTTTAAAAGCATACTGAAACTACTTTATATCAAAAAAGCCCGCAGCTGTAGAGCTGCGGGCTTTTTATTTTTAATACGATATCATTCAATGCGCACCACCTGCTACATGATCGTAGGTAGTTTCAACCGTTTGAAGCTGACCCGTTTTCTCATTGTAAATACTCCAGCGCTTCACTTTGGATACATAAAGAAAAAGGGCCACCGTACGATCTGGCGAACTATTGCTGAAACGATGATAACCCATACTATCATTAAGATAGAACATACCTTTATTCCGCAGGGCAATTTCAGAAACCTCCACCGGCCGGTTATCCTTCATATGGTATAATTCCAGGTACAATTCTCCTTGCAGTACCAGCACCCAGCCCTGGTTAAAATTATAGTTGTGTATGGCAGAACTCTGGCCCGGTTCCCAGCAGGTGAGCACGGCTTCAATTTCATCTGAATCATGCAGACTGATGCGGGTATGCCTCAAATCATTCCAACGAAAATAAGGTTCCAGTTCTGATATGGGTACATCTATCTTATCTGCTACAGGAGAATAACCACTATGTCCCGGTTTCCGGGAAAGTGCGGTTTGCAATTGTTCTACGGTAGTGATTTTTGAATCGGTCATGGCTTTCAATTTTTTCAGCTTAAAGTTCCTCATTTGAGGCTACTCTTACAATGATAAATATCACCCCCTCTGCCTGGTTTTCCAAAACCTGACATTTATCAGCTTTTTCCCTGATAACTATCATTTCTCTCCCCTCCTCCCAACTCTACTTTTGGCCTGTATAAAACCTAGAATATGTCTGCCATTTACATTCTCATCTCGGTGAGCTTCCTCGTAGCTATAGCCTTTCTGGCCGCTTTTATCTGGAGCATCCGGAACGGTCAGTACGATGATGACTACTCACCCAGTGTACGAATGCTGAAAAAAGAATCTAAACCCTTAAGCGCTAAAGACAAGTAGTATGCAACGCGAAACTTTTCATTATGACAACCGGTGGACCCGTAATTTTATGGTGGCTACCATTATATGGGGTGTAATTGCTCTGCTGGTAGGAGTAACCATTGCCCTGCAACTGGTTTTCCCGGATCTTAACCTGGACACTTCCTGGTTCTCCTTTGGCCGTCTGCGGGCTTTACATACCAACGGGGCTATTTTTGCCTTTGTAGGAAACTCCATTTTTGCAGGGGTATACTACTCTTTGCCCAGGCTACTTAAAACGCCAATGGCCAGCAATTTGCTCAGTAAATTTCATTTTTGGGGCTGGCAACTCATTATACTTGCCGCGGTGATAACCCTGCCCTTGGGCTTTACTTCATCTAAAGAATATGCAGAACTGGAGTGGCCTATAGATATCGCTATTGCAGTGGTATGGCTTTCTTTCGGTATCAATATGTTCTGGACCATCCTCAAGCGGAGGGAACGCCACCTCTACGTAGCCATCTGGTTTTACATTGCCACTTTTGTAACAGTTACCTTACTTCATATAGTAAACAACCTGGAATTACCCGTATCCTTTTTAAAGTCTTATTCCGTTTTTGCCGGAGTACAGGATGCATTGGTACAATGGTGGTACGGCCATAATGCAGTGGCATTTTTCCTTACCACTCCGGTGCTTGGACTGATGTACTATTTTGTGCCTAAAGCCGCAAACCGTCCGGTATACTCTTATCGTTTATCCATCGTACACTTTTGGGCCCTTATCTTTATTTACATCTGGGCCGGCCCTCACCACTTATTGTATACCGCTCTGCCAGATTGGGCCCAAAGCCTTGGAACCGTATTCTCCATCATGCTGATCTTTCCCAGCTGGGGCGGGATGATCAACGGTTTGCTTACCCTCAGGGGCGCCTGGGATAAAGTGCGGGAAAGTGCCGTACTCAAGTTCTTTGTAGTAGCCATTACCGCTTACGGTATGGCCACCCTTGAAGGACCGCTGCTGAGCCTCAAGAACATCAATGCTATTGCCCACTATACGGATTGGATACCGGCCCATGTGCACATTGGCACCCTGGGGTGGAATGGTTTCATGATATTCGGTATCACCTATTGGTTACTGCCTAAACTCTATCAAACCAGCCTGTATTCTCAAAAACTGGCCAATGCTCACTTTTGGATTGCCACCCTGGGTATCATTTTCTGGGCACTGCCCATGTATGTAGCCGGTTTTACTCAAAGCCTTATGTGGAAAGAGTTTAACCCTGATGGCACCCTGGTATACGGCAATTTTCTGGAAACGGTAACCCAGATCATACCTATGTATGCTTTACGGGCCCTGGGAGGAACCCTATATGTGATTGGTATGATACTGATGGTGGTGAACGTGCTGCGTACCGTAAGCAGCGGAAAATTCATGGCCAGTGAAGAGGATAGTGCCGTACCCTTTGGGCGGGTGTTTAACAAACCCAAAGGTGAACACTGGCATCGCTGGATTGAGAGACGTCCTGTACAGCTTATGGTTTTCAGCGTGGTGGTAGTGCTTATAGGCGGTATTATAGAGATTGTACCCACCATGATGGTGGAGTCCAACATCCCTACCATTAAAAGCGTAAAGCCCTATACCGTACTGGAACTGGAAGGACGGGATATTTACATACGCGAAGGTTGTAACGCCTGCCATAGTCAGATGGTGCGGCCCTTCCGGTCTGAAACCGCCCGTTACGGAGAATACTCCAAAGCGGGTGAGTTTGTGTATGACCATCCCTTCCTGTGGGGAAGTAAACGCACCGGCCCCGACCTGCACCGTGTGGGTGGGAAATACCCACACAGCTGGCATTACAATCATATGCTGGATCCGGAAAGTATGAGTCCGGGGTCTATAATGCCACGCTACCCCTGGCTCTTTGAAAATACTTTGAGCACCAGGTATACCAAGGAAAAACTCAAAGCCATGGTTAGCCTGGGAGTGCCTTATGAAGAAGAGTACGTAGACAATTACGAATTCTACCTGAAGCAACAACAGGATGCCATTGCGGGTGAACTACGCGAGCAGATTGAAGATGTAGAGTTAAAAAGTGATGATGAGATCATTGCTCTGATTGCCTATCTGCAACGCCTGGGCGTAGATATTAAAGCCAGGGATACTGAACTAGCCGAAAACTAAAAGCCATGCTAAAATTCATCAAACACCACATGGATTCAATCAGCGGGATAGAGATTTATCCGCTGATATCCTTTCTCATTTTCTTCACCTTTTTTGTAGGCACACTGATTTACATTATCAGAGCCGATAAAGAGCGAATGCATAAACTGGGTGCTTTACCGCTGGATACCGAAACCGAAAAAAATCAGGATCATGAATAAGAAAGATAAATACCTGGTAGGCTTTGTACTGTTACTTATGATCGGAGCCTTTTGTACACCGATGATCAATCATGCAAAAGCAGCAGATATATTGGCCGATCCGGTAAGCTGGATCATACTGCTGGCGGTTTTTTTCCTCCTGATCAGTATTGCTGCCGTAACTGAGGCACTAAACAGTATCAAATACTTTGTATTGCGGAAAGAAGGTCGCCTGGATGAGCTTCCTGAAGCGGAAGTTACTGCCATGCAGGATGATTTTTTCACCCGGCTTTGGAAACGTATGCAGGATGCCAAACCCATTGAAAAAGAGTCTGAAATTGAATTGGACCATGAGTACGATGGCATACGGGAACTGGACAACAATCTGCCACCATGGTGGTTATGGGGGTTTTACATTTCCATAGCCTTTGCCGTAATATACCTGCTTCGTTTTCATGTTCTGGGAACCGCTCCGCTATCTGCTGAGGAATATCAGCAGCAATTGGCCCAGGCTGAAATCCAAAAGGCCGAATACCTTAAAAATGCTGCTAACCTGGTGGACGAAACTTCGGTGGTCATGTTAGAAGGTGCGCTTCAACTGGAAGAAGGTGCTAAAATATTCATTAAGAATTGTGCCGTATGCCACGCCACAGACGGTGGTGGTGGTGTGGGGCCTAACCTCACTGATGTTTACTGGTTACACGGAGGTGACATTAAAGATGTATTCAGCACCGTAAAATACGGGGTTCCCGCCAAGGGTATGATCCCTTGGAAGGATCAGTTGAATCCGGCTGAAATGCAAAAAGTATCTTCTTATATACTAAGTCTCCAGGGCACCACTCCGGCTAACCCCAAGGAACCCCAGGGTGATGCCTATGAAGCTCCCGAAGACGAAGGTGTGGGTCCGCTTTCTGTGGACAGTCTGGCTGCCGAGCCTGCTGATACTGCCACCCCCGATACTACGGAAACAGAATAAAACCAAGGTGCCCTGTCATGGCGGAAAAAAAGAACATTCATATTACCCATCCCAGTTTCAGGGATCACGTCAGCACCATTGACGAAAGTGGTAAGCGTAACTTTTTGTTCCCGCGAAAAACCAATGGACGCTATACCAACTACCGGAGAATTGTCAGCTATATACTGCTGGCAATTCTTTTTATTACCCCACTCATCTACATAGATGGCCGTCCCTTCATGATGTTTAATGTACTGGAGCGTAAGTTTATCCTTTTCGGGCAAATCTTTTGGCCGGAAGATTTTTTTCTGGCCGTACTGGCCATGATCATTGGCGTACTTTTTATAGCTGTGTTTACAGTAGCCTTTGGCCGTTTATTCTGTGGCTGGGTTTGCCCGCAAACCATTTTTATGGAACATGTTTTCCGCAGGATAGAGTATTGGATAGATGGTAATCGTAATCAGCAAATGCGGTTGGCCCGTATGCCGTGGAAGTGGGAAAAGATATGGAAGCGCAGTTTAAAAAACGGAGTGTTTTTCCTTATCAGTTTTGGCATAGCCAACGTGTTTATGATGTATCTCATCAGCCGAAATGAATGGTGGGCTATTGTAAGTGATGATCCGTCCAAACACATAAGCGGACTCATTTCCCTCCTTATTTTCTCCGGGGTCTTCTTTTTTGTATTTGCCTGGTTCCGTGAGCAGGTTTGCATAATCGTATGTCCTTACGGCAGACTGCAAAGTGTGCTGTTGGATCGTTTTTCCGTGGTTATTGCCTACGACTATCGCAGGGGTGAAAAACGGGGTAAATTCCGTAAAAGTGAAGACCGTGAAGCACTGGGTAAAGGTGATTGCATAGACTGTAACCAATGTGTGGAAGTATGCCCTACCGGAATTGATATCCGCAACGGCACCCAATTGGAATGCATCAATTGTACCGCTTGTATGGATGCCTGCGATCACATTATGGACAGTATAAAACGTCCACGGGGCTTGATCCGCTATGACAGTGAAGAGAACATTGCCCACCAGCATAAAAAGATCTTTACGCCCCGCATAATTGCCTATTCTGTAGTTCTTACCGTTTTGATCGGAGTATTCAGTGTACTGTTGGCCAGCCGCACCGATGTAGAGGCTCTGGTGCTCCGCATGCCCGGCCAATTATACCAAAAAGTAGATACAGACACGCTGAGCAATGTGTATAACTACAAAATGATCAACAAAACGGCAGAAGACCTGCAGCTGGAAA
This sequence comes from Owenweeksia sp., assembly GCA_965212245.1. Lineage (GTDB taxonomy): Bacteria > Bacteroidota > Bacteroidia > Flavobacteriales > Schleiferiaceae > CAKZNE01. The sequence continues at coordinate 2,592,040 of OZ243107.1, read as the reverse complement.
TAAAACTTTTGGAACCCGGTGGGCGGCTTGAAGTTGCCGGAGGTAGTCCCGTTAAAGTAAAAAAAGGAAGTCTGGCCGAAGGAGCATTACTCATTTACCTGCCTAAAGAGAATCTGGATAGTCGTAATACAGAGGTAAAACTGGGACTATACAACCAAAACAAACTAATCGATGAGATCACCACCAATTTCAACGGTCCCGTGATCCGCAACTAAAAATAGAAATTATGAAATGGAATTGGGGAACCGGAATTGTACTCACATTGGGACTTTTTGCGGGTTTAATGAGCTTTATGGTATATAGTGCCATGCAACAGGATTTTGATTTGGTAAGTGAAAACTATTATGCGGAAGAATTGGTTTTTCAGGAGGTAATTGACCAACGCACCAACACCCTTAAATTGGGTGATAAAGCTCGATTAAAAATAAAAGGTGAAGAATTGGTTTTGCAACTTCCGGCTGACCTGGATGGAAAGCCCAAAACCGTTGACATTCACATGTATTTTGAGTTGGAGGCGGATTATGATTTTAATCAAAGCGAGGGCCACACCTCCACCAATCATTTTGCCATCCATTTTCCGAAAATGGCCCATGGTAAATGGATAGCCAAAACCAAAGTACATTGTGAGGGAGTGGACTATCTCTTTGAACCGGAAATTGTGTTGTGATGCTGATCAGCGCCTTTTTACTGGGGCTTTTTTCCTCGCTGCACTGCCTGGGTATGTGCGGCCCTTTACAAGCTATGGTTACCGGGGCCTTTCAACAAAAAGCAGGCTACCGGCATATTATTCTGTATCATTTTAGCCGCATTACCACCTACGGTATACTGGGACTGTTAGCCGGTTTAGCCGGGCGCAGCCTCGGGTTTCAGAACTGGCAGCAAAATATATCTCTTTTCAGTGGTCTTCTTCTTCTCTTTGCCATGGCTGCTTTCTATTTCTTCAAACTGGATCGAAAACTACTGCGCCTTGTTTTTCCTTACCTAAGCCGTATGCGTATGCGGCTGCAACAAAACCGTTCATCCCAAAGCCTCTATAACACTGGCAGTGGCGTATTAAATGGTCTGCTGCCTTGCGGCATGGTGTACCTGGCTATTTTTCCCGCCACAGCCGGTGGAAGTCCTCTTACTGCTGTTTTCTATATGCTGCTATTTGGTACAGGCACCTTACCCCTCCTGTTTCTAACCAATATGGGCGCCCTTAGCTTTTTACAAAAACGATCTCGCTCTATTCAAAAACTGATACCTGCCTTAGTTATCATCACTGCAGTGCTTCTTATATTAAGAGGGATAGACAACGGTGCACATCAGTCCTCTCAACAAACACCAGCGATTGTAGAAGGATGTCGCTGAAAAATATGCCTTGAATCTTCCGCTACAGAAATCTTTATGATCTTTAGCTTGCCTTATCCATTCTTATTAGTCCTATACTATTAAAGAAGGGTGCTATGTCTTTAAATACAGTAAACTAAGCTTTTCCACATTTCTAAAATATCATACTATAATTATCCATAATAAAATCATTATGTGTTAATTTTTACATCTTAAAACATACAATGTATATAAATGAGATTTTTAAAGTATAATATTCTATTTAAACAAACTCTCAAACACTTATTTATCAACTACTTAATTTGCTTAAACCGAATATATATCTACATTTAGGGCGCTACATTGTTTTAAAAAGGAGTAATCTGAAAATCCAAAAAAGAGTAGGAAACAACCAATAATTAAACCTTGAAATGAAAAAGAAAATTATTTCATTTTGCGCCCTTTTATTGACGTGTTGTGCCACATCGTGGCTGAGCGCTCAGGAAACGAAAGGTGAATTCTCCTTACGACAGGAGAAAATGAACAGTCAGGAACTGACTATCCGCGATTACATTTCCGATAAAATAGACCAGCCATTACCGGCAGGTAAAATGCAGGAATTCGCTGCGTTTCTGCAGAATCTTGAAAACCCGGCAAGTCAGGCGGGAGAAGTGCAACTGCTCCAGCAATTCAAAAGGCAATACTGGAGAGGCGAGTATTTCAGGCAATACCCGGAAACCAAGGTTGTATATCAACCCATGATCGTTTCAGGAAGCTGTGCCAACGGAGATTTTGAAGATGGTGATTTCAGCAACTACACCGGCCAGACAGCCTACGGGGCAAATGGATATAATTCCGGTGATTGTAATATCATGACCCCCGCCATCCCGGACCCGATCATATTTACCAATAATGATATGTCTTTTGTGGGTGACTTTGCCATAGTGGATTCTACAGCAATGGATCCTTATGCACCCATTGAAAGGGTAAATTCAGGGATGTTTGCGGCCCGTGTCAATTCTGATATGGATGATACTACATGGACCCAGCCCAATGCCAGTGTGAGCAAGCTTATTAAAAGAGTAGTGCTTTCAGCTCCCGATGAGGAGATTTTCTTTAATTATGCCCCGGTATTAACCGACCCTGGTACAACTCACGATGGGGAGAAGCCCACTTTTGTGGCGCGTGTACTGGATGTAAATGGTGTGGAGTGTGACCGTATTTGCCATAGTGCTTATACTTCCGATCCCTTTTTACTGCAATCTCCCACCCATAGCGGGGTTCGCTACCGTGACTGGAGCTGTGCTTCATTAGATGCATGTGGGGTTCCTGGTGATACAGTTACCCTTGAATTTGTAGCAACCGATTGTGGCCAGACTGCTCACTGGGGTTATGCCTACATAGATGATATCTGCGACACTTGCTCTACGGATACTACCGATCCTTGCAATTACGAGGGGTCCATTGAATTGAACCCAACCGATACTTGTATTGGTAACACCATGCAGGTTACTGGTTCTGTAGACTATGCCATCTCCAATTGTGATACTGCTATTATCGACAGCATCAGGCTAACCATTCTGCAAAGCGGTGTAGATGTTACCGCAGGAACCATTCCGGTAATCTGGTCTGGTAACAATTTTTCTTTTACTGTTACCCCTGCCAATCTTCCACCCGGTGCAATCACAGGTGATGGTTTTGACTTTTTCGTAGAGGTATTTTTCTCCTTCGGCCCCGGAGTTATTCATATTGAATCGGATTATCATTCCAACCCTGGTCAGAATAATGACTATGTATATAATGCAGCGTGCTGCCCTGAGTTTGATATCCTTACCTGCTGTGATCTTACGGGAGGATCTTCTCTGTTTGTTAGTCAGAAAGCTCAGGATGCAATGAAAGCCTATAGAAGCAATATTGCCGCTAAATACCCTGCCCGCAGCGGATCCGGTGATCCGTGCTGTAATTATTGCGATTACCCGGATGAAGAATTCCCGATCTTTATTTACGATGAAAACGGAATGCTCATTGACAATACTGTATTTACTATTACCTGGAGTCATGACCCCGGTAACAACAGCGCAATATCCTACGTATACCCGGATTCAGCGGTAGTTGTAACCGTAGCTGGCCCTGATACTTGCCTGTGGACAGAGACCTTTCTGTTTGAGTGCTGTGATGACCCCGGTCTCAACGGGGTTTGCTGTGATACCGTAGCCTTCAACCTGGATGTGGATTCCATTTGCACTTTTGACCCATGTGAATTCCCCAATACACAGTTCCCAATTGTAGTGCTGCGTGATGGTGTGCAGATCGGTACACCAGCTTATTCCTTTGCATGGAGCAACGGAACCAGTGGAAGCGCCACGTCTGTAACTTTGAACGACCTGCCTATTACCGTAGTGGTAACTGATAATGAAACAGGTTGTAGTGACAGCATTACTTATACGATCAATTGTGGACCGTGTGAAATTAAAGCACCCCGAAATCTGAAATGTTTCAATCACCGTGGTCAGAACCTGAGCTGGTCCTCAGTGCCTAATGCAGTCAGCTATCAGATTGCCTTCTCAATCAATGATCCAAGGTGTTGCAACAATGGTCAGCCGGGTATCAGCACTTTACCGGAAACCGTAAACGACACCACTTATTATGTGAGTGACCCTGCCAAATGCTTCTCCTGGATGGTAAGAGCGGTATGTGCCGATGGTACCCTATCTGACTGGAGCAGGATTGCATGTTCCTGTGGACAGTGCTTTATCACCACGCCTCAGGATCTGAAATGTAACGTTACTCATGGTGGACAGCAACTTACCTGGACAGCAGTATTAAATGCCACCAGTTATGATGTTTCTATTGAAGAAAACGATCCGGATTGCTGTGGTTCTTCTCAGCGCCCCACGGTAACCAATGTTTCCGTTCTCAGCAATTCATATTTTGTTTCTTCTACCTCAAAGTGTTTCTCATGGAGGGTAAGAGCAAGGTGTAGTGATGGTACCTTGTCTGCCTGGAGTGGCAAGAAATGCTCTTGTGGATTTGTAATAATCCAGCCGGGTAAACAAACCTCAAACGGCAACACCAGCAACTTTGCAAATCCTGATGATTTCAAAGTAACCGCAGTGCCAAACCCTGCTGATGAGTTTGTGGATATTACGGTAATACACAACGGTGATGTGGCAGATGCACAGCCCCGGGTGGTTATGACCGATATGGCGGGTCATGAGGTTCACAATTCTGTTATTACGCTTAATGCCCAAAACAGGATTGAACTGGGTGATCTGACCTCCGGAATTTACGGATACCGTATTTTCTATGGCGAGCAGATGATCTATGCCGATAAACTGGTGATCAAGTAGTATCACTCAGTTATTTAAACAGGATAGAAAGGCCGCTCTGAGGAGCGGCCTTTTTAATTTATATTCGTAACCGTTCAATTAAATTTCTGACATTATGTGGGAAGAACGACTTAAGTTATACGATGAAATTGTAGCGCAAAGTTCCCGCTTTGAGCGCAAGGGTAAAACCATAATTCCAGTAGCAAGTCGTTTCTCTCCGAAGCCAATCAGTTGCTTTTTTTGCTAATCCTTGTATCAGCATGCATTGAGCGTAATTCCCACTTTTGTAATGATTACGGCCCTGCTGTTTATCCTACAGGGAATGGATTTGGGTTATCCCTTACCTCTCACCTACCAAGCCGCTGACCAAAGTCAGCACCGGAGCCTGCAACTAGCTGTTCTCTTAGAATTTTCAACAATGTTACCCTTTAATAATTTCAGGAAAGGGAGCTTATAAACCAGCCCGGGCATTATTAACCAGAAAGGGGGCTATATTGCCATTACATTGTTCGTCTTATAGCCTTCTGGTGGGCCATCCAAAAAAATCACATTCTTGTTCCAGGCCACCCTCAAAGTATTAGTTAGTCTATAGTTATAAATCCTTACTTTCAATGCTCCATATACGCTTATATACATACCATAAAATTACTTAAGTACTGAATTGAAAAGCCCTAAAACCATATTCATCTTTTTATTTATGTCCATGATGTATTTAGGCTTCATTCAAAACCTGGGTGCACAGGCCTATGTAATAACTGAGAATGGTAATCTTTACGAAGTATATCCTTCAAACTGTACTTCAA